>JANNDW010000393.1:0-10900 GCA_031378125.1 Methylibium sp. | reverse complement strand
CACATCCTGCCCGCCTTTGACCAGCCGGACTGCTTCCAGCTTGAACTCCAGCGTGTACCGCGCGCGATGCGCCGTGTCGTCTTCCTTGCCCATGATCACTTCTCCGTTTGCTGAATTTGAACATCAGCTACGGAGTACGTTTTTCGGGGACAAGGTCAAGATGTCGATGCTAATTGCGCTGACCATGTCCATCGGCCTGCTGGCGGTGGTGGCGACCTGGCTATTCCTGGGGCCGCTGGCAGCGATGAGTTTTCAGATCTGGCAAGCCTTTGTGGCTTGGGCCTGCTTCTACAACAACGGAGGCAAGACTGACGGGCTGAAGAAAACCGTCATCTGCATGTCCTTCGGGGCGGTGGTCGGCATGTTGTCTGTGATGCTGGCCGGGCAACTCGGCGCACTGGGCGCCTTCGCGGCACCGGTGGCCGTCGGCATTGGCGCGGCGTCTATTGTGCTGGCCGCTCACCTGCCCATTTTGTCCACCATTCCGGCCGGCGTCTACGGCTTTGCCTCCGTGGCCGGATTGATCCTGCTGGGCAAGGACATGTCGCCGATGAATGCGATCGTGCCGACCATCGGGTCGATCATCCTCGGCGCGGGGTTCGGCTGGCTGTCTGAAATGATCGGGGGCAAGCTCGCAAAAAGCTGAGGCTGGCTACAGGGGCCTGGTTGGGCAGGGCCTTGGTGCCCGCCGGCCGGGCGCGTCGTGCCCGCGCGGGCCGATGTCACCCGCCCCGCGCCGCCGGTCGGCGGCGCGGGGCTCGTTTGAGCTAACCACCGGCCATGCCCTGCGGCTCGTCCCGCATGTCGGCATCCAGGTGGCTTGTGGAGTTGAGCAGTTCCACCGCGTGGGGCGGGCCAGCGGCGATGATGGTCACGGCGGTATTGGCGATGGGCGCGCTGGCCTGCAACGTGGCCGCAGGATTTGCCGGCCCGGCCAGCATGGCGCGGATCACCAGGCCGTGCGTCACAACCACCAGCGGCCCGGCGAGCATGGCGCGCCGTCCCACCAGAAGTACAAAGGCCCGCGCCATCCGAAGATCGAACGCGCCGGCCGATTCACCGCCCGGTGGCGCTTGCGCCATCGTCAGCGGGTCGAATCCGAGGCCGTCGCAGGCCTGCCCTCGCAAATCGCCGAAGTTGCGCTCCCGCAGCAGTTCGGTCGTCTCGATCGGCAAGCCAGTGGCTCGGGAAATGGCCTGGGCCGTGAGCATCGCCCGCGGCAGGTCGCTGCTGATCACGCCGGCCGGGTGCAAAGACGCCAGATATCGCGCGACGGCCTCTGCCTGTTTGATGCCCAGCGCGCTGAGCGGGGTGTCGGGCGGCTGCAGAACGCGCGCCCGGTTCAGTTCGGTTGCACCGTGGCGAACCAGAATGATCGACATCGTGACCCTTTCGTGAACGCGTCGGGCGCTCCCCGGCGAGTCTGAGGGTAACCGGCCGTTGGTTCTTCATCGGCCACGCCGGCCGATTCAAATCGAGCCGGTGCGATCGCCTTCGCCGCGGCAGTCTGTCTACACTTGTGGCATGCCTGAATCGCAGCCGCAAGCATCAGCCACCGGCCTGGAGTCGGGCCGCGCGCCCGCGGTTCGTCATCTCCGCCAGGTGCTGCTGTGGCCCTTGCGGCTGATGCCGGTGGCCCATTCCGGTAGAACGCATGAACCCAACCCCAGGCCCTGGCAACTGCTGCGTGCGCAGGGGGAAGCATCGCCCTGGCGCGAAGTGGTGGATGAATACGCCGGCGACGCGGGCAGCTTCCACGAGCGGCACTACAACGAATTCGTCACCTTCCTGCCTTACGTGCAGCGTTTCCTGTACGGGGAAGGCCGTTCGCGGCGCGACGCCAGAGACGTCAACGCCGAGTCGCCGATGCGCGTGTTTCGCCGCCACGACGTGAAGCGCGTCCGGTTGGTGGCGCGCACCGGAGACGCCGCGCTGACCCTGGACATCGTGCACGTTGACCTGTACTTCTTTTTCGACGTCGACGTGGTGCTGCTGAACCTGGAGGTCAGCGCCTCCGACCTGTCGCTCGCGCAGGCGCAGGAGTTGCTCTACCGCTTCGGGCGGGGCTACCCCGCCGGTTGGGACGCGCAAGGCCAGGCACAACACTGCATGGCCAGCGTCGAATGGCTGGGAGAGTCCGGCCAGGTGCTGGCCAGCTCCGACGCCCAGCAGCGCGACCTGTTCCTGGCCCATGTCAGCGAGCACCGCGCGCCGCGCATGGCCGCCCATTGGGCCTTCCTGCTCGAGCCGCTGATCAGCGACCATTCCGACCGCGCCGGCCCGCTGCGCTACCGCCAGATCGAGTACTACCGCATGCCGCTGATGGCTTACCTGGCGCTGGACAACCCGCGTGCGTTGACGCGCAACGATTTCATCCGCCTCGGCCTGGTCACCGGCACCACGCCCGGTGAGGACACGACCGACGCGACCTTGCCGTATGCCGAGCAGCACCTGTCCGACTTTGAACAGCGTTTCTGCTACGACCGGTTCTGGTCCGATGCGGGCGCCGCCCCGAACACCCGCTACCTTTGCAGCGGGCACTCGCTGGTGGTGGTCGGCGACGCGCGCTCCGAGTTCTACGGCTGCCGCGACCGCGGTGTGCTCGCGCAGTTCAGGCACCAGCATTTCATGCTGTTCCTGATCGCGCATTTCCAGAAGGCAGCCTTGCTGATGTTCTCTGACCGGCTGGTCGAAGCCTTGAAGGGCCTCGACGTGGGCGACGCTGCGAGCGTGCGGCGTTTCAAGCGCCTGATTCGCGCCAGCTTCGAAGGTTTTCTGCGCTTCACGCACCGCTACTGGTTTCACGAAGTGTCCGAGCAGGTGCAGGTGCGCGCGCTGTTCCACCTGTGCGGCACCCATCTCGGGCTGGACCCGCTGTACGCCGAAGTCAAGGAGCGCATCGCCGACATGAACGCCTACCTCGACGCCGACAGTCTGCGGCGCCAGGCCAACACGGTCGTGCGCCTCACCGTGGTGACCATCTTCGGGCTGATCGGCACGGTCACCACCGGCTTCCTGGGCATGAACTTGCTGGCCGAGGCCGACGCTTCCATCAGCCGGCGGCTGTTGCTGTTCGGCCTGGTGTTCGGCGCGACCACGGCACTCACGATCTACACCATGGTCAAGTCCAAAGGCTTGTCAGACTTTCTGGATGCACTGTCCGACGAGCGCTTGTCGGTCTGGATGAAGGTCAAGGCCCTGGCCTCGGTGTGGCGGCGCGGCGAGGCTTGAGCCGCGCCCACCCGGCTTGGCCTCAAGCTTGCGGATGCCAAGCTGCCGCGCGATGGCAAGATGAAGGCTTGATCTCGACCGCCCTTGGCCTTGCCGCTTGCGGTATGGCATGGTGCGAGCCTGACCGATCCCCCGCCTGTGAGCCGCACCATGTACCCACCCGCCTATTTGCGCCACCCGACCCTCCAAGGCGACACAATCGTGTTCGTCAGCGACGACGACCTGTGGCAGGCCAGCACTGCCGGGGGCATTGCACGCCGCTTGACGGCCGGCCTGTCCGAGCCGGCCACACCGTGCCTGTCGCCCGACGGCCGCTGGCTCGCCTTCGTGGGCCGCGACGAGCAGCATCCGGAGGTTTACCTGATGCCGGCCGAGGGCGGCGACGCGCGGCGCATGACCTGGCTGGGCCCCGACGTGATGGTGCGTGGCTGGACGCCGCAAGCTCACATCCTGTTCGTCACCACCCACGGCCAGCCGTTCTTTCGCAACTACCGCGCGTTCACTCTGGACCCGGCGGGCGGCGCGCCGCAGCTGCTGCCCTGGGGCCAGGTCAACCACCTGGCCTTTGGGCCGGGCGGCGCGTGTGTCATCGGCCGCAACACCGCCGACCCGGCGCGCTGGAAGCGTTACCGTGGCGGAACGGCGGGGCATTTCTGGATCGATGCCGACGGCGCGCAGCAGTTTCGCCGCATGAGCGAACTCAAGGGCAACCTCACCAGCCCGATGTGGCTGGGGGCGCGCATTTACTTCTTGTCCGACGCCGAAGGGGTGGGCAACCTCTACTCCTGCCTGCCCGACGCTTCAGACCTGCGCCGCCACACCGACCATGCGGACTACTACGCCCGGCATGCACAAACCGATGGCCGGCGCATCGTGTACCAATGCGGCGCCGAGCTGTGGCTGTTCGATCCCGCGGCCGATCGCACGGCCAAGGTGGATGTGCAGACCGGCTCGCACCGCACCCAAAGCGCACGCAAGTTTGTATCGGCAGCGGAGCATCTGGGCGACGTGCACCTGCACCCGGCCGGCCACAGCGTGGCGCTGGACGCGCGCGGCAAGCTGTTCAGCTTTGCGCTGTGGGAAGGCGCGGTCCGGCAGCACGGCGCCGCCGACGGCGTGCGCTACCGGCATGGCCAATGGCTGGACGACGGGGCGGCGCTGGTCGCCATTTCCGACGAATCCGGCGAAGAACGGGTCGAGGTGTTCGAGAACGGCGCGCGCCGCACGCTGGCCTGGGATGTCGGGCGCGTCCACGCGCTGCGCGCCGCGCCGCGGGGCCGGCGCGTCGCCATCGCCAACCACCGCAACGAGGTGCTGATCGGCGACCTCGCCACCGGCACCCTGGTCAACGCGGATCACAGCGTCGACGGCCGCACCGAAGACCTGGCCTGGTCGCCCGATGGCGGATGGCTCGCGTATTCGTTCTGGACCAGTCCGCGCCACACGGCCATCAAGTTGCACGAACTGGCGCAACAAACCAGCACGCTGGTGACGGCGCCGGAGTTCCGGGACTACGGTCCGGCCTTCGATCCGCACGGGCGCTACCTGTACTTCCTGTCGTACCGCACCTTCGACCCGGTGTACGACAGCGTGCAATTCGAGTTGAGTTTCCCGCGGGCGGCCCGCCCGTACCTGGTGGCGTTGCAGGCCGGTGGGCCGCCGCCCTTCGATCCGGCGCCCAAAGGCATGAAGGAAGACGCGCCCGATCCGGGTGCCGCCAAACCCGGCGCTGAAGCGCCGCCGTTGCGGATCGACCTTGAGGGCATCAATCGCCGGGTCGCGGCGTTCCCGGTGCCCGAAGGCCGCTTCGGCAAGATCGCCGGCGCCGCGGGTGGCAAAGTGGTCTGGACCGTGTTGCCCATCGCCGGGGCGCATGGGCGGGGAGGGCACAAGGAGTCTCCCGGCCGACTCGAAGTGTTCGACTTCGCGACCCAGCACGCACAGACTTTGATGGACAAGGCCGACAGCTTCACGCTCGCTGCCGACCACACCACCCTGCTCGTGCGCGAGGGCAAGCGCTTGCGCGCCATCGCCGTCAAGGACAAGGCGGATGCCGAGCACGACGCGGCGAAATCGTCCGACACACCGTCGCGCAAGAGCGGCTGGATCGATCTGGAGCGCATCCGCCTGCCCATCGAACCCCGGCGCGAATGGCGCCAGATGCTGCGCGAGGTCTGGCGTGTGCAGCGCGACCAGTTCTGGGTGGCCGACATGTCCGGCGTCGATTGGGACGCGGTCTGGCGCCGTTACGAACCGCTGGTCGATCGGGTGGCCACGCGCGGCGAACTGTCCGACCTGATTTGGGAAATGCAGGGCGAACTCGGCACCTCGCATGCTTACGAAATGGGTGGCGACCACCGGCGGCCGCCGCAAATGGCGCTGGGCCATCTGGCCATGGAGAGCCACTTCGTCGACGACGAACAGGGCTACCGGATCACCCGCATCGTCGACGGCGACCCCTGGGACGCCGGCACCGATTCGCCGCTGCACGCGGTGGGCGTGGAGGCGCGGGTGGGCGAATGCATCGTTGCTGTCAATGGCCAGCGCGTGTCGCGCGAACGCCCGCCGCAGGCCTTGCTGGTGCACCAGGCCGGCGCCAAGGTGGAACTGACGCTGGCGTGGCACTCCGGCGCTGGCCTGAGCACCCGCAACGTGCTGGTCTCGACGCTGCCCGACGAGGTACCGGCGCGCTACCGCGAATGGGTCGAGCGCAACCGCGCCTGGGTGCATGAACGTTCGGGCGGTCGCGTCGGCTATTTCCACCTGCCGGACATGATGGCCGCCGGCTTTGCCGAGTTCCACCGCTACTTCAGTGCCGAGTGCGACCGCGACGCCTTGATCGTCGACGTGCGCTACAACCGCGGCGGCCATGTCTCGTCGCTGCTGCTGGAGAAGGTGGCGCGCAAGCGCATCGGCTACGACATAAAGCGCTGGGGCCGGCCCACTCCTTATCCCGACGAGGCCGTGGCCGGCCCGGTGGTGGCGCTGACCAACGAACATGCCGGCTCCGACGGCGACATTTTTTCGCATGCTTTCAAGCTGATGGGCATCGGCCCGCTGGTGGGCACGCGCACCTGGGGCGGCGTGATCGGCATCTGGCCGCGCCACAACCTGGTCGACGGCACGCAGACGACCCAGCCCGAGTTTTCATTCTGGTTCAAGGACGTGGGTTGGGGCGTCGAAAACCATGGCACCGATCCGCAGATCGAGGTCGACAACGCACCGCAGGACACGCTGGCCGAACGAGACCGGCAGCTCGAGACGGCGTTGGAGGTTGCCTTGCGGCAGATCGAACTTGGAGGGGAAACGAAGCCGGCGTTTGGACCTCGGCCGAACCTGGCCAAACCAGCCCCGCCAGTTCAGGAATGAGGACCTCATGACTCACCCCTTTCACCTTGCCTTCCCCGTCACCTCGCTGGCCAATGCGCGCTCGTTTTACGGTGAGCTGCTGGGTTGCCCCGAAGGCCGGTCGTCCGAAGACTGGGTCGACTTCGATCTGTACGGCCACCAGATCGTTGCGCATCTCGCGCCCGATGAAGCCGGGCATCGCGCCACCCGCTTGGTGGACGGCGACAACGTGCCGGTGCGCCACTTCGGCGTGGTGCTGAGCATGGACGAATGGGGCCGCCTGGCGGAGCGGCTGCGCGCGGCCGGGACCCGCTTCGTGATCGAACCCCACGTGCGCTTCAAGGGCCAGGCCGGCGAGCAGGCGACGATGTTTTTTCTCGATCTTTGCGGCAATGCGCTGGAGTTCAAGGCGTTCGCGGATCCGTCGCGGCTGTTCGCGAAGTAGGCGCTGCGGGCCGGGCCGCCCCGGACGACGCTCAAACCAGCGGCCGCAGCGCCTGTGCCGTGTCGCGCAATTGCGGCAGCAGCCGCTCGATCACCTGTTCGCGCGTCATCTGCTGCACCTGCAGCGTCATGCCGACGGCGCCCACGCAATCGCCCTTGCGGTCTTTCACCGCCACCGCCAAGCCGCGCAGGCCGATGTCCAGCATCTGTTCGGTGATCCAGAAACCCTGCTCACGCGCGGCCAGCACCGTGCTGCGAAAGCGCGCCGGGTCGGTGGTGGTGTGCGGCGTGAAGCTGCCGAATTCATGCGCCGATAGCCACGCGTCCAGATCGGCGTCGCTCCAGGTCGACAGGATCACCACGCCCGGTGTGACCACATGCGCCGGCGCACGCGCCCCGGCATGAAAACCAATGCTCACCACGCGTGGGCTGTTGCTGCGCGCCAGGTACACCACCTGGTGATCGTCGAGCACGCTGAAGTTGACCGTTTCGCCGCACGCCATCGACACCCTTTGGATGAAGGGCTGCACCAGGCGCGGCAGGCGTGCCGCGCCCAGGTAGCTCTGGCCCAGGCGCAGCACGCGCGGCAGCAGCCAGAACTGCCGGCCGTCGGTGCGCGCATAGCCGAAGTGGCACAGGCTGAGCAGGTAGCGGCGGGCCGCGGTGCGGGTGATGCCGGTGTGCTCGGCCGCCTCGCTGGGGGTCAGGCGCGGATGATCGTCGTCGAAGGCTTCGATGACCCGCAGGCCCTTGCCCAGGCCTTCGATCAAATCCTTCCGGTCGATGCTGAACGATGCGCTTGCCATGCTGGGGCTAACCCTTGATCGCTGTGATTGGCGTTCGGTGTGCGCGATTATCGCGCAATGAAACCGGGCGCCGCTTGTGCCGGCGAGCGCCGTTGCCTATCGTCTGGCCAGTCTGTCGTGAACTCCCGCCAACGAGACGCCTTGCTCACCGCACCCTTCCCATGCACATCACTGGCAACACCCGCGTATTTTTGATCCTTGGCGATCCGGTCGCCCAGGTGCTTGCGCCGCAAGTGTTCAACCACCTCTTTCGCCGCCATGGTGTGGACGCGGTGCTGGTGCCGGCCAAGGTGGCGCCGGCCCGCTTCGAGGGCTTCGTCAAACATGCGCTGACAGCCGACAACATCAATGGGTTGTGGCTGGCCATTCCGCACAAGACCGCGATGGTGGCGCTGCTGGACCATTGCGACGCCTTGGGCCGCGTGGCCGGCGCTGTCAACGCGGCGCGCCGCAATGCCGACGGCACGCTGGAAGGCGCGCTGTTCGACGGCGTTGGCTTCGTCAAGGCGCTGGACCGGTTCGGCCTGCGGACGCAAGGACAGCGCGTGCTGGTGGTCGGCGTGGGCGGCGGCGGGGTGGCCATTGCCGCGTCGCTGGCGCAGCGTGGCTGCGCCGAGCTGGCCTTGTTCGATGCTGCTCCGGGCCGCGCAATACAGGTGGCCGCTCAGCTGAGCGCAGCGCTCAACGCCAACGTCACCGCACCCTCCAGCACCGACCCGGCCGGCTTCGACCTGGTGGTCAATTCCACCCCGCTGGGGCTCCAGCCCAATGACCCGTTGCCGTTCGACGTGGCACGCATCGCCGCTGGCGCGGCCGTCGTCGACATCTTGATGAAGAACCAGCCGACGCCGCTGCTGCGCGCCTGCCGCGAGCGCGGCATCGCCGCCCACCCCGGCTTCGAGATGCTGGTTCAGCAAATGCCCGAATACCTTTCGTTCTTCGGATACGACACCATCGCGCGTGCCGTCCAGGACGATGCATCCGATGTGCGCGCACTGATTCAACCGCGCTGATTCCACCGCGCTGATTCCACCGCGCTGAATCCCACCCCCTTTCACCACCCGCAGAGGAGACAACATGACCCTGAAGATTCGATCACTCGCCATCGCCGCGGCCGCCGCGGCGCTGTTCACGGCCGGTGCCGCACAGGCGCAGACCATCAAACTCGCCGTGCTGCAAGAGCTCTCCGGCGCCGGTGCGAGCGCCGGCACCAACGCGAAAAACGGCGTGATGCTGGCAGTCAAGGAAATCAACGCCGCTGGCGGCATTCTCGGCAAGCAGATCGAGACCCTCGTCTCCGACACGCAGTCCAACCCGGGCGTTGCCAAGGGTCTGGCCACCAAGGCGGTTGACGACGGCGTGTTCGCGGTGATGGGGCCCACTTTCTCCGGCTCGATCATGGTCAGCATGGCCGAGACCAAGCGCGCCGAGATCCCCAACTTCACCGGCGGCGAGGCGGCCTCGATCACGCAGCAGGGCAACCCGTACATCTTCCGCACCAGTTTCACGCAGACCACGGCGATGCCCAAGGCGGCGCGCTACATCGCGAACAACCTGAAGGCCAAGACGGTGGCGGTGATCTTCGTCAACAACGACTTCGGCAAGGGCGGGCGCGATGCCTTCGCCAAGGCCGCCGAGGCCGCCGGCCTGAAGGTGGTGGCCGACATCTCCACCGACTCCGGCCAGGTCGACTTCTCGGCGCCGGTGCTGAAGGCCAAGCAAGCGAATCCGGATGCGGTGTTCGTCTACACCAACGAGGAAGAGTCGGCCCGCGCCTTGCGCGAACTGCGCAAGCAGGGCTGGGCCAAGCCCATCGTGGGCGAGACCACGCTGACCGGCCAGAAGGTGATCGAGCTGGCCGGTGAGGCGGCCAACGGCGCGATTGCGCACGTGGGGCTGACGGTCGACGCGCCGAACCCGCTGATGCTCAAGTTCAAGGCCAAGTTCTTCCAGGAATACAAGTACATCTCCGATCACAACGGCATCAAGGGCTACACCAGCGTCTACCTGCTCAAGGCCGGCATCGAAAAGGCCGGCAAGTTGGACCGCGTGGCGGTGGCCAAGGCGCTGCACGGCCTGTCGATCTCGGCGGCCAAGGAGCCGGGCGTCATCATGGACGTGAGCATCGACGCCAACGGCGACCTGGACCGCGAGAGCTTCATCGTCGAAGTGAAGAACGGCAAGCAGGAAGTCAGGGAAACGCTGCCGCCGCTGGCCAAGAAATAAGGGCTCGGCGAGCCCATCGAGCGGTTCGGGCTTGCACGCCCGACCGCGCACTGCAAGTACGGGTTGACAGCGCGGCACAGGAGACACCATGACCGACTTTCTCCAGCTGTTCTTCTCCGGCATGGCCACCGGCGCCATCTACGGCCTGGCCGCGCTCGGCTTCACGCTGTTGTGGCAGGCCTCGGGCACGATCAACTTCGCGCAGGGCGAGTTCGTCATGCTGCCGGCCTTCATGATGCTGGGCTTCGCGTCGTTCGGTGCGCCGCTGCTGCTGAGCTTCTTGCTGACCTGCGTGGTCGCGGTGTTCGTGCTCGGCTGGGCCTTCAAGCGCGGCATCGCCGACCCGCTGCTGCGCCACGGCCTGATGCCCATCGTCGTGGCCACCATCGGCCTGGCGATTGCGATGCGCAACGGCGTGCGCGCCGGCTACAGCGCCGAAGCGCACCCGTTCCCTAGCCTGTTCGCCGACAAGCTGTTCAACATTGGCGGCGTGACCCTCACCTTGGCTGACGTGGGCACGCTGGTGCTGGCGCTGGTGCTGGTGTTCACCACCCAGGCCTTCCTGCAAAAGACCGTCACCGGCCGCGCCATGCAGGCGGTGGCGCAGAACACCGACAGCGCGACCGTGCTCGGCATCGACGTGGCACGCATGATCTTCTACACCTTCGCGATCAACGCCGTGCTGGCCTGCGCCGCCGCGCTGCTGGTGACGCCCACCTACCTCGCCAAGTTCGACATGGGCGAATCGCTCGGCAACAAGGCGTTCTTCGCGGCCATCATCGGCGGCTTCAACAATTCGCGCGGAGCGCTGCTCGGCGGGCTGATCGTCGGGGTGTGCGAGAACC
>JANNDW010000379.1:0-1805 GCA_031378125.1 Methylibium sp. | reverse complement strand
CCAGCTCGCGCAGGATCAGGGGCAGCTTCTCAGTCCCGAGCAGCAGGCGCTGGTTCGCCAAAGCCGCGCCTTCGAGGCGCAGCGCGCGATGCCCGAGATTCTGGGTGCCATCGGCGCCGGCGGCATCCTGGCGGCGCGGCGCACGGCGGGCGCCACCAAGCCCACGGGTGCGCAGGGCAGGCGGCCGCTGGGTGAGGCCGAGACGATCCAGCCAAACGCCAATTCGGATACCAAGCGAGGCATTCGTTTGCAGAACGATGCCGCAGATACCCTGGCCGATGCGGGTTACCGTGTCGAACACAATCCGCAGTCGAACGCACCCGGAGCGCAGAACCATGACGTGTTCGTCGAGGGGCGCAGGTTCGATGTGTACTCGCCGGAAGCATCGACCTCTGCTAGAAACATCGTCTCGAACATCGGCGACAAGCGCGGTCAAACGGATCGCGTGGTGCTCAACCTGGCCGAGAATCCGGTCAGCCGGAATGAACTTCGCGCTGCGTTCGCCGCCGGCAACACTGGCATCAAGGAAGTGATCGTGATTGGTCCAGACAAGATCATCTATCGCCTGCCCTGACCGGCATCGGTGCCGCGACGCGCAAAGGACTTCACATCATGGCTATTTACTACGAGTTCGGCGCAGACACGAAAATGTCGGTGCCGGAGTGCGCCAAGAAACTGATCCAGGAATTGGGCCTCACCACCTGGCCGGAGGGTCCGCATGTGCGTTTGTATAACGACGGTGTCACGCTCACCGTGATGCACGGTGACGCCACCGCGCCCGGCAAGCGGCTTGCGCTCGAAGCTTTCGGGTTCGTGCCGACACTTCGTGTGTCGTTTCGCCCGAGTCTCGGCGGCCCGAACATGGAACTCGGCGCGCAAACCATGATGCGCGTCGTGGACCTGCTGCTGCGCTCGACCGACGGCGACGCCGGCTTCGCCAAGGAGTTCGAGCGCGTCTTGCTGTTGCGTCGCGGTGGTCGGCTCTATGCCCGCGACGACTTCGAGAACCACCTGAACCCCGAGCAGTTCGCCATGATCAGCCTGCCCTATGAACGCAAGGCTCTGCGTCCGTGATGGCGTCCGCGCCAAACCATCAGAGCGAGGCGGGTGATGAATTTGGCTGAGGAACTTCGGCCGCTTCAGGAAAACGTCGGCGGCGCAACGATCGATGCGCCTGACAAGTACCCAGCCTGGCATCCCGCTGGTTGGGCCTCCTATCATCACAGTGAGTTGTTGCGGTATTGGTCCGAGGCCAGGCATCGAATCAAGCACGACTTGGATAGGGCCGATTTCATCGATACCAAGCTCGCAGGCGCGCTCGCATCGTTCGATCGCCGCGAGCGTGAGCCCAGCCATAACCCGATGTTCGACATCTACAACGTGCTGAACCTGAACGCGCTGCGATAGGCGAGCGATTGCCATTGCGGCGGCCAGCGAAACCGATCGTACTTTCGATCCGCATTGCGCACTCTGGGCGACGCGGGGAAGTCAAGCAGCGGGTCTGAAGGCGCCGGAGCCGGAGCGGTCTGAATCGCTGCGTTGCTCGACTCCGATGCCGCCGCGCTGCTCGCGCGCCACCCTGTTGTCTGGCGTATCGCCACCGCGGCTCACGCGCTGAACGCCGGGCCAGCGGCGCCATCGCGCTGGAGCAGGTGTGCATCTACGGCCAGCAGCGCTACGAGCAGCTCAAGCGGCCTGGGCGAGGCGCTGAGCGTGAGCAGCACGGCCGGCACGATTGCGCTGCGCACCACGGTGCAGGGCGGCATTCAGGCGCTGCTGGGTGGCAGCTTCAAGGACGGGGCGAT
>JANNDW010000370.1:0-4388 GCA_031378125.1 Methylibium sp. | reverse complement strand
CCGCGACTTGGCTGTCTATCCGGTGTCTGCGTGCGGCAGCAGCACAACTTTCCCGTGGCGTCCAAACGGACGCTTCGCCAAAATTCCGCTCAATGTCATCGGACTCTCGCACGGTCAATCAATTCGACCTTGCAGCCTGCCCGTGTGCCGTTCTACGCTCGGCTCGCGTTAGTGGTCCAGGAGGATGCCCATGTCCAAGAAGAAGCGCACAGACGGCGAACTGACGATGCTTGCGCGGCGTGATTTCGGCCGCCGCACGTTCTTGAAGACCGGCCTACTCGCCGGCGCCTCGATGGCCGTCACCGGCCCGTGGTACACGGCGGATGCTCAGTCGTCGTCCGGCTCGCTCAGCATTATCAACTGGGACGACGAACTGCCAGATCCCGTGGTGCCGAACTTCGAGAAGGCAACAGGCATCAAGGTCAGCCTGACGCCATTCTCGCAGAACGAAGAGCAGATCAACAAACTGCAGGCCACGCGTGGCGCCGGCTTCGATCTGTGCATGCCGACCCACGACCGCGCGCCGCAGTTCAAGGACATCGGCGTGCTCGCGCCGCTCGATGAGTCGAAGCTCGATCTCGGCGGCCTGATCCCCTCGCTGCTGGTGCCGGCCCGCAAGGACTGGAGCGAGGGCGGCAAGCTGATCTGGGTGCCGCATTGCTGGGGCACCGAGGCGATCTCCTGGCGCAACGACCAGACCAAGATCGAGTACAAAGACCTCTCCTACGGCACACTCTGGAAAGACGAATACAAGGGCAAGGTGCAGGGCCGTCCGCACTCACTGCTGCTCGGCATCGGCCTCTGGCTCGACGCCACCGGCAAACTTCCCTCGGGCAAGATGCTCGACGTCTTCAAGGGCGAAGCCGAGATGAAGAAGGTCTACGACGTCATCCTCAAGGAGGCCGTCGCGCGCAAGCCCTGGATCAAGCAGTTTTGGGATTCAGCCGACAACACCAAAGCCGGCTTCATCACCAACGGCTGCGTCATCGGCCAGACTTGGGATGGCCCGGCGATCAGCATCAAGAAAGCCGGCCAGCCGATCACCTACATGGCCCCGCAAGAAGGCGCCATCGGCTGGATCGACGGCATGGCACTGACCAAAGCCGCCAAGAACGTCGATCAGGCTTACGCGTTCCTGAAGTACATCCACTCGGCCAAGGGTTCGGCCGAAGTGGCCGAAGGCTCCGGCTACAATCCCGGCCACAAGGACGCCCAGCCGCTCCTCTC
Source organism: Methylibium sp. (assembly GCA_031378125.1). Taxonomy (GTDB): domain Bacteria; phylum Pseudomonadota; class Gammaproteobacteria; order Burkholderiales; family Burkholderiaceae_C; genus LGRD01. The sequence goes on along the minus strand of JANNDW010000370.1, from coordinate 3,161 downwards.
GGACAAGTTCCGCGCCATCTTCCAGGAAGCCTACCCGGGCGATGCGCTGTCCAAGATCTGGTGGCGCCCTGTCGAGCCGTCCTGGTTCGCCGACCTGCGCACGCAGTACGCCGAGAAGCTCAAGGCGGCGTGAGACTTTGACGTCAAAGAAAGCGCCCTGGTCAACAAGACTGGGGCGTTTTCATATTCAGTTTCAGTTTCAGTTCCTTTCGATGCACGTCGTGTCATGATAGAAGCCTGCGATGGAGGTTCGAATGAGCGATCTTTTGATCCGCAACGTGCCTGACGCGCTGGTGGAAACGTATGAAGCGCGCGCCAAACTGAACGGGCGGCCGCTTGAAGACTATGTGCGTGATGTCCTGGCGGGTATCGAACCCGCCGCGTCGGTCTTGACCAAACGTCGCGAGGAACTGATCGAATTGACCAAGCGAAACCTGTCGCGGTTTCCGACGCTCCTCAAGCCCATGGCCCGGCGCGAATTTCGCGAGGGTTTTGAAGAATGACGGACTCCGTCGTTGACGCGTCAGTCGTCGTCAAATGGTTCGTCGCCGAAGCCGGTTCACAACGCGCGCTCCAACTGCTGAGTGAGAGCAATAGGTTGATTGCGCCCGATTTGGTCATAGTCGAAGTGGCGACGGCACTTTCGCGGCGCGCCCTTCATGACTGCTGACAACGAGTTCGCACTGAAAGTCTCGAACACGGCTTACAGAACGACTGTCCGACTGCTCGGTGCCGACTAAGATACCGACTAAGATACTGCTTGTGGCGCGGACTGAGGACTGGTTTCCTGTCCAGGGCGGTTAAGGGGCTGGGCAATCGCATGACCGCAGATGTCGAGTTGAACAACGTGACGATCCGGTTCGGAGCGTTCACGGCGGTCAAGTCCGCGAGCTTCAAGATCAAGTCCGGCGAGTTTTTCTCGATCCTTGGGCCTTCTGGCTGCGGGAAGACGACATTGCTGCGGGCGATATCGGGCTTTCTCGAGCCGTCCGAAGGCACGATCCGCATCGGCGGCCAGGACATGTCCGGCAAGGGGCCGAACCAGCGGCCGACGGCGCTGATCTTTCAGAACCTCGCGCTGTTCCCGCTGATGAGCGTGGCCGACAACGTTGCCTACGGTCTGCGGGTGCGCGGCATGGCCAAAGAAGAGCGGCTGAAGCAAGCCGACGAACTGCTGAAACTCGTCGCGCTGCCCGATCAGGCGCACAAGCGCATCTCGGAACTCTCAGGCGGCCAAAAACAGCGCGTTGCTATCGCGAGAGCGCTCGCGGTCGAGCCGAAGGTGCTGCTGCTCGACGAGCCGCTGTCGGCGCTCGACCCGTTTCTGCGCATCAGGATGCGGGCCGAGCTCAAGGGCTGGCAAAAGTCTCTGGGCATGACGTTCGTGCATGTCACACACTCGCAGGAAGAGGCCATGGCGCTGGCCGACCAGGTGGTGGTGATGAGCCAGGGCCGGATCGAGCAAGACGCCGCCCCCCACGTGCTGTTCAATGCGCCGCGCAGTGAGTTCGTTGCGCGCTTCATCGGCGGCCACAACGTGATTCCTTCGTCGCGCGGGCCGGTGGCCGTGCGTGCCGACAAGACGCGCCTGAGCCGCCAGCCGCTGCCCGCGGGCGACACCGCGTTGGCAGCCACCGTGCGGGGTGTCGAGTACCAGGGCATCTATGTCTTGCTCACCCTGGTGAGCGAGCCGGTCGCCGAATTCACCGTGATGCTGCCCGAAGCGCAGTTCGATGCCGAGCCCTGGCAGCCCGGCGACAGTGCTTGCGCGCATTGGGACAGCGCCGATGTTCACCCGCTGGCCGCCGCATGAGCGGCCAGCTTGTCAGGCCTGCTGCTGCATGAGCGGCAGGCTCGCCATGATGGCCGCCCGAGCGGTCCCGTTGTTCAACCCGAGGAGAAAGCCATGTCCGATCACCGCAATGAGAATGCCGCCGAAACATCGGCCGACACGACCGCCAATACCGCGCGCCGCAGCCTGCTGAAGGGCACGGCCGGCATCCTGGCCACCGGCCTGTTTCCGGCCGTGCACGCGGCCGACCCGATCACGCTGCGCTACCTGGGTACGGCCGTGAACCAGGACAAGGCCATCGCCGAGAAGTTCAAGGCCGACACCGGCATCGTCATCCAGTACGTGGCCGTCAATACCGACGAGGTGACCAAGCGCGCCGTGACCTCGCCGAACAGCTTCGACCTGATCGACACCGAGTACGTCTCGCTGAAGAAGATCGTGCCCAGCGGCAACTTGAAGGGCATTGACACCAAGCGCATCAAGAACGCCGACAAGATCATCCCGCTGTTCACCACCGGCATGGTGAACGGCAAGGCGGTGGGCGACCAGGGCACCGCGCCCAAGAAGGTGATCTACCTCGAAGGCGAGAAGAGCAAGGTTTTCGCCAAGTCGCCCACCCAGTTCATGAGCCTGATCCCCACGGTCTACAACGCCGACACGCTGGGCATCCGCCCCGACCTGATCAAGCGGCCGATCGAGTCGTGGAAGGAACTCCTGAACCCCGAGTTCAAAGGCAAGGCCTCGATCCTGAACATTCCGTCCATCGGCATCATGGACGCGGCCATGGTCGTGGAGGCCCTGGGCCTGTACAAGTACCCCGACAAGGGGAACATGACCAAGAAGGAAATCGACCTCACGATCAAGACCTTGATCGAAGCCAAGAAGGCCGGCCAGTTCCGCAGCCTGTGGAAGGACTTCAACGAGTCGGTCAACCTGATGGCTTCGGGCGAAGTGGTGATCCAGTCGATGTGGTCGCCGGCCGTGACGGCGGTGCGCTCCAAGGGCATCGCCTGCACCTTCCAGCCGCTGAAGGAAGGTTATCGCGCCTGGGCGGCCGGCTTCGGCGTGCCCAAGAGCGTGAAGGGCAAGACGGCAGACGGCGTCTACGAGTTCATCAACTGGTTCCTCGACGGCTGGGCCGGTGCCTACCTCAACCGCCAGGGCTACTACAGCGCCGTGCTGGAGACCGCCAAGGCCAAGATGGAAGCCTACGAATGGGCCTACTGGATGGAAGGCAAGGCCGCAGCCCAGGACATCAAGAGCCCGAACGGCGACCTGCTGGCCAAGGCCGGTGCAGTGCGCGACGGCGGCAGCTACGAAGCGCGCATGGGCGGCATCGCCTGCTGGAATGCCTTGATGGACGAGAACA
>JANNDW010000346.1:0-26673 GCA_031378125.1 Methylibium sp. | reverse complement strand
TGTTGGTGACGAAGATGCGCACACGGTCACCTTCGACCACCTCAATCGTCGGCCCCGGGCTCTGGCCGTTGTAGCCCCACAGGTGGGCCTTGAAGCCGGCGGTCATTTCACGCACCACCGGCTCGGCGACCAGGTGAAATTCTTTCACGCCGTTGTTCATGCGCCAGGGCAGGGTCCAGCCGTTCAATGTGACCACCGGGTTGTAGGGCCGGCCGGTGGTGGGCACCAGCGGCGGCATGGTGTCGGGCTTGGTTTGGATGACCGGTTCGGGCAGGGCGGCCATCGCCACCTTGCTGACCGTCGCGGCCGCGACGGCTGCGGTCACAGCACTTGCGCCGCCGATGAAGTTGCGTCGGGAAACCATGTGTGTTCCTTGAGATTCAGTGTGCGGCGCCACCGCCGGCTTGGGGGGCCATCGCGGCGCTGCCGGCGGCTGAAAGGCTGGGCTTGCCGATGAGCGCCATGTCAAGGTCGGCCTGCGCGATCCAGAAGTCGCGCAGCGCTTCGATGGCGGCGTTGACGCTGGCGATCTGCATGCGCGCGTCGGCCAGCAGCTCGAACACGCCGATCAGCATGCCGTTGTAGCGCAGCACGTTTTCTTCGGCGATGCGCTGGCGCAGCGGCACGATTTCGTCGCGGTGGTGGCGCACGATGTCGTAGGCCGAGCGGTAGCCGGTGTAAGCCTCACGCACTTCCGAGCGGGCATTGATCGCGGCCTCGGCGGCGCGGTGCAGGCTCTGCATGTACAGGCTCTCAGCCCGCGCGACCCGCGCACCGCCCCAGTCGAACAGCGGCAGTTCCAGGCCGATCTCCCAGCCGCGCTGGGTGGGCAGTTCGTTGGAGCTGTTGCGCAACAGCCCGAGCTCCAGTACGTTGACGAAGCGGGTGGTGCGCGTCAGGCCCAAACTCTTCGCGGTTTGCTCCGCGGCCAGCCTGGCGCCCTGCACGTCCAGCCTCTGTGCGAGTGCGACACGTTCAAGGTCGGGCAGCTCAAGTGCCTCCTTGGGCAGGTCGGGCAGCCGCTCGGGCAGCGTGAACTGCGCCTGCTCACCCCAGAGGCCCAGCAGCCGCGTCAGACGTTCGCGCGTCGAACGTTGTGCCTGTTCGGCGCGCGCCAGGTTGAGCGCCGCATCGGCGTAGAACGCCTGCTCGCGGGCGCGCTGCAGTTTGTTGAAGTTGCCAACCTGCTCCATGCGGCGAGCCAGTTCGGCACTCGCGTCGGCGGCCTGTTTCACCTGCCGCAGGTAGCGCACCGTTTCCTCTGCCGCGAGTGCATGGATGTGGGCCTTGCGGGTGTCGGCGGCGAGCGACAGCACGCTCATCGCCACCATGCCCTGGGTTTGTTCGAAGCGCCGCGCCTCCATCTTCACCACCAGCGGCATCACCAGCAAGCGCGCCAGGTTGAAGTGCAAGCCGCGTTCGAGTTCGATCTCGCCGCCGCGCTTCAGGCGCGCGAACCTGACCCCCGGGTTCGGCAGGCGGCCGGCTTGCACCACCTCGGCCTCGGTGATCCCGAGTTCCTGGAAGGTGGCCTGCAAGCCCCGGTTGTTCAGCAGCGCCAGCTGGACGGCATCGTCCATCGTCAGCGGTTTGGCCAGCAGCTCGGCGACGCGCTGGTCGATCGTGTCCTGGTCAGTGTCCGAGCGTGCCCAGCGAAGCTCCTTGCCCAGGCGTTCCTTCGCGGTCTGTTCGACCGCGGAGAAGCCGCCGTCGGGGCTGAACGAGGCGCAGCCGCTCAACACCGCGGCGGAGGTCGCCAGGGCCAGCAGGCGCAGGCGCGGATGCAGGCCCAGACGCACGACGCGCACGGCTCGGCTGTTCCCGCCAGCACTCATCGCGCCGCTCCGGTGGCGCCTGGTGCGTGAGTCTTGTGTCCGTCGTGCCCTTGCGGCATCGATTTCGGCATCGATTTGGCGGGCTCGTCGGCGGCCGGCGGCGAAGGCTGCATCGGCTTCTGGGCTGGCGCCGGATCGGGTTGCTGCGCCTCACGCGCGTAGACCCGCCAGCCGCCGATGCGGGTGACGGTGTCGTTGGCCTCGCGCCAGGAGATGAGCTTCTGATCGCTGAAGCGCTGGTATTGGGAGAACGAGGACTCGAAGACCAGCGTGGGGACGCTGGCCTTCGCATCCAGTGGGTCGGGCCTGGCGGCCTGCAACACGGGTTGCGCTTGCGCCGCCGCGGTGGCGGTGAGCAGCGCGGCTGGCAATGCGAGAAGCAAACGCCAGCGCGAAAATGAATGGACCATGGTGACCTCGCGTCAAAGTCGGGATGCTCCGGCGCTGCGTCAGCAGCGTCCGCAGAGCAAGAGGGACAAGACCCGGGCCGGCCCGCGCGTGTCAAGGCACGCGCGCCGGCCGCCGCCTAGGCGACTCGAGGAGGGCGTTCCAACCCGCCGACCGCGTGGCGGCCGGTATCAAACGCAAGCCCGGGCCGTGGCGGCGCATCAGGCACCGGCGTGGCCGGGAGCGCGATCTCGGGTGAAACCGAGGACGCGCTGTGGCACAGGTCGCACAACGTGCAGGCATTGGCCGCGCTGCCGCTCGGGTCGTCGTCGGCGGTTGGGTGGCAAGGCGCCGTCGACGATGCGCCGTGGCGGATGGGCGCTTCGGAAGCTGCGGGCAGCGCAACTACCGCGGCCACATTGCCCGTCGACGTTGCCGGCATCATCATCGACGCCACCGCCCAGCCGCGCAGCGGCAGCAGGGCGAGCATCAACCAAACGATCCACAGGCGACGAGACATGCGTTGAGTATAGAAGCGTCGCGACAACCGCGCGAACCTCGCCTGTGACCACCGCTGGCTCGAAGAGTTCCGGCCCTCGACCCCTACAATTTCGCATCGAACCGCCCACCCTCCCGAAAGCGCCCACCATGAAAGCCGAACCCCCTGCTGCCGCCGCCCACGACCTCTCGCACATCGCCCCGCGCGACAAGGCCGAGATCCTGGCGCAGGCGCTGCCCTACATCCGCAAGTTCCACGGCAAGACCATCGTCATCAAGTACGGCGGCAACGCGATGACCGACCCGGGTCTGCAACAGGACTTTGCCGAAGACGTGGTGCTGCTCAAGCTGGTGGGCATGAACCCGGTGGTGGTGCACGGCGGCGGGCCGCAGATCGAGGAGGCCCTCGCCAAGCTGGGCAAGAAGGGCACCTTCATTCAGGGCATGCGCGTGACCGACGAAGAGACCATGGAGGTCGTCGAGTGGGTGCTGGCCGGCCAGGTGCAGCAAGACATCGTGGGCTTGATCAACGTGGCCGGCGGCAAGGCGGTGGGGCTGACCGGGCGCGACGGCGGGCTGATTCGCGCGCGCAAGCTGAAGATGATGGACCGCGACGATCCCGAAAAGGAGCACGACGTGGGCCAGGTCGGCGAGATCGAGTCGATCGACCCGAGTGTGGTGAAGGCGCTGCAGGACGACCAGTTCATCCCGGTCATCTCGCCGCTGGGTTTCGGGCGCGACAACGAAAACTACAACATCAATGCCGACGTGGTGGCCGGCAAGCTGGCCGAGGTACTGAAGGCCGAGAAGCTGATGATGCTGACCAACACGCCCGGCGTGCTCGACAAGGCGGGCAAGCTGCTGACCAACCTGACGGCACGCGAGATCGACGAACTGTTCGCCGACGGCACCATCAGCGGCGGCATGCTGCCGAAAATTTCGTCGGCGCTGGACGCGGCCAAGAACGGCGTGAACACCGTGCACATCATCGACGGGCGCGTGCCGCACGCGATGCTGCTGGAGGTGCTGACCGAGCAAGCGTATGGCACCATGATCCGGTCTCATTGAGACCGGCCAAAGTGGCCTCCCGCGTCTGGCTCTTCGACCTCGACAACGCCCTGCACGACGCGAGCCGTGCCGCCTTTGGGCGGTTTGCTGCGCGTTGAAGCGGCTCAAGGGCCGCAGGTTCATCGCGGCACGTTGCGCAACGGCGACAACGCGGGCCTCAAACCCCATGAAGTTGGTGTTCACCCTTGTCCGAAGCCCGCATATGTGTGTGCCAAAATCAAGTCGCTTCAAGCGTTACGCCACCTGCGATGACTCACACCTCCGATCTGCCTTCCACCGACGCCGAAGAAGACCGTGAACCGCAGGCACCGGTGGTGGCACCCGCGGCGCCGGCGGCCCGCAAACGCCCCAAGCCGGGTGAACGCAAGGTGCAGATTCTGGAGACGCTGGCTTCGATGCTCGAGCAGCCCGGCGCGGAGCGCATCACCACGGCGGCATTGGCGGCCAAGCTGGATGTCAGCGAGGCCGCGCTGTACCGCCATTTCGCCAGCAAGGCGCAGATGTTCGAGGGGCTGATCGAGTTCATCGAGCAGAGTGTCTTCACGCTGGTCAACCAGATCAACGAACGCGAGCCTTTGCCGGCGTTGCAGGTGCAAAAGGTTCTCACGGTGTTGTTGCAGTTCGGCGAGAAGAACCCCGGCATGACGCGCGTGATGGTGGGCGATGCGCTGGTATTCGAGAACGACCGCCTGCTGGCCCGCATGAACCAGTTTTTCGACCGCATCGAGTCGCAGTTGCGGCAAAGCCTGCGCCTGGCTGCTGAAGGCGCGGGCTCAACGCAACCGACGGTCGAAGCCAACCTGCGCGCCTCGGTGCTCACCGCGTTTGTGGTCGGGCGCCTGCAGCGCTACAGCCGCTCGGGTTTCAAGCGCAACCCGACCGAACAGCTGGACGCTGCGCTGCGCATGTTGGTGGGCTGATCCTGTTGAGCGCCGCCAGGACGCCGCCTCGCGGCGCCCGTCCCCCGCGGGGATCAAAGAAAGTGGCAGAGCCACATTTCCTTGGGAGCGCCCCCAGGCCGACGACTACGTCGTCTGCCCCCCGAGGGGGTTTGAGCAAAGTGGCAGAGCCACATTTGCTCAAGAGTCTCGCTTGATGGTCACGATCACGGTCGGCGGCCAGCCGCTGAGCCTGCTGCCGCAGAAGGCGGCCTTCCTGCCTGAATCTCGGACGCTGCTGGTCGCTGACGCGCACATCGGCAAGGCGGTGAGCTTTCGCAAACTCGGCGTGCCCGTGCCGCGCGGCACCACCAGCGAGACGCTGGCCGTGCTGGGCGAGCTGGTTTCGCGCTTGAGCGCACGGCGGATCGTGTTCCTGGGGGACTTCCTGCACTCCGCGCGCTCGCATGCCGCGTCCACGCTGGGGGCGGTGGCGCGCTGGCGCCAGGCCCACGCCGGGCTGGAATTGACGCTGGTGCGGGGCAATCACGACGACCGCGCGGGCGATCCGCCGCCGCAACTGGGCATCGAATGTGTCGACGAACCGTTGCCGTGGGGCGGCCTCGCGCTGTGTCATCACCCGCGGCCGAGGGCGGATGGGTATGTTCTGGCCGGGCACCTGCACCCTTGCGTCAACCTGGGGGGCAGGGCGCACGACCGGCTGCGTTTGCCCTGTTTCTGGTTTGGCCATGACGTCGGCGTGCTGCCGGCCTTTGGCGCCTTCACCGGCATGCACGGCATCCATCCGGCGCGCGGCGAGCGGGTTTTCGTCGTCGGCGGCGAGCAAGTGACGCGGGTGCCTTCGAGCGTGGACTGAATTCGGCGCCGCTACACTGCCGCTGGCCTTTTCCGCATGCTTCGCCCGATCTTCTCGCCATGTCCAAGCCCACCGATCCGCTGCCGCACCTGATCACCCGCGCCGAAGCTTTGCTGGCGCGCCTGGAGGCGGTGTTGCCGCACCCGCTGACAGCGCCGGATTGGGCCGCATCGATCGCGTTTCGCTACCGCAAGCGCGGCGGCTCCGGGGTCATCGAACCGGTGCGGCATGTCGCGCCGATCCGGCTGGTTTCGCTGGTCGAGGTCGAGCCGCAGAAGGAGCGCCTGTTGCGCAACACCGAGCAATTCGTGGCCGGCTTCGGCGCCAACAACGTGCTGTTGACCGGCGCGCGCGGCACGGGGAAAAGTTCGCTGATCAAGGCCGTCCTGAACGAATTTTCGCCGCGTGGGCTGCGCTTGATCGAGGTCGACAAGACCGACCTGGTGGACCTGCCCGACATCGTCGACCTGGTGGCCGAACGGCCGGAGCGCTTTATCGTGTTCTGCGACGACCTGAGCTTCGACGAGGGCGAGCCGGGCTACAAGGCGCTCAAGTCCATCCTTGATGGCTCGGTCTCGCAGTCCAGCGACAACGTGCTGATCTACGCCACCAGCAACCGGCGCCACCTGCTGCCCGAGTACATGAAGGAAAACCTCAGCTACAAACACCTGGAAAACGGCGAGGTGCACCCGGGTGAGGTGGTGGAGGAAAAAATCTCGCTGAGCGAACGCTTCGGCCTGTGGGTCAGCTTCTACCCGTTCAGCCAGGACGAATACCTGGCCATCGTGGCCCAGTGGCTGCGCGGCTTTGCGGTCAGCGACGAGGCGATCGCGCTCGCGCGTCAGGAGAGCCTGGTGTGGGCGCTGGAGCGCGGTTCGCGCTCGGGGCGGGTGGCATTCCAGTTCGCCAAGGACTACGCGGGGAGGCACCACGCGTGAGGACGGGCGTGGAACGCGCGACTGCGCGGGCTGTGAACCTCGACCGCACGCCCGTGGACGTGGCGGTGGGTGTGCTGATCGACGCCGAGGGCCGCTTCCTGGTCACCTCGCGCCCCGAAGGCAAGGTGTATGCGGGTTATTGGGAGTTTCCGGGCGGCAAGCTCGAAACCGGTGAATCGGTGGCGCAGGCCTTGCGCCGGGAGTTGCATGAAGAACTGGGCATCCACATCGGCACGGTGCAGCCCTGGAAAACCGAGCTGATGGACTACCCGCATGCCCGCGTGAGGCTGCACTTTTGCAAAGTGTTCGACTGGAGCGGCGAGTTCGAGATGCGCGAGCGCCAGGCGATGGCCTGGCAGACCTTGCCGGTCGAGGTGGTGCCGGTGCTGCCCGGCACGATTCCGGTGCTGCGCTGGTTTGCCGCCGAGCGGGGCTTTGTGGGCGCCACGCACCGCGAGGTTTGAGCCCGCCGGGCCGCCCCAAGTGCTCATGTTCCCGCCCGGCGGGACCGCGCGCAGGGCGTAGGGTGCATCATTGAGCGCGCCGCTACACTGCCCCATATGGATTGGCTGGACGAAGTGAAGTGGGACGCGCAGGGCCTGGTGCCTGTGATCGCGCAAGAGATCGGCAGCAACGATGTGCTGATGTTTGCCTTCATGAACCGCGAGGCCCTGGCCAGGACGGCCGAGCTGGGTGAAGCGGTGTATTTCAGCCGCTCGCGCCAGCGCCTGTGGCACAAGGGTGAGACCAGCGGCCACATCCAGAAGGTGCATGAAATGCGACTCGACTGTGACAAGGACGTGGTGTTGCTGAAAGTGGAGCAACGCGGTCACGCACCGGGGATTGCCTGCCACACCGGCCGGCACGCGTGTTTCTTCCATTTGTTGCAGGACGGGGCATGGAAAATCACCGAGCCGGTCTTGAAAGACCCGCAGAGCATCTACAAATGAGCAAGAGCAACGACACGCTGGAGCGGCTGGCGCAAGTGATCGAATCGCGCCGCGGTGGCGACCCCGACAAGAGCTATGTCGCGCGGCTGTTTCAGAAAGGCGTTGACGCCATCCTGAAGAAGATCGGCGAAGAGGCGACCGAAACCGTGATGGCCTGCAAGGACGGCGACCGCGTGAAGATCGTTCATGAGGTCGCCGACCTGTGGTTTCATTCGATGCTCGCGCTCAGCGCATACGGCTTGAAGCCCGCCGATGTGCTGAAGGAACTGGAGCGCCGCGAGGGACTCTCAGGGCTTGAGGAATTCGCATCGCGCAAGATGCACGACCGTGAGGCCAGTGGAACATGAACGAAGTGATCGACCTGGAAGACGACAAGCACCGGTCCTTGAAGACCGTCGGGAACATCAGCTACCTGCTGCACACCATCGTGGCGGTGGGCGCCGTGTTGCCGGGGGTGCAAGCCAGCATCGCCTTGTTGATCGTCGCTTTCATCATCGACATGGTGAAGAAGGACGATGCCGCCGGCACCTGGCAGGAATCGCATTTCCGCTGGCGCATCCGCACCGTGCTGTGGGCCGGCGGGCTGTATGTGGTGACGATTCCGCTGTGGCTGCTGCTGGTTCTGCCGGGCTGGATCGCCTGGGCAGCAATCTCGATCTGGTTCCTGTACCGCGTGGTTCGCGGCTGGATGAATCTCAATGCGGGCAAGCCGATGCCTCAATAGAGCCATTCAACGAGCCTGTCATGAGTCACGACCCGAACTGCCTGTTCTGCAAAATCATCGCCGGCCAGATTCCCTGCCGCAAGGCCTACGAGGACGAAGACCTGCTGGTCTTCCACGACATCGCGCCGTGGGCGCCGGTCCATGTGCTGGTGATTCCCAAGCAGCACATTGCGACGATGTACGAGCTGACCGACGTCCACGCGCCGCTGCTCGGGCGCATGTTGGCGCTGGCGCCCAAGCTGATGCTGGAGCTTGGCGTGAGCAACGGCTTTCGCACGCTGATCAACACCGGGCCCGATGGCCGGCAGGAAGTGCAGCATGTCCACATGCACGTCATGGGTGGGCCGCGGCCCTGGGCCAAGGGGTGAACATGGACACGTGCGCGCGCTAACCTAAAATTGCATCATTCCTTATTGGAGAGAAATCATGGGTTCATTCAGCGTTTGGCATTGGCTGATCGTGTTGCTGATCGTGGTGTTGGTGTTCGGCACCAAGAAGCTCAAGAACATCGGCTCCGACCTGGGGGGCGCGGTCAAGGGTTTCAAGGACGGTGTCAAGGATGGCGGTGCGGCGGCCGCGGCCGCGGCCGACCCGTTGACGCCTGCCGCGCAGGTGAGCAACGCGCAAAAGGCGGCCGACGACAACACGGTGGATGTGCAGGCCAAGACAAAGTCTTGAACCGCTGTCTTGAACAGGTTGAGTACCGTGGCGGTTTCACCTCCATCCCGGCTGGAGATTCGGCCCTGCACGGCCGAACCGCTTCGTCGGGGCACAGCGGTGCTTTGCCTCTTTCGTCCTTCGCCCCGCGTCGAAGGGGGAAGGATCAGGCTGCGCGCGCAAGCGCGCGAATCATGCTGAGCCATGATTGATTTCGGCTTCGACAAGATCGCGCTCATCGGTGCGGTCGCGCTGATCGTCATCGGCCCGGAGAAATTGCCGCGTGTGGCGCGCACGGTTGGCCACATGCTGGGCAAGGCGCAGCGTTATGTGGCCGATGTGAAGGCCGAGGTCAACCGCTCGATCGAGCTGGAAGAGCTCAAGAAGATGAAGAGCGAGTTCGAAGGCGCGGCGCGCGATGTCGAGCAGACGGTGTCGAACGAAATCCACCAGACCAGCGCCGACTTCGAAAAAACCTGGCAGGACGCCACATCCACCCTGCCCGCCAACAGCGGCCAGCATGAAGCGTTGCAACCGCCGCCGCCCGAATACAGACACCCGAAGAAAAAATGGCGCCTCAAGCGCGGTGCAACGCCGCAGTGGTACAAGCAGCGCAACGGCATCCGGGCCAAGGCGCAGTCGGGCGCGGCGCGGGTGGCGCGCTTCCGCCCGCCGCGCGCTTCGGCCTGAGCCGCCAAAGCGAAGCGCTTATGCAATTGCGCAGCGTCGGCGGCTCATGCTCAGGCCCTCTCTGCACGATTGCGTGGGAGCTTCGTTCCGGCCTGAGCTTGCCATGAGCAGCGACGACAAGAGCCCGGACGAACTCGCGGGCACGGAGCAGCCCTTCGTCACCCATCTTGTCGAGTTGCGCGACCGCCTGGTCCGTGCCGCCATCGCCGTGGGAGTTTGTTTCGGTGTGCTGGCCCTGTGGCCGGGTCCCAGCGCCCTGTACGACTTGCTGGCCGCTCCGCTGGTGGCGCAGTTGCCCGCCGGCACGACGCTGATTGCCACCAACGTGATCTCGCCGTTTTTGGTGCCGCTGAAGATCACGCTGCTGGCGGCGTTTCTGGCGGCCTTGCCGGTGGTGCTGTACCAGGTCTGGGCGTTCGTGGCGCCGGGCCTTTACACCCACGAAAAAAAGCTGGTGATGCCGCTGGTGATCTCCAGCACGCTGTTGTTCTTCGTCGGCGTGGCGTTCTGTTATTTCTTCGTGTTCGGGCAGGTGTTCAAGTTCATCCAGAGCTTTGCGCCCAAGAGCATCACCGCCGCGCCTGACATCGAGGCCTACCTCAGCTTTGTGTTGACCATGTTCATTGCCTTCGGGGCGGCCTTCGAGGTGCCGATCGTGGTGATCGTGCTGGCCCGAATGGGCTTGGTGAGCATCGACAAGCTGAAAGCCTTTCGAAGCTACTTCATCGTGCTGTCGTTCATCATCGCCGCGGTGATCACACCACCCGACGTGGTGTCGCAACTGGCGCTGGCGATTCCGATGTGCCTGCTCTACGAAGTGGGCATCTGGGCGGCCCAGATTTTCATCAAGCACACCCAGGCGCCGGCCGAGGAAACGCCTACCCCTTAGTAGGCCATTTCACAAATACGGCCCCATGAGACCGTGTCTTTCACCGCCATGCGTCGTTGCAGACCCTTGCCGCACGTCGAGTGCGGCAAGGGTCTGCGCCTAGCCTGGCGGCGAAATCCATCGATCTCATTGCCTGCCCGTATTTGTGAAATGGCCTGTTTAGCGTTTCGACGTGCCCTGGCGCATGGTCACGGTGACGCGGGTCGAAGGCCGCGTGCCACGGCGGTTGACTTCGGAACAGCAGGTCCTCGCCGCGGTCGAGGCCGGTGCCTTGCGTATCGAGACCGCGGACGTGGTGCTGAACTGCCCGATCGTGCACCGCGGCGCCAAGGACGGGCTGCCGGGCGTCACGCGCCACGCCAGCGCCGACTTGGCGCCTTGACGCTTTGCCGCTCGTTCAGGGCAGCAGCTTGCGGTAGGTGCGCACTTCAGCCGTGGAGGCCCCGGCCACCAGATTGGTGGCGTTGTTGTCGAACGCAGCGGTCCTGCCGTTTCGCGACAACAGCACGGTCGTGGTGGTTCGGCCATTGCCCGCCGTGCCGTTGCTCAAGGTCGCCGCGTTCACCAGGGCTCCCGAGGCGAGATCAAGCACCCTCGGAACACTCGCGCCCGTCAGGGTGTTGCCGGTGGACTCCACATAGGCCACCTTGCGGCCGTCGTCGGAAAAGCTCAGCGCCGCGCGGTTGCCGATCGAGTACGTCAGATTGCGGTCGAGCACCCTGTTGAGTGCGCCGCTGACGAGGTCTTTCACATACACGCCTGCCGGTCCCGCGCTGGTGTCGTAGTCGGTGAAGAAGGCGATCTTGCTGCTGTTCGACAGGAAAGCCTGCACTCCATAGGTCGGACTCACGGTACCGGGGATGGTGATCTGGCGCCCCGCCGCGTCCGTGTTCACCAGCCGCACGGCGCCGGTTCCGATGTCCAGCGCATACACATCGCTCTTGCCGGTTGTGTCACCCGCTTCCGGGTAGGCCGCGCTGCTGGAGAAGGCCAAGGTTCGGCCATTCGGCGAAAGCCACGCGTCCCCGTTGGCGACGCCCTGCGACGTGGTGAAGCGCACCTGGTTTTCGAGGTTGACGAGCTGGCCGGTGGCCAGTTCGCGCACCAGCATGCGCGCCGGGCCGTTGGCCGTGCAGTCAAAGCCGCTGCAGCTGCGGGTGGGTTGCGCGATGAAGGCCACGCGCAGCCCATCGTCGGACAGACCGGCAAACTGGTAGCTGTCGACGTTGGGAAAAGTGGCGAGCGGCGGTGTCACACGCGCCGTTTGCCCCGTGGCGGTGTTCCTCGCCAGCATCACCGACTCCACGGGGCCGGCCGGGAAAATATCGCCAGGGGTGCCTACGTCGGCAACGTAGATCACCGTGTTGGCGTCGGGCGTCATGCCCAGGCAGACGGATCCATTGCGGGTAGCGCTGGTCACCACGCGGCTGATGCCGTTGCCGTTCAGGTCTTTGAGGAACAAGTCCATCAAGCCGTTCGTGTCCCCGCTGACCAGGCTGGCCGAGCGCGAGGCGAACAGCACCTTGCCACCATCGGCCGACAACCCGCAGACCTGACCATCGGCAGCCTGCCCGGAGGCACTGGCCGACGCAAGCACCAGGGTGGCGTCGGGGGCTGGAGGCGGCGGCGGGGGTGGCCTGCGGCGCGCCAGCGCGGTGGCTCGTTCCGCGTCGAGGGCGCTGGCCGATGCTTGATCCGATCCATCTTCCCCGCCACCGCCACACGCAGCGGTGCCAAGGATCAGGGCCAGCGATGTGGCGGCGAATGCGACGCGCCTTGATGTGGTGTGCATGGGAGGTCTCCGGTGATCGGGCAACAGCGCCCTCGGGGGATTCTTCTGACCGATGCCGAAGAAGTCCTCACCA
Source organism: Methylibium sp. (assembly GCA_031378125.1). GTDB lineage: Bacteria > Pseudomonadota > Gammaproteobacteria > Burkholderiales > Burkholderiaceae_C > LGRD01. The sequence continues at coordinate 14,417 of JANNDW010000346.1, read as the reverse complement.
AATCATCAAGACGGCCGAGCTGTCGCGGCCACTCCCTGATGGCATCGTGATGATTCGGTGAGAACTTGCGTCTGCCCGCCCGGCAGGATGCGGCTTCACAACTTCGCGCAGCCCCATGCGGGTCCATCGGCGCAGCCTTCGCCTGGCCCTCGCCGTCACGCTGGCGCCCTTCTGGGCGCTCGCGGCGGGGCCGGCCAATGTCGACGCGCGTGGCGTCGCGATCCATGGCCGCGACCCGGTGGCCTACTTCGTCGCCGGCAAGCTTTACCTGAACCTCAGCCCCGCCGTGCAGAAGCGCTGGCGGGAGGACATCCCCGGGCTCATCACTCGCGCGAACCAGAACTGGACTTCCCCGAAGAGCCGGTAGCTGCGACCGCCGCAGCGAAATGGCCTACCAAGTTCAGCGCTCGGGCAGGATCTTCTGCTTCGGCCTTTGCGCCACCACCACGTTCAACGCCAGCGCCTGGTCGCCGCGCTGGACGCCGATCACCGCCGTGGCTTGCGGCTTCAGGGCCGCCACGGCGCCGAGCAATTGCGCAGTGTTGGTCACCGGTGTGTCGGCGATTTTCACCACCACATCGCCAGGCCGCAGCCCGGCCGTGCTGGCCGGTCCGCTGTTCAGTACGCCGGTGATCAGCACGCCCTGCTTGATGGGCAGGTTCAGCGTCTGGGCGATCTCGGGGGTCAGGTCGCGCGGCTCCACACCGATCCAGCCGCGCGTGACCTGGCCGTCCTTGATCAGCCCTTCCATCACCTGCCTGGCGGTGCTCACCGGAATCGCGAACCCGATGCCCAGGCTGCCGCCGCTGCGCGAGTAGATCGCGGTGTTGATGCCCAGCAGGTTGCCATTGGCGTCGACCAGCGCGCCGCCGGAATTGCCCGGGTTGATGGCGGCATCGGTCTGGATGAAGTTCTCAAACGTATTGATGCCCAGCTGGTTGCGGCCCAGCGCGCTGATGATGCCCGAGGTCACCGTCTGGCCAACACCGAACGGGTTGCCGATGGCCAGCACCACATCGCCGACCTGCATGCTGTCGTTGTTGCCGAAGCCAATGGCCGGCAGGCGATCCAGCTCGATCTTGAGCACGGCCACGTCGGTGTCGGGGTCGGTGCCGATGACCTTGGCCTTGGCTTGGCGTCCGTCGGCCAGCATGACCTCGATGTCGTTGGCCTCGGCAACCACGTGGTTGTTGGTGATCAGGTAGCCGTCGCCGGAGACGATGACGCCCGAGCCAGACCCACCTGCGGCTCTTGCTGCAGCTGCCGCGCCCGCTCGCCGAAGAAGAACTGAAACCAGGGGTCGTTGGCGTTCGGGTTGCGGGCCGGCGACTTGCTTGCGGTGATGCTCACCACCGCCGGGGTTGCCCGCTTGGCCGCGCCGCTGTAGCTGGTGACGGCCGCGCCGCTCAAGGCCACGGCTTGGACCGCGGGCGGCGCAACGGCGCTTGCCACGGGCGGCGCAACGGGCGCTGGCCGCCGCGCCAGCCATTCAGGCTTGAGCGTGGCAACGACAAACAGCACGGCCACGGCGACCGTGACCGCTTGGGAGAAAATGAGCCAGGTTTTGCGCATGGAGGAGGGTGGTAATGGCTGCACGCGGTGAGATCGAGGTTTACCTCAACACCCTGCTCGACGTGGGCCGGTTTCGCGATTATGGGCCGAACGGTTTGCAAGTTGAGGGCAAACCCGAGGTCCGCAGAATCGTCTCGGGCGTGACCGCGAGCCGTGCGCTGATCGAAGCCGCGGTCGACGCCCAGGCCGATGCGATGCTCGTGCACCACGGCCTGTTCTGGAAAGGGCACGACGGCCGCGTGACGGGCTGGCTGAAGCAGCGTCTGGAGTTGCTGCTGGCACACCAGATCAACCTGTTCGCCTACCACCTGCCGCTGGACGCGCACCCTGAGTTGGGCAACAACGCGCAGTTCGGTGCGCGTTTTCGATGGCATGCGGATGGCCGCTTCGGTGAACAGGAGCTGGGGTTCATCGGTACTGCCGCGCCGCCGATGACCGCGCCTGAACTGGGCGCGCAGCTGCAACAACAGCTGGGCCGTATACCCACCGTGGTGATGGGCGATGGGCGGCCATTGCGGCGCATTGCGTGGTGCACCGGGGGTGCGCAAGGCTACTTCGAGGCGGCGATGGCGGCCGGGGCGGATGCGTATGTCACCGGTGAAATCTCGGAGCCTCAAGCGCACCATGCCCGCGAGACCGGCGTTGCGTTCTTCGCCTGCGGCCACCATGCCAGCGAACGTTATGGCGCGCCGGCCGTGGCTCAACATCTTGCGTTGAAGTTTGGCCTGGAACACCGCTTCATCGAGATTGACAACCCCGCTTGAGGGCCGTGTCTGGCCACATCACAAACATGACAGCTTGCTCTCCCGCACCCCTTGCGCTGACCCTGGGCGACGCCTGTGGCATCGGCCCGGAGATCATTGCCAAACTGTTTCGTGGCCCGGAATCCGCCGGCTGCCTCGTGGTGGGCGATGTGCAAGTGATGCGCCGCGCGGCGGCACTGACGGGCGGGCTGCTGGCGGTGGCGCGCATCGAGTCCGCGGCCGATGTTCGGCGGCTCCCACCGCACTGTATGCCCGTCTTGCAGGTCGACGGCCTGGGCGCCGACCTGCTGCAGGCGCCCATCGGCCGGGTCGATGCACGCGCTGGCGCGGCCGCGGCAGCCTGCATCCGCGCGGCGGTGCGGCTGGCCGTCGGCGGCGAAGTCGCCGGGATCGTGACGGCGCCGATTCACAAGGAGGCGCTGGCCGCGGCCGGAGTCGGATTTCCCGGCCACACCGAAATGCTGCAGGCACTGGCCTGGCCCGGGCAAGTGCCGCAGCCGGTGCGAATGATGTTGGCCAACGACCAGTTGCGCACGGTGCTGGTGACGATCCACATGTCCTTGGCGCACGCCATCAACGCCGTGACCTTTGACGCCGTGCTGGAGACCATTCGCATCGCGCACAGCGCCGCCGCGCGCTGGGGCCAGCCGAATCCGCGCATCGCGGTGGCCGGGCTCAACCCGCATGCCGGGGAGGGCGGGCTGTTCGGGGACGAGGAGATCAGAATCATCGAACCGGCGATCCGGGCGGCGCGGGCCGAGGGCATCGCCGTGCACGGCCCGTTTGCGCCCGATACCGTGTTCATGCGTGCCCGCAATGCGCCCGGGCATGTGGGCGAATTCGACATCGTGGTCGCGATGACCCATGACCACGGCTTGATCCCGGTCAAGTACCTCGGCGTCGAGCAGGGTGTCAACGTGACGCTGGGCCTGCCCTTCGTGCGCACCAGTCCCGACCATGGGACCGCGTTCGACATCGCCGGCACCGGCCGGGCCGATGCGGCCAGCCTGCTCGCCGCGGTGCGCATGGCCAGGCGGCTGGCGGCGGCGTGAAGGCGGGCCGCCGCGGCGGCTCAGTGTCTTGTGGGTTTGGCCGCGGGCGCCTTCATCGCGGCGAGTTGCTTGCGCGCCCGCTGGGTCGCACGTTCCATCAGGTAGGCGTTCTCGAAGGCGCGCAGGCGGCCGGTCTCGCACATGCGTGACAGCATGCGCGAGGTCATCGAAATGGTTTCCTGGTACTTCTTGCCGCGGCTGAACACGAAGAAGCTGCGGCCCGGGCTCATGTAGGTCAGGCGCACCTTCTGCCATTGCTCCTTCAGGTTCATCTGGTAGGCAAAGCCGAGTTGAATATGGTCCATCAGCCTGAGCCCATGGGATGGCTCGTTGGGCTCGGTGCCGGCCAGGTCCAGGTTGATGTCCACGCCGAGATACAAAGGAGCTGAGCCGCTCGCGTCCGCGTCGGCTTCGGCGCTGAGGTCGATGTCGACCTGGCCGGACCAGTCGACCGTGCTTTCTTCCACCAGGCCGACGGCCTCGGCCTCCTCGGGCGTGAAGCGGCGTTCGATCTCCACGCTTTCCTCGACCTTGGGAACCCCATCCAAAGGAGACAGGGATTCATTGCCGGGCACCGGCATGCCGAACACCGCGTCGAGCTGCTTGACCATCAAATTGTGGTCAAGTTCGGAAAGTGCCTGGCCCTTGAGCGACTCGGCGTGCGCCGGCAGCAGCTTGCCGAAGAACTCTTTCTGCGCCGGCTCGGACCAGCCCAGCAGCTTCATGCCTTCGTACAAGTCCTTCATCAACGGCGGCAACTGCATCAAGAACTTCTTGCGCAGCGCCGGCGAGCCTTTGGGCTGCACGCTCATCACCAAGTCGCGCCCGACGCGCCGGTAGCGCTGCGCACGGTTCGAGTCGGCGCCATCGCGGCTGACCGCCAGCACCAGCGCCTGGCTCCAGACCTGCGACAAGAAATCGCCCAGGTATTTCGGCAGCGGCAGCGGCGCCAGCGCGGTCTGCAGCTGGAGCATGTAGCGCTGCTGGATGCGCAGCTCCGACTCCTTGCTCTCCAGCGTCATTGCCGCGCCGGTCTGCTCCGCCGCGACCTGGGTCTGCTGGGCGATGAAGCTCTCCAGCTCGGACAGCTGGGCCGAGTAGATCTCGATCTGGTCGAAGTCGCCGTCAACGATCTCCTGCACCAGCTCGCGCACGCGGGTGATGAATTCCTTGCCGGGTCCGTCGTCGAAATCATCGAACGCGCAGGCCAGCGAGGCCATGCGGTTGACAAAGCGGCGCACCGGGTGGCGCCGCGACGAGAAGAAGCTCGAGTCGTTCAGCGCCACGCGCAGGACCGGCAACTGCAAGCGCGCGATCTGGCGGGCCATCTGGGGAGGCACGCGCGAATCCGACAGGATCTGGTCGAACAGGCTCCCGACCACGTCGATCACCATGTGGTCCAGCCTGCCGCTGGAGGCTTGGCGCAGCTCCTCGCGGTGAGCGCGGATCAGGTTTACCGCCATCATGCCGGGCAGGCCGCCGCCCTGCGGTGCAACGAAAGCAGGCGCGCCCACACGCGCGGGTTCGGCAAAACCGGCCGACGCGGGCAGATCGGTGTTCAGCCCGCCGTGGCCCGAGTCGCGCAGCATGCTGTCGAGTTCGCCGGGCCGGCTGGCCAGTGCCGTCAGGCGCCGCAACAGGTGCATCAAGTGCGCGTCCGCCTGTGCGGAAGCGGAGAGCTGGCTGCGCGAGTCCATGCCGCCTCGCCCGCTCACCCCGCCGGACCGCGCGCCGCCGGCGGTGAATGATCCCTGCCCATCCCTGGCTCCGGGCGAACCCCCGGCGGCGGCGGGCGCACCCAGACCGGTGGCGAAATCCGATGCCGGGCTCGGGCCTGCCGGGGTGCTGAACTCGGCCGCGTGGCCGCCGGTGGAATGCCAGTCCCGACCGGCCGCGCTGTAGCCGGAGACAGCGCCGCCCAGCTGGTTGCCCGGGCCTTCGACCGAACGAACCGTCATGCCCTGCGGCAGCACGCCGCGGGCTTTGAGATCACGAATGATTTCGGCGTAACACACCGGCATCGCCCGAGCCATCGCCCACCCCAGATCGCGGGTGAGCAGCTTGCGCATGTCTTTCTGATCGGTCACCGCTTCGATGGCGCCATAGAGCGCCGCTGCGACGATCTCTGCGCGCAACGGGTTTCGGCTGTCTTCGGCGCGGGTCGTGCGCAGCAATGCGCTCATGTAAGTGTTCAGTTCGCGCAACTCGGATTCGCACTCGTGCGTGATCAGTTGTGCGATGCGGTCCGAGACCATGCGTTCCTCGACCTCGTGGTCGCCCACCAGGCTGAGCGACTGCCAATCGGTGGCGGCCAAGCTGCGCCGCACAGGGCCGCGGGGCGAAAAATCCTCGTTCACCTTTTCATGCAGCACGTCCTTGAACACCGCGTGGTACGAGGCGATATTGCGCAGCAGATCGACGCGGGACGCCAGCATCAGGTCGCGCTCGATGATGCGCGTGCTGGACTCCGCCATGGTGCTCAGCATGTCGGACACGCGGTCAACGACGGCGGCCGCGGTCGTTTGAATCTGACTCATCGCCGCGGCGAGCGCGGCTTGTAGACGTGGGTCGGTCGGGTTCATCTCACACCAGGCCGCGGCCTATTGGCAATCATCACCCCGCGGGCTCCTGGGGCCGCTCAGGGGCCCCAGGGTGGCCCCAGGGGATCCACCGGGTCAGGCGATGAGTATGGACCGAAACGTGCGGGCGTCCGCCCGCACGCCAGGGCCTACTTCCTCAGAGCGTCACGGATTTCACGCAGAAGCACCACATCCTCGGCAGGCGCCGCCGGCGCCGCGGGGGCGTCCTTCTTCATGCGATTGATCTGCTTGACCATCATGAAGATGATGAACGCAAGAATGATGAAGTTGATCGCCACGGTGATGAAGTTGCCATAGGCAAACAAGGGCACGCCCGCCTTGGACAATGCCTCGTAGGTCATCGCGCCCTTGTAGTCGGCGGGCGGATTGGAAAGCGTCACGAAGTAGTTGGAGAAGTCCAATCCCCCGAGTATCTTGCCGGCGATCGGCATGATCAGATCCTTCACGATCGAGTCGACGATCTTGCCGAATGCCGCACCGATGATGACGCCGACCGCTAGGTCGACGACGTTGCCCTTCATCGCAAATTCTTTGAACTCAGTTGCAAATCCCATGGCTCTTGCTCCTCTTCTTGAAACGTTGCGTTTGCGCTTGCGGAAGTCGCCAGCGCCGCGCAGTATTACCGACCAGAGTCTCAAGTCAAGCCGCGCAATCCGCCCCAGCGTGATGCGGCCGGCGAAATTGGCCAGCGCTTGTTGCTTTCCGGTCGCAGCCGCTTCGATTCGCTCACGCAGCGGGGCCACCACGGCGCGTATGTGGAGGCTGCGGCGTCCGCTAGAATTGCGGGTTGACCCTGAAATCAAGTCTTGTTCGAGGAAATACATGAGTGACAGCCAAGCCAACAGCCCAGCGGACAGCGCCAAACGGACTTGGGTGATTGCCGCCGGATGCGCCGGGGCCGTGGGCGCCGGTTTCGCGGCGGTGCCGTTCGTGAGCAGCTTCCAGCCCTCGGAGCGCGCTCGCGCCGCGGGCGCTTCGGTCGAGGTTGACATCAGCGCGCTCAAGCCGGGTGAGAAGCTGACCGTGGAGTGGCGCGGCAAGCCGGTCTGGATCATCAAGCGCACGCCGGAGCAACTGGCGGGTTTGAGAAAAGTCGACGCGCTGGTGGCCGACCCGGCCTCGGCGCGAAAGCCCGGCGAGCTGACGCCGGAATATGCACGCAACGACCACCGCTCGATCAAGCCCGAAATCATGGTCGCGGTGGGAATCTGCACCCACCTGGGATGCTCTCCTTCCGACAAGTTCACCCCCGGGCCGCAACCCTCGTTGCCCGACGACTGGGCCGGCGGCTTTCTGTGCGCGTGCCATGGTTCGATGTTCGACCTGGCCGGCCGTGTCTACAAGAACAAGCCCGCCCCCGACAACCTTGAAGTGCCGCCGCACATGTACGTTTCCGACACGGTCTTGTTGATCGGATCGGACAAGAAGGCTTGAAGCACTGACAGCAACGGCAAATTGACGAGAACACACATGGCAGCATTCAAGGAAGCCCCCGCCGGTGCGCCCGCCGCGCAACGGCTGATGACCTGGGTGGACAACCGATTCCCGGCCACCAAGCTCTTCAACGAGCACATGGGCGAGTACTACGCGCCGAAGAACTTCAACTTTTTCTACATTTTCGGCTCGCTGGCTCTGCTGGTTCTGGTGATGCAGATCGTCACCGGCATCTTCCTGACCATGCACTACAAGCCCGATGCCGCGCTCGCATTTGGGTCGGTCGAATACATCATGCGCGATGTGCCCTGGGGCTGGCTGGTGCGCTACATGCACTCCACCGGCGCCAGCGCATTTTTTGTCGTCGTGTACATGCACATGTTTCGCGGCCTGATCTATGGCAGCTACCGCAAGCCGCGCGAGTTGGTGTGGGTGTTCGGCTGCGCCATTTTCCTGAGCCTGATGGCCGAGGCCTTCATGGGGTACTTGCTGCCCTGGGGCCAGATGAGCTACTGGGGCGCCCAGGTGATCGTCAACCTGTTTGCCGCGGTTCCCTTGATCGGCCCCGACCTCGCGCTGCTGATCCGCGGCGACTTCGTGGTCGGCGACGCCACGCTGAATCGCTTCTTCGCGTTCCACGTCATCGCGGTTCCGCTGGTGCTGTTGGGTTTGGTGGCCGCGCACATCATTGCGCTGCATGAGGTGGGGTCGAACAACCCCGACGGTGTCGAGATCAAGGCCAAGCTAGACGCCAAGGGCGTTCCGCTCGACGGGATTGCCTTTCACCCGTACTACACGGTGCACGACATCTTTGCGGTGAGCGTGTTCCTGTTCATCTTCAGCGCGGTGATCTTTTTCGCGCCCGAGTTCGGTGGCTACTTCCTCGAATACAACAACTTCGTTCCCGCCGATCCGTTGAAGACGCCGCTGCACATCGCCCCGGTGTGGTACTTCACGCCTTACTACTCGATGCTGCGCGCCATCACCAGCCAGATGATGTACGCGCTGATCGCCTGCGTTCTGGCGGGTGCGGTTCTGGGCGTGCTGAAAGCCAGGATCGGCGGGATCTTCAAGCTTCTCGTCGTGGCTGCCGCGGTGGCGCTGGTGGCGTCGATGCTGGCCATCGATGCCAAGTTCTGGGGCGTCGTGGTGATGGGCGGCGCCGTGATTATTCTGTTCTTCCTGCCCTGGCTGGACAACAGCCCGGTCAAGTCGATCCGCTACCGGCCGGCTTGGCACAAGTACCTTTACGCGATCTTTGTGTTTAACTTTTTCGTGTTGGGCTACCTCGGCGTGCAACCTCCGTCGCCGACCGGCGAGCGGGTGTCGCAGGTCGGAACCTTGTTCTATTTCGGGTTCTTCCTGTTGATGCCGTGGTGGAGCCGTCTGGGCACGCCGAAGCCGGTCCCGGACCGTGTGGTCTTCGCGGCCCACTGATACAACCACCCGATGCAACCACCCGATGCGACCGCCGGCAGCCCCAACATGAAAAAGCTGATCTGTTCCCTTCTGGTTTCGTTCGGGTTTATCGCCGGCGCCTCGGCCGCGAGCGAGGGCGTTGCGTGGGACAAGTTCCCAGAAGAAAAAGCGACCGACGTGGCCGCGCTGCAAAACGGCGCGCAGCTGTTCGTCAACTACTGTTTGAATTGCCACGCCGCTTCTTACATGCGCTACAACCGCTTGCGCGACATCGGCGTCACCGAGGACCAGATCAAGAAGAACCTGATGTTCGCCACCGAAAAGGTCGGCGACACGATGAAGGTTTCGCTGGACCCCAAGCAGGCCAAGGATTGGTTCGGCGGCACCCCGCCCGACCTGACAGTGATTGCGCGTTCGCGCGCCGACTTCGGCAAAGGCAGCGGCGCCGACTACCTCTACACCTACCTGCGCACTTATTACCGCGACGAAACCAAGCCCACCGGCTGGAACAACCTGGCGTTCCCCAATGTGGGCATGCCGCATGTGTTGTGGGAGTTGCAGGGTCAGCGCAAAGCCAGGTTCGTCGACGAAAAAGACCCGCATGACCCCAAGCACATGGTGCGTCGGTTTGACGGTTTCGAGACCCTGACGCCGGGCAAGCTGAGCGCGCTCGAGTACGACGAATCGGTTGCCGATCTGGTTGCGTTCCTGCAGTGGATGGGCGAGCCGTCGCAAGGCAAGCGCCTGCAGATCGGAGTGTGGGTGCTTTTGTTCCTGGCCGTGTTCACGCTGTTCGCATGGCGCCTCAATGCCGCGTTCTGGAAAGACGTGAAGTAGCCCACCCGGCTCGCCGCCCCACCAGGTCGGCGGGCCCAGCGCGCAGTGGAGTGCCCCCTGGGGCCGCCCACTGCGTTTGTGTTTTTCGAGCCCCCAGAGACTTTTCCATAAGAAGGAGCCGTCACCATGATGGTGCTTTACTCCGGAACGACCTGCCCCTACTCGCACCGTTGCCGCTTTGTCTTGTTCGAAAAGGGCATGGACTTCGAGATTCGAGACGTCGATCTCTTCGCCAAGCCCGAAGATATCGCGCTGATGAACCCGTACAACGAGGTGCCCATCCTGGTGGAGCGCGACCTGATCCTGTACGAGTCGCACATCATCAACGAATACATCGACGAGCGCTTTCCGCACCCGCAATTGATGCCCGGCGATCCGGTGGCGCGTGCGCGCGTGCGGTTGTTTCTGCTCAATTTCGAGAAAGAACTGTTCGCGCACGTCAACATCCTCGAGTCGCGTGGCGTCAAACCCACCGACAAGCAGATGGAAAAAGCCCGGGCCCAGATTCGCGACAGGCTGACCCAGCTCGCGCCGATCTTCTTGAAAAACAAGTACATGCTGGGCGACGATTTTTCGATGCTCGACGTGGCCATCGCGCCCTTGCTCTGGCGGCTCGACTACTATGGCATTGACATGTCCAAGAACGCGGTGCCGCTGCTCAAGTACGCCGAACGCATCTTCTCGCGCCCGGCCTACATTGAGGCGCTGACGCCGTCCGAGAAGGTGATGCGGAAGTAGGCGGTTTGCATAAATGACGCACTCATTGCCGACGTCGAGGCGGGCCGTCGCGCCGGGCCGCCCCAAGCAAGGCCCAACCCTCTCGGAGGGTCGCTTGCCGTACTCGGCAAGCGGGGTGCGGTAATGAACGCTCCGCCGATCGCCCCCGCCGGCAACGGCACGTCCACGCGCCCGTACCTGATCCGGGCGCTGCACGACTGGTGCAGCGACAACGGCTTCACGCCATACATCGCGGTGTTTGTCGACGCTCATGTGCAGGTGCCCAACGAGTACGTCAAGAACAACGAAATCGTGCTCAACGTCGGGTTCGAGGCCACCACTGCCTTGAAGCTGGGCAACGAGGCCATTGAGTTCAAGGCGCGCTTCGGCGGCAAATCGCGCGAGATCATGGTGCCGGTGGACCATGTGATTGCGATCTACGCGCGCGAGAACGGCCAGGGCATGGCGTTCCCTTCCCCGGGAAACGCGCCGTCCGCTGAGCCGCAAGAGCCCGCTCATGCGTCGGCCGCCCCCACGCGCGGTCCGAGGTTGACGCTGACGGAGCCGGCCCAGGACCCGGGCGGCCCGGGCACGGACCCCACCGAACCGCAGCCACCGCCCGACCCTCCGTCGGGCAAGCGCGCGTCGCTCAAGCGCATCAAGTAGCCCGTTGCTTGCGAGATGCGCGAGAGATGCGCGAGAGATGCGCGAGCTTGGGCGCCGATGATCGCGAGGGCCGCGAATCTATAATTCATGGTCTGGAGTCGCGCGGCAACTTGCCCGTTTCGCCGCGGCCCAACCCGTCAACCCGTGCCGGCTTAGCTCAGCTGGTAGAGCACCCGCCTTGTAAGCGGAAGGTCGTCCGTTCGATTCGGACAGCCGGCACCATTGGTTGCACTAACCCGGTTGAACCTTGACTCGGATTGCGCTAACCTCCCACCCCCGCGCTCGCAAAGCGTCTTCGAGCCGCGGTTGAAGTTGGCGCAGCTTGGCGGCTACCGACGCGTTGGCCGCGAGCAGTGACCAGCCCAGTGCATCCACGGGCCCCGGCATGACATGGGGCGCCAGGGCTGCGGGCAACAGGGGGTGGATGACGTCGAAGCGGGCACTCGAGTCCCGCATCAATTGCCGCAATCTGACCAGCGGGGCGCTTCGGTGCAGCGCTTCTTCGATGGGCAGCGCATTCGGGGTCACCGGGGGCGGTTTTGGATTCACCCGCAGGAGTTTAGCGATGCAAATCATGATCACCAACGGCAGCCTGGCTCGCACGCGTGTGATGCAACTCAACCGCCTGCAGCTGGGGTTGGCATTTGCCGCGCTGCTGGTGGTGTTGACCTTGCTGTCGGGCACGGTGTACCACTTCGTGTTCCTGAAGGCTGCGCGTGAAGGCTGGCCGGTGGTGAGCCAGATCGTGCGATTGGTGGTGCGCGACGAATTTGCCCAGCGTGATCGTTTCATGCGCGAAAACCTCGATGCCATGGCCCAGAAGGTCGGCGAGATGCAGGCCAAGCTGATCAAGCTCGAAGCGGTTGGTGAGCGTGTTGCGGGGGCCATCGGCGTCAAGCCGGAAGAGCTGCGCCAAATGATGAAGCCCGCGGCCACAGGCGCCCAGGGTGGGCCGTTCGTGCCGGCCAGGTCGGCCTCGCTGGATCAGCTCAAGGGCATCGTCGGCGCGCTCGATCTGGAAGCCGACCAACGCACCGATCTGTTCACCTTGTTCGAGGCGCGCCTCTTCGAGAGCCGCATGCAGGCCTTGATGGTTCCGAACAGCCGGCCGGTCGATGTCGGGTTGGGTTCGGGCTTCGGCTTTCGCACCGATCCATTTTCCGGCCAGGCCGCATTGCACACCGGGCTGGACTTTCCCGCCGATGTCGGCACGCCGGTGATGGCCGCGGCCGGCGGCGTGGTGCAGCTGACCGAACACCATCCGCAGTACGGCAACGTGGTCGAACTCGATCACGGCAAGGGCCTGATCACCCGCTATGCCCACAACTCGAAGCTGCTGGTCAAGACCGGCGACATCGTCAAACGCTCGCAAGTGATTGCCGAGGTCGGCTCCACCGGCCGATCGACCGGCCCGCATTTGCACTTCGAGGTGCGCGTCGAAGGGGTCGCGCAAGACCCGGCCAAGTTCCTCGCCGCCGGCGACTTGGGCGTGGCCGACGCGGCGCTGGGCCTCAAGCCGATTCGCCCACGGCGCTGATCGGGCCGCCCCGGCGAGTTCCGGGTCCTGAGTGGTAGAGTCCAAGGCTTTTGCGCCAGCGCAGGGCCTTGCTTTCGATGCGCCCGTCCGCATCTCACCCATTCGCTGTTTTGCTCTGCGCAAAGCCGCCGGTGCAGGGTGACTGGCGCACGCCGATTCCCCCCAAACCAGACGCTGATACCGCATGTTGCCCAAAATTCTGACTTCGATTTTCGGTAGCCGCAACGAACGTCTGCTCAAGCAATACCGGCGTGTCGTCACGGAAATCAACGCACTCGAGCCGCAGTTCGAGGCGCTTGACGATGCCGCGCTGAAAGCCAAGACCGACGAGTTCCGCCAGCGCTTTGCCAACGGCGAAACGCTCGATGCCTTGCTTCCGGAAGCCTTCGCGGTGGTGCGAGAGGGCAGCAAGCGCACGTTGAAGATGCGCCATTTCGATGTGCAGCTCAAAGGCGGCATGGCGCTGCACAACGGCAAGATCGGCGAGATGCGCACCGGCGAAGGCAAGACGCTGATGGCCACGCTGCCGGTCTACCTCAACGCCGTCACCGGGCAGGGCGTGCATGTGGTGACGGTCAACGACTATCTGGCCCGGCGCGACGCCGAATGGATGGGCCGGCTGTACACCTTCCTCGGCCTCACGGTGGGCGTGAACCTGCCGCAGATGTCGCGCGAAGAAAAGCAGGCCGCGTACGGGTCGGACGTGACCTACGGCACCAACAACGAGTTCGGCTTCGACTATTTGCGCGACAACATGGTGCAGGACACCGCCGACCGCGTGGCGCGCGGGCTGGCCTACGCCATCGTCGACGAGGTTGACTCGATCCTGATCGACGAGGCGCGCACGCCGCTGATCATCAGCGGCCAGGCCGAAGACCACACCGAGATGTATGTGCGCATCAACGCCGTGGTGCCGCAACTGAAAAAGCAGATCGGCGAACTCGATCTGCGCACCGGTGAAGGCGTCATCGACCCTGGTGACTTCACGGTGGACGAAAAGAGCCACCAGGTCTTCCTCACCGAGGATGGCCACGAAAACGCCGAACGCATCCTCGGCGAGGCCGCTCTGCTGGCCGAAGGCGCGAGCCTGTACGACCCCGCCAACATCACGCTGATGCACCATGTCTACGCCGCGCTGCGCGCCAAGCACTTGTACAACCGCGACCAGCACTACGTGGTGCAAGACGGCGAGGTGATCATCGTCGACGAGTTCACCGGCCGCTTGATGACGGGCAGGCGCTGGTCCGACGGCCTGCACCAGGCGGTGGAGGCCAAGGAAGGGGTGCAAATCCAGAGTGAGAACCAGACGCTGGCCAGCATCACGTTCCAGAACTACTTCCGCATGTACGGCAAGCTGTCCGGGATGACCGGCACAGCCGACACCGAGGCCTACGAATTCCAGGAGATCTACGGCCTGGAAACGGTGGTGATCCCGCCCAACAAGCCGACCATCCGCGCCGACGAACTCGACCTCGTTTACAAGACCAGCCGCGAGAAGTTCGAGGCCGTCATCACCGACATTCGCGATTGCCACGAGCGCGGCCAGCCGGTGCTGGCCGGCACCACCTCGATCGAAAACTCCGAGCTGATCTCGGGCCTGCTGGAGAAGGCCAAATTGCCGCACCAGGTGCTCAACGCCAAGCAGCACGCCAAGGAAGCCGAAATCGTTGCGCAGGCCGGCCGGCCCGGCGTCATCACCATCGCCACCAACATGGCCGGGCGCGGCACCGACATCGTGCTGGGCGGCAACGTCGAGAACCAGATCAAGATCATCGACGCCGATGACGCGATCAGCGTCGAGGACAAGGCCGCGCGCGCC
>JANNDW010000343.1:0-8041 GCA_031378125.1 Methylibium sp. | reverse complement strand
CTCCGGGCCGGAAAAGACTCGGCCCTCCCCCTTTACTTCGCTGCGTCGCCCACCCGACGCCCCCGGCTGCATTCGGGTGTTTGGCAACTGCTGAAAAAGAAGCCCAGCGGCCCGATCCCGCACCAACGCCCGCAAAGCAGTTGTTCGCGAACGGCAGCATCGGGCCGAAAGCCGACATCGCAGCCAGGCGACAAGGAAAGCGAAAGGGTATCCAGGCAGTTCTCATTTCAGGGCAGGTTGCTTCTCTGATGCAATGGGTCAAGCCCGGCGCGCGCCGGCCGGGGCACGCGAGACTTCGTGCCACGCGGCCACCAATGCATCGGCAAACGCTTCATCATTGATGTGCATTGGCAAGCGTTGAATCCGACGGTCGCCGCCGGAGCGAAAGTTCTGCTCGATCGTCGTGAACAGCACGCGGTCGGCCTCCGCGTCGTGAAACGGCTGGCCGGGTTGGTCGATGGCCGACACGCCGCCTTCGGGGATGAGAAAGCGCACCGGCCCTTGCATCGCGTTGAGCTTGGCGGCGATGAATGCGCCGATCGCGCGGCTTTCATCGGCGGTCGTGCGCATCAGCGTGACGCTCGGGTTGTGGCGGTACAGCTTGCGCGCCTTGAAGCGCTCGGGCACCGTGTCCCAGGCGCCGAAGTTGACCATGTCGAGCGCGCCGCACGAGCCCACGTACGGCAAGGCATGGCGCGCAAAAACATCCATGCGCGTCGGGCCTGCCGACAGCACACCACCGCCGATCTCGTCGGCCACTTCGGTGGTGGACACATCGATCACGCCGGCCAGAAGGCCCGAGTCGGCGAGCTTTTCCATGGCCTGGCCGCCCACGCCGGTGGCGTGGAAGACCAGGCAGTCGAATTCGTCGGCCAGGCGCTTGGTGACGGCCTGCACGCAGGGCGTGGTGACGCCGAACATCGTCAGCCCGACGGCCGGCTTGGAGACCACGCTCTCGGCCACCGGGTGGGCGATCATCCCGGCCAGCGCATGCGCCGCATTGCCGAGCACCTTTTCGCTGATGCGGTTGATGCCCTGCACGTCGGTCACCGAATACATCATGCAGATGTCGCTGGCGCCCACGTAGGGGCGCGTGTCGCCGCTGGCCATGGTCGAGACCATCACCTTCGGGCAGCCGATGGGCAGCGCACGCATGGCCGGCGTGGCGAGTGAGGTGCCACCCGAGCCGCCGGCGGAAATGATGCCGCCCAGGTCGCGACGGGTGCTCACGAAGTTCTCGAAGGCCAGCGCCATTGCGGTGATGGCACGGCCGCGGTCGCCGCTGAAGACGGCCGATTCGCCTTGCGGGTGGTGGCGCGCCACTTCACGCGGGTGAACGCTGGCCGGAGATGGTTTGCCGGAGGTGGACAGGTCCACCGTCACGACGCGAAGCCCCAGTTTTTCCAGGCACTGGCGCAGATAGAACAACTCGCGCGCCTTGGTGTCGAAGGTGCCGGCCACATAGGCCGCGCGGGCACTGCCGGCCGCGACGGGGAAGTCAAACACCTTGGCGGCCGCCGTGGCGGGTTGGGCCACCGGCGCGGGCGAATCGGGGAGCGCCGCGCGTTCGATGTCGGCCACCGGCGCCGCCGTGCCGCCGGCATTCCAGCGGTTGAAGCCCCGCACGGTGCGGGGCGCCAGGTCGTCGAGCGTGGGCGCACCGTCACCATGGGCGCGGCGCACGGTGAGCACCTGCATCATCGCGGGCTCGCCGGCGCCGACGGCAGCGGCCGGGGCAGGCTCGAGCTCGTCGCCGTTGCCGCCCGAACGCACGCCGAGCAACCGCTCCTGCAGCTCGCGGTCGGCGGCCAGTGTGGCGGCCGGCATCTCCTGCGCGATGCGGCCGTTGACCATCACGCCGATGCGGTCGGCCACGTCCATCGCCACGCCGAGGTTCTGCTCGATCAGCAGCACGGCGATCTGGCCCTCGGCGGCCAGCCCGCGCAGCGCCTGCGCCACCTGCTCGACGATCAGCGGCGCCAAGCCTTCGGTCGGTTCATCCATCACGAGCAGCTTCGGCGCCAGCAGCAGCGCGCGGCCGATCGCCAGCATTTGCTGCTCGCCGCCGGAGAGTTGCGCGCCACCGTTGGACTTGCGTTCGGCCAGGCGCGGGAACATCGTGTACACACGATCGACATCGCGCTTGCTGGGCGCAACGAGCCGCAGCGTCTCATCGACGGTAAGCGACGGCCAGACACGCCGCCCCTGCGGCACATAGGCAATGCCGCGCTGGGTGATTTGGTGGGGCGCCAGACCAAGGATCTCTTCGCCCAGCAGCTTGACACTGCCGCTGGCCGGCACCAGGCCGGTGATCGCGTTGCACAACGTCGTCTTGCCCATGCCGTTGCGGCCGACGATGCCGAGCACGCCGCGCTCGATCACGAGGCTCACGCTTTGCAGCGCATGGGCGCGGCCGTAGTAGACGTCCAGGCCCTCGACGACGAGCATGGGCGCGGCGCTCGTCGTGTCGTCCTTCTTGCCGAACCAGGCGTTCACGACAAGCCCTCGCTGGCGCAGTGCCGGGCGCGCATCAATGTTTGCTCCCCATGTAGATGGCTTGAACCTTGGCATCAATTTCGATCTCGTTCGGCGTGCCGGTTTTCAGCACCCGCCCGTTGTGCATGACGGTGACGCGCTCGACCACGCGCAGCGCGATGTCCAGGTCGTGTTCGATCAGCACGAAGCTCATGTGCGCGGGCAGCGAGCCCAGCAGCGCCACCAGCTCGCGCCGCTCGGCGGGCGACAGGCCCGCGGCCGGCTCGTCGAACAGGATCAGCCGCGGCGCGCCGGCCAGCGCCATGCCGATCTCGAGCTGGCGCTGCTGGCCATGCGCCAGGTTGGCCACCATTTCGTTGGCGATGTGGCTCAGGCGCGAACGCTCCAGCAGCTCTTGCGTCGCCACGGTGGAGGCATGGCTGGCGCGCGCGCGCAAAAAGCTGAACCGGCCGCTGGTCACGCCGCGCACCGCCAGGAAAAGGTTGTCGCGCACCGTCAGGTCTCGAAACAGCAGCGACGATTGGTAGGTGCGGCGCAGACCCTTGCGAATGCGTTCGTGCGGTGGCAGCTCGGTGATGTCTTCGCCGAAAAAATGGATCCGCCCGGCGGTGACGGGGTAGTCGCCGGTGATGGTGTTGAACAGCGTGGTCTTGCCGGCCCCGTTGGAGCCGAGGATGGCGTACTTCTGGCCGGCGGCCACCGACAAGGACACATCGTCGACCGCGCGCAACGCGCCGAAGGCGCGCGTCACGCCGCTGAGGACCAGCGCGTGATTGGAGGCAAGTGAAGAATGCGTGCCGGCCGGCACGGCCCGGGGGGCAGTGGCGGTCTTGCGAAGCTGGGTGACGGAGGCCATGGAGGATTGGTTTGCCAGGCCCCGGCAACACAGTGGCGCCGGAGCGAAAGGACGAGTGCGTGACGGCGAACCGCCGTCGTCACGCGCCCGGCCGCATTACGGGCAGCTCGGCACGTCGCGCGAGCCGATCTTGAAGTCTTCCGGCTTCATGCCCAGCAGCTGGTCGACGTTGTCGACCTTGCGCGCCACCTTGGTGGTGAGATTGCCTTGCGCGTCTTTCACCACTTCGGTGACGAAGGTGGTGCCGATGGCCTGGCGGTTGGCGTCCAGCCGCACATCGCCCGTGGGTGTTTTCAGCACCATCTTGGACAACGCCTCACGGTACTTGGCCTGGCCACCGGAGAGATCGCCCTTCACCGCATCGAGGCCGTCGAGCGCCGCCTTCATGTTTTGGTAATACACGTAGGCGAACAGGCTCGGGCTGGGGAAGCCGCCGGCCGAGACCGGATAGGTCTTCTGGTAGTCGGCGACAAATGCCTTCCATTCGGCGCCGTCGTAGGCGTCGGCCACCGGGCCGGCCGACAAGGTGCCGATCAGCGAGTCGCGGCGCTTGCCTTTGTAGTTGAGGATGTCCTGGCTGACCGTGATCGAGCCGCCGAGCATGGGTTTGTCGCCACCCGCGTTTTCGTATTGCGTCAGGAAGTTCACCGCGTCGGCACCCCCCAGCACCACCAGCAGCGCGTCCACGTCTTTCGGAATCTTGGCGATCACCGACGAGTAGTCTTTGCCGCCCAGCGGCACCCAGGCTTTCTCGGGCACCTTGCCACCGAGCTTGCAGTACTCGGCCATGAAGCCCTGCACCTGCGAGTACGGGAAGGCGTAGTCCTCGGCGATGATCATCACGCGCTTGTAGCCTTTGTCCATCGCGGCCTTGCCCAGGCCCACCATCCACTGCGCACCCTCGGTGTTGAAGCGGAAGAAGTTCGGGCTCGGGCTGACCAGCGTGGCAGCCTGCGCGCCCGACGAGCCGTTGATGAAGGTCACGCCCGGCTGGGTCTTGGAGTAGTCCTTGACCGCAATCCCTTCGCCGCCGGACAACGGGCCGACCATGATCTCGACCTTGTCCTGCTCGACCAGCTTGCGCGTGGCATTCACCGCCACATCGGGCTTGGCGTCGCTTGATGCCTTGATGATCTCGATCTTGCGCCCGGCCACCATGCCGCCGCGTTCCTTCACGGCCAGCTCAGCCCCGCGCATGCCATCGGCGCCACCGGCCGCGAACGGCCCTTCCAGCGTGGCCAGCAGGCCGATTTTCACGGGGCCGGTCTGCGCCCATGCGGCACCCATCAGCGCCGTCGCAGCCGCCGCACCCACGATCGAACGTACCCAGATTCGTTTAGCTACTTTCACGGTTGTCTCCTTTGAGGGAAAGTTAAGGCCTGGTTCGGCTTGAGGCGAGAGCGAAGCCTCGCCCACAGTCCGAGCAGACCGTCGGGGGAAAACAAAACGATGGCGAGAAACACGCCGCCGATCACAAGGTTGAAGCGCTCGCGGTCGATCACGTCGATGGCAAAGGTCTGCAGCAGCACGAAGACCAGCGCGCCGACAAACGCGCCGATCGGGTGCTTCACGCCGCCGAGCACCGCGATCACGAGGATGTTGATGAGCCAGCCGGTGCCCACCGAGCCGGGTGTCATCAGCGCGTTGTACCAGGCCAGCAGGATGCCGCCGACGGCGGCGACCAGGCCCGACAGCGCGTACGCCGCCACGCGGTGCGCCACCACGTTGAAGCCGAGCGCGCTCATGCGGCGCGGGTTGTCGCGAATGCCTTGCAGCGCGATGCCGAACGGCGCGCGCACGATGTAGCGCACCAGGAAGTAGCCGGCCAGCGCCCAGAACAGCGACAAAAAATAAAACGGCAGCGGGTCGCGCCACGGGATGCCGAACACGGTGGGCGGCTTCAACTCGCGCAGGCCCTGAAAGCCGTTGAAGACGCTGTAGTTCTGCAGCACCAGGTAGTAGAAGGCCACGCCGATGGCCAGCGTGATCATGATGGTGTAGATGCCCTCGGTGCGCACCGACAGCCAGCCGATCAGCGCGGAGCAGACGGCGGCGATCAACACCGCAAACGGCACCGCCACCCACCATGGCCAGGCCAGGCTGATCTCAGGCGCGCTGCTGGTGCCCAGCACCGCGACGCCGTAACCGGCGATGCCCGCCACCGTCATCTGCGCCAGCGACACCATGCCGCCATAACCGGCCAGGAAGCTGAGCGACAGCGCGATCATGCCCAGCACCAGCGACTGCGCCGCCACCTGAAAAGTGAAAAACGGTGTGGCGACGAAGGGGAATGCGAGCACGGCGAGGCCGACGAACACATGCCTGGGCGCCAGCGTTCGCCACAGGTACTTGAGCCAACCCGGTGCGTCGCTGTCGGCGTAGGGGTCGGGCACCGGCAAGGCCGCAGGGGCGCGTGCCTGCGACGGATGTTTGGGCTTGGCCGCTGAAGCCAAGCCGCTGTTCATCGCCCGACGCCACTGCGCTGCGCTCATGGTGTCCGCCCCTCGTGCGCGGAGTACCGCCCCCGGTCCCCCGAGGGGACATTCGCTTGCTTGGGGCGGCCCGGCGCGGCGCTCATGGAGCCTTCCCCATGATCCCGCGCGGCCGGAACGCCAGCACCAGGATGAGGATCACGAAGGTGAGCACCACGCTGTAGGTGGGTGCATAGGCCAGGCCGTAGGTTTCCGACAGGCCCAGGATCACCGCGCCGATGGCCGCGCCGATCACGCTGCCCATGCCACCGACGATGACCACGATCAGCGAGGCCAGCAGCAGCCGCGTGTCTTCGCCCGGCACCATCGACAACTCCACCGCGCCGATCACGCCGCCCAAGCCGGCCAGGCCGGCGCCGAGCGCAAAGGTGACCGCGAACACGAGGTTCACGTTGACCCCCGCGGCGGCGAGCATGCCGCGGTCATCGACTCCGGCGCGGATCATCATGCCCACGCGGGTGCGGCTGAGCAGCCACCACAGCCCCACGCCGATGGCGATGCCGAAGCCCAGCAGGCTCAGGCGATAGGCCGAGTAGGCGTTGATGAGCGGGATGCCGCGGATCGGCCCCTGCAAGATGGAAGGCGCTTCCATTTGATACACCTGCCCGGTGAAGACCCACAGCAGGATGTCGGCGATGACGATCGACAGGCCGATGGTCACCATGGTCTGGCGCAACTCCTGACCTTGCATGTGGCGCAGGATCAGCCACTGCATCAGCAGGCCCGCCGCCGCCGCGGCCAGGAAGCCGGCGGCCAGCGCGATGATCCACCAGCCGGTCGCCGCCGCCACGATGTAGCCGACGTAGCCGCCCAGCAAGTACAGCGAGCCATGCGCCAGGTTCACATTGCGCATCAGCCCGAACACCAGCGTGAAGCCGCTGGCGACGATGAAGTACAGCGACGCCAAGGTGAGCCCGTTGAGCAAAGTGACGAAGTACAGCCGCGTGTTGTCCACCATCGCCCACAGGGAGAACAGCAGGATGGGGCCGCCGACGAGCAGCCACACAGCGAGCTTCGTTCGCGTCATGCAGCCTTTCCCCAAGCCCTTTGCGAGGCGATGTCCGGATGCTTGGCGAACACGCCGTCCTTCATCACCGCGAGAATGCGTTTCGGGTCGCGCAGGATAGCCAGGTTGGCCAGCGGGTCGCCATCGACCAGCATCAGGTCGGCCAAAAAGCCTTCCTTCACCGCGCCGAGTTCGTGCTCGCGCATCATGATCTGCCCCCCGTACAAGGTGGTCGCGCGGATCGCCTCCATCGGCGTGAAGCCGAGGTACTTGACGAAGAACTCCAGGTCGCGCGCGTTCTGGCCATGCGGCGTGAACGCGAAGCCATAGTCGCCGCCGGGCAGCACGCGCACGCCCCGCTTGTGCATCTTGCTGAGCGATTCGAGCGCCGCTTCCCATTCGATCTGGTAGCCCATCGCGGTGGCCTTGGCGCGTGTGATGCCCCAGGCATCCGATTCGTTGAGCAGCGCATGAATGATGCCGATGCCTGGCGCCACGAAGATGCGGTCCTTCGCTTCTTCGAGCATGTCCAGCGTTTCGCTGTCGGTAAAACTGGCGTGGTAAATGAGTTGCACGCCGTGGCGCAGCGCCTGCTTCACGCTCGCGGCCGAGCGCGCGTGGGCGATCGCGCGCTTGCCGCGCATGCGCACCTCTTCCATCGCGGCGGCGACTTCGGCGTCGGTCATCCAGGTGGTCTCGGCCGGCGAATCGGGCGTGAAGTTGTCGCCCGATAAATTGAGCTTGATCGAATCGACGCCGTATTTCAGGAACATGCGCACGACCTTGCGCATGTCTTCGGCACCGTTCACGTTAACGCCGAAGCTGAATTCCGGGAACGGCAAATGCGGCAGCGTCTCGTCGCCCAGGCCGCCGGGCACGGTGATCTCCTGGCTCGCGGCCAGATAGCGCGGGCCGGGAATCTGGCCGGCGTTGATGGCATTGCGGATCACCACGTCGAGCCGCGGCTTCGCACACGCGGCGCCTACGCAGGAGGTGAAGCCGGCCTCCAGGTAGCGTCTGGCGACCTTGGCGCACCACAGCACATGCTCTTCCAGCGGCATGGCCTGGATGCCCGACAGCGTGGCCGAGTCGTTCCACGAAAAATGCGTGTGGGCCTCGCACATGCCGGGCATCAGCGTGGCCCCGGCACCGTCGATCACCGTCGCGCCGCCAGGCGAGAAACCTGAAAAA
>JANNDW010000487.1:0-20884 GCA_031378125.1 Methylibium sp. | reverse complement strand
GCGCGCACGGCCACCAGCGCGGCCTCGCGGGTGGCCAGCCACGCGGCATCGACGGGGCGCTCGCCGCTGTAGCCGGAGGTGGTGGGCGGGTTCGCCGCGGCGGGTGTGGGTGATGGGCTGGCGGTGAGGACCGGTGTGGCGATCAGCGATGGCGGTGGTGGTGGCGGTGGCTGCAGGGCCGCGGGGGGAAAGCTCTCCAGCAGGCTGGAGGCCACCGGCGCGCCGGCGGCCCAGAACGGGGCCGGGGCTGGCTCGTCGGCCAGCGGTGATGGGGGTGGCGGCTCGGGTGTCGTCGCGGGTGGAGACGAGGGCGGGGACGTGGGTGCAGAGGGCTGGCGCTGCGTGAAGGCGTCTCCGTCGTCGGGTTCGCGCCAGGCGTGCAGGTTCCTCCTGTCGTTGATGATCATTGGCGCACCCCCCCGGCACTTTGTCTGTGCGCAGTGTGTGCAACCCGGCCTCATGCCGCCAGACGCGGTGTGCCCCAGCTGGGGCACACCCTAGCGCTGCAAGCTGAAAGCTGCGGGCCGTGAAGACAAAGGCAGGTTCAGGCCGCCGCGCAGCGCGCCCGAAGCGCGGCCGCGATCAGTGCCGTCTCGACATGCACGCCGGCCAGCCGCCCGGCCAGGGCCGCGGACCGCACGCCGAGGGCGCGCTCGAAGCGCTGCCGCGGCAGCACCGCGAGCAGTGGCCGCGTGCGCGCCACCGCTTCGGTGTCCCAGCCGGCGCGCGGCTCGAAGAAGTCGTAGCCGGACTCGCGCATCGAGCCGATGTGCGGCGCGCCTTCGTAGACGATCGCGGTCACGCTGGCGATCGGTGTGGACGCGAGCGCCGACAGATACGCATAGCGCAACAGCGCGAACAGGCCGTGCCGTGCAGCATCGGGCGCCGTCGCCACGCGCGACAGCACCAGCGTGGGTGTGGCGATGGGAATGCCGGCCAGCGAATATTCGAGAAAGGCCTCGGCCTCGCCGATGCCGGCGAAGACCGTGGCGCGCGTCGTCGACAGCAAGGCTCCGTGCGCGTCCCACAACGCCAGCACGGTGCCCGCATCGTCGGCGGCCGACCAGCCGAGCGTGGCCTCGTCGTTCCAGTCGAATTCGGCCGCTTGGCGGTAGGCCGCGCGGCGCAGGGCCTCGACCGTTTCGCGCTGAGTTGGGTCGGCGATGCCGGCCCGATAGCGCCGAGCCGTGACGATTTCTGGCCGTTCCTGCATGCTGCCCCCGAGTGGATGAACCTACCTGGATGCCGGGCCGAACAGCCCGTCGAGCATCGACGCATAGAGGTCCGGATGTCCCTGCGGATTGCTGTTGACTTCAAGGAACCAGGGCCGATCCTGCGCATCGACGATGGCATCGAGCACGAAGCCGATCTGGCGCCCGGGCGGGCCCGGAATGCGCGGCCACAGCCGCTGCCCGGCATCGGCGAAAGCTTGCGCCAGCGGGTTGCCGGCCAGGCGCGCCAGCAGGTTGTGATTGGTGTACAGCGTGGGGTTGAAGGGCGACACGTAGCGGTAGTCGCACACCACCCGCGTGCCGGGCCGCGGCACGTCAGACCGCTTCACGCCTTGCAGTTCGGCCAACGGCTCAAAGTCCGCCGGCACCTCGGCGCTGGCCCGGCGCAGCAGGGCTTCGTAGCTGGTCAGGCCGTCGGCCACGATGGACGGCATCTCAAAAAGCTCCAGCACCGCGAGCCCGCCGCTCCAGTACCAGGCGCGTGCGATGCGGCCCCACTTGAATTCTTCGCAATACTCGCCCTCGGCCAGCCTCAGCTGGGCGGCCGCGCTGGCGCGGAACGGGCCGCGCATGCCATCGCCGAACGCGCCGCGCGAGCGCTTCACGAGAAACGGCGCGCTGATGGCGGCGGCCTGTGTCCAGTGCGCCGGGGTTGGAATGTCGAGGTCGCGGGCGGTTGCCTTGAAGGCGAGCTTGCTCAAGGAGATATCCCAGGCCTGGGGCTTGTAGGGCAGCCAGCCCACAAAGCCGACGGCGAACTGATCCGCTGTGTCGAAGTAGAGCAGTTGTTTGCCGTCACGCTTGCCGACGAACTGCGCATGCAGCTTGAGTTCGCGCGCCTCCAGCCGCACGGTCAGCGACAGGTCGACCGCGTCGATCAAGCTGCGCGCACCGCGCCGCCGCGCCCAGGCGCCAACCGCCTTGGCATGTTCCAGCAGGTTGGTCTTGAAGCGCAGGTCCATCGTCAACCAGGGGGTTTCATCGGCTCAGGAAGCGGGGCAACCGCAACGCACCGCAACAGCGGAACTGTCGCAGCGCGGCCGCGCGGATCAGGCGGTCCAGCCGATCCGCCCTCGGCATTCAACCAAGGTGTTGTCCAAGGCATGCACTACGGAGTCGACCGCCACCGTGCTGCCCGGGGCGAACGGCACCACGTGCGGCACGTAGTTCAGCAGATCGCGCGCCACCATGGCGAGAAAGCGCCCGTCGGGTGAGAGCGCGGGGGTGCGCAGTGAACTGGTGGTGTCCGTGGCGGCGACCCAGCTGTTGCCGGTACTGCGGTCGAAGGCCAGCAGCCGGCTGCCGCTGGCATCGGCATAGACCACGTAGCGTCCATCGGCGGAGAGGTTGTATCCGCCGATCAGCTGGGTGACCACCAAACTCGCCAGCGGCCCCTTGTCCACCAGGTTGGTATCGAAAACGCGCAGCGCGTTGGTGTTCGAATCGCGCACGATCAGCTCGCCGGTGCTGCCGGCCCACACCGGTTCCTGGTAGCCGTCGAGCGCGGCGAGTTGGGTGCCGCCGGGCAGCGAAAACACAAGCGTGCGCGCGATGCGTGTGTTGTTGGTGGCCGATGCGGGCTCATCGACACTGAACGCCAAGCGCGTGGCATCGGCGTTGAACATCGCCGCGCTGGTCTGGAAGGAAAACTCTCGCTCAACGAGGTAGCTGGTGCTGAGTTTGCCGTCGAGACCGAACACCGCAATCGAGAAGTTCTTGTTGGTCTGGCCCTCGCGCGCGGCAGTCACCAGGCCAGTGCGCGATACCGCCATGCCCGGGTCGACGAAGGGCGACAGGCCGGGATCGAACGACAACTCCGTCCGCGTGCTGAAGCTGTACACGCCCACCACACCGGTGTTGCGGTAGGCGAGCGATCCGGTGGGTTGCGCCCCACCGCCGCCGCCGCCACCACCACCCGAGCCAGGATCGGTGGAGGAGCTACCGCCTCCGCCGCAACCCCACAGGGCTGCGGAGGCCAGGCCCAGACCCCCCAGCAGAACGCCGCGCCGCGTCGGGCGTGGGTTGGAGCAAATCACATCGGGCTTCATTGCATCGACCTCCGTGGCTTGAAATTTCCGTACGGCGCATCGGGCCGCCGCCAGCTCACAACTTCTTCCCGAACCCAGCATAGCCACGCGGCGCAAAAAGCACAAAAGGAGCCCGAAGGCTCCTTTGTCGGCACATGGCCTTTTGCGCGGGCCTGGGCCCGAACCACAGCGGGCCCGGGCCTTGGCAGGCGCAAGGCCCTGCGCAGGCGGGCCATTGCGTCCGACTCAGCCCTTGCGAACCGTGGCCGCTTCCGCTTCGCCGATCGTCTTGATCGCGTTGGTGAAGGTGTTCATCATCTGGCTGAACTCCTGCGCCTTGGCTTGGTACTCGATCATCTGCGACGGGTTTTCGCTCGTCAGACCCTCGCCCGCCGTCTTGAGCTCCTTGGCCGCCTTGTCGGCGATCTTGCCGAATGCTTTGGCCAGCGCCACCAGCCAGCCACCCTTGCCGCTGCTGCCCTTGCTGTCGCCGCCGGACTCCGATTCCCGCGCGTCGTTGGTGTCTTGGACGAGTTGCTTGGTCAGGCCCTCGGTGAAGGCTTTCATCGCATCGCCGTACTGACTTTCCATCGCCTTGTCGGACCCCGCCTCGGTCGACTTCTTGTTGCCGCCGAGCATCTGGCTGGCAAGCTCCTTGATCGCTTCGCCCAGGAACTTGGGCAGGCCTGACTCCTTCATCAACTGGTCCATCGCGCCCTTGATCGCGCCCTCGACAGCTTTGCCGAGCATGTTGAACAACGAGGAGGCCAGTTGCAGCGCTGGGAACGCCATGCTGGCGATGCTGAGCAGCGAACCGAGGATGTTGCCGCCGCCGAGAATTCCGCTGATGATTGACATTTGCTTGCTCCAAAAAGAGTTCAGGATGTCGAGCCCGGTTGGGGCCCTCTCGCGTTGCACCATGCATCCGCTAGATCCGAATTGAAGGCGATGCGCCGCTTGGCCGAAAGCTGGTGCGTGCCATAGCTAGGGTCGGCCGCAATGTCAGACCGGCGGCGTTTCCGCACCCATCGCGCCCATCGCGCCGGTGGCGGACGGCCAGCGGTCGATCACGGTCACCGCGCCGGCCGTCACCCCCAGCAGGTACTCGCGCTCGCGAAAGCGCACCGCGACGAGCCGCTCGCGCGGGCCCAGGCCCACGCTGCGCAGCACTTCCATCGGGGGCGCACCGCTGCCGCCAAGACCGCTGTTTTGCAGTTTTTTCAGCGCGCGCAACGCAAACCAGGCCAGTGCCAGCACCAGCGCCAGCGCCAGCGCCGTGCCGCCGAACTGCATGGCCAGCGAAGGAGCGTTCTCGGCGTTCATGTTTCAACCCCGGCGGTGCGCCGGTCCGGGTAGCGCGTGAGGTCCTCGCCCGGCGCGGCACGGCGCGCAACGGGTGCGGCCTGCGCGGCGGCTTGACCGAGCTCGTCGCGCACCTCGCGCGCCCACAGCACCACCTCGGCGATCACGTCGAACAGGTCGGGCGGGATCAGCTCGCCGATCTCGCCGCGCGCCAGCAGGTCGCGCGCCAGCGCCACGTTGCGAACCACCGGCACGCCGGCGGCTTCGGCCGCCTCGCGCATGGCGCGCGCGACCTCGTCCTCGCCCTTGGCGGCGATGGTGGGCACCGGGCAGGTCTCGCGGTCGTAGTCGATCGCAATCGCCACATGCGTGGGGTTGACCACCAGCACGTTGGCGCTGCCCGCCGCGGCCGCGGCATGGCGCTGCGACCATTCCTCGTGCTGCTGCCGGCGCTGCTGCTTGATGTACGGATCGCCCTCGTTGTCCTTCATCTCCTGGCGAATGTCGCGCAGGCTCATGCGCATGCGTTTCGTGAAACTCCAGCGCTGGTACACCGCGTCCAGCAGCGCGATCAGCGTGAAGAGCACCACCGTCCACACCAGCACCGGCCTGGCGGTCTCCATCAGCGCGCTGCCCAGAAACTCGGGCCGGCGCGACTGCGGCAGCAGCGCCAGCTGCGGCAGCAGCGAGATCACCGCGAGCCAGCCGATCAGCAGCAGCGCGACGCTCTTGGCCACGGCCTTCAGCAGCTCGATCAGCGCGTCCATCGTGAACATCTTTTTCACACCCTCGACCGGGTTCATGTTTTCGAGCTTGGGCTTGACACGTTCGAGCGCGAACACCGGCCCGGCCTGCAGGTACTCGGCGAGCAGGCCCACGCCGATCACCGGCAGCATCAACACCGCGCTCACCAGCACAAGCGCCAGTGTGGCCTGCTCCATCAGGCGCGGCGCGGCGAGCGCAAACGGTTGGTGCGCCACCTTCAGCGCGGTCTCGATCAGGCCGCCCAGCTGGGTTGCCGTGTAGCCCGTAGCCAGCAAGGCCAGCGCACACCAGACGAGCAGCTCGACCGTGCTCGTCACGTCCTTGCTCTTGGCAACCTGGCCTTTCTTGCGCGCGTCTTGCAGCTTCTTCGGGGTGGGTTGCTCGGTCTTGTCGCCGCCGTCGTTTTCCTGCGCCATCACGACTCCTTGTCCTTGCGGATTCGCATCGTCGGGGCGGACCGCAACACACCGCGGCGGGTTTCGTAACCAAATGATTCTCAACCGCTCGGTGGCCGGCCTTGCGTCAACAAATTCTCGCGCGTCGCGTGCGCGCGTTATTAGTCAGGAGCCGGCCTCGGAGCGGAGTAACTTGCGGAAACATCGTGCGTGAGGAATGTCACGAAAAGGGACTTCATGAGCGTCAATACTGGTGGCCAGATCGGTGGGGGTATCCCCCCCCATCGCGCCGACGAAGGGAGTCCCGATGGTCCCGATGTATCGTTCGTTCGTTGCCAAGTTGGCCGGTCTCGCCAGCGCCGCCGTGGCCACCGTGGCGGCTGCCGCGGGGCCGGCCTGTGACGCCGACCTGAGCCCCGCTCAACGCGACCGCTTCGAGCTTGCGGCCGGCGGCTGCAACGCTCCCACCGAGCCGCCCACCGCCTCGCCGGCGATGCATGCCGACGCGCTGGTGGCCTCGGCCTCGCGGCCGTCGGCGGTCTCGCCAACGCTGGCGCCCGAAGCGGCGCACTTGCAGCTTTTCGGCCGGCCCGGTGTGGTGATGGCGCGCATTGGCGATCCGGTTGAAGCCGGCGCGCTGGGGCCGCGGCGGGCCAGCACGCGCTCGGCGCCGCGCGCGCTGCAGCTGGCGCCGCAGGTCGACGCGGTCGCGCGCCGGCACGACATCGACCCGCTGCTGCTGCACGCCATCGCCTACGTTGAATCACGCCACAACCCGGCGGCGCGTTCGCCGGCCGGTGCGCGCGGCGTGATGCAGGTGATGCCGGCCACCGGCGCGCGCTTTGGCGTGGCGCAGCCCGACACGCTGCACCATGCGGGCACCAACCTGGAGGTCAGCGCCAGCTACCTCAAGGAGCTGCAACAGCGCTTCGGCACCGACCTGCGGCTGGTGCTGGCCGCGTACAACGCCGGCGAAGGCGCCGTCGAACGCTACGGCCGGCGCGTGCCGCCGTTCGCCGAGACCCAGAACTACGTGAACCGGGTGCTCGACCACTACCGCGCGCTGACCGCCGCGGCCCGCCGCTCCGCCGCCGCCAGCCTCCTTTGAGCACGAGCGCTCCCGCAGGCACTCGCGCAGCCGCCCGATGAACCATCCCAGCTTTCCGCTTCCCGCCATCCGCAGGAGCTACAGCGACCTGCTGCTCGTGATTGGCGTCGTCGTGATCCTCGGCACGATGGTGCTGACGCTCACGCCGCTGCTCATCGACTCGCTGGTGGCAGTGAACATCGTCATCGGCGTGGTGTTGCTGCTGGTGTCGCTGTACGTGGCCTCGCCGCTGGAGTTCTCGGTTTTCCCGAGCGTGCTGCTGATCACCACGCTGTTTCGGCTGGCGGTGTCGATCGCTACCACCAAGCTGATCCTGCTCGATGGGCACGCCGGGCACATCATCGACACCTTCGGGCGGCTCGTGGCGGGTGGCAACTTGGTGGTCGGGATGGTGGTGTTCCTGATCATCACGGTGGTCCAGTTCATCGTCATCGCCAAGGGCGCCGAGCGCGTGGCCGAGGTCTCGGCGCGCTTCTCGCTCGACGCGATGCCGGGCAAGCAGCTCTCGATCGACTCCGACCTGCGCTCGGGCCTGATCGACAAGGACGAAGCGCGCCGCAAACGGCGCGAGCTGGAACTCGAAAGCAAGCTGCACGGCAGCCTTGACGGGGCGATGAAGTTCGTCAAGGGCGACGCGATCTGCGGCATCGTCATCATCATCATCAACCTGCTCGGCGGCCTGGCGGTGGGCGTGATGCAGCAAGGCCTGCCGATCGGCCAGGCGATGGTGAAGTATTCGATCCTCACCATCGGCGACGGCATGGTGGCGCAAATCCCGGCGCTGCTGTCGGCCATGGCGGCCGGCCTGATCGTCACCCGCGCTACCGGCGACGAGCGCGACCGCCACCTCGGCGACGCCATCGCGCGCCAGCTCGGCGCCAAGCCGCGTGTGCTGATCGTCGCCGCCGGCCTGTGCTTGTTGCTTGCCCTCGTGCCCGGCTTTCCCACATGGGTGTTTGCCTCGCTGGGGTTGGCCATCGGCATCACCGGCGCGCTGCTGCTGCCGCCGGTCAAGGCACGCTGGCAGCGGTTTTCGCGCCCGGCGCGCGAAACGGTGCTGCGGCGCAAGGACAGTGCGCCGCCGCAGCTGCACACCGCACTGCCGCCGCCGCGGCCGACGCTGCCCTTGGTGCTGGAGCTGCCGGCGTCGGCGATGAAGGGCGACGTGCCGGCGGCGCTGCTGGCGGCGCTGGAAGGCGTGCTGGACCGCATCAACCTCGAACTCGGCCTGCCGCTGCCGCGCATCAGCGTGCACGCCTTGCCGGCCGCGGCGGGCTGGCGGTTGCTCGCTTTCGAGGTGCCTATCGCCAGCGGTACGCTGCCCGCACCGGCCGCCAGCGCTACGCTGCCGGCGCAAGCCTTGGCGAATGCGCTGGCCCTGGCCACGCTGGCGGCGCTGCGCCGCCATCTCGCGCTCTTCTTCGGCACCCAGGAGGCGAGCAGCTACCTCGGCCGCGCTGGCGCCGACATGCCCGACGTGGTGAAAGAAGTGCTGCGCGCCTTGCCACTGCAACGCGTCGCTGAAATCCTGCGCCGGCTGGTGGAGGAGGAGGTGGCGATCCGCAATGCGCGCGACATTCTCGAAGCGCTGGCCGACGCCGCGCAGCGCGAAAAAGATGTGTTCGCGCTGACCGAGCTGGCGCGCATCGCGCTCAAGCGCCAGATCAGCCACCGGGCCGCGCCCGAGGGCACGCTGCGCGCCTTGCTGCTCGCACCGGAGCTTGAGGAGATGCTGCGCCAGTCGGTGCGGGTGAGCAGCGGTGTGCAGCAGCTCACGCTTGAGCCGGCGCTCGCGCGCGCGGTGATGGACGCGCTGGCCCGGGGTGTGCGGCTGCACGGCCCGGCGGCGCTGGTGACGGCGGTGGACATCCGCCGCCACGTTCGCAAATTGATCGAGACCGAGTGCTTCGACACACCGGTGCTCAGCTACCACGAGCTGGTGCCCACGTTGCGGCTGGAACCCGCCGGCCGCGTCAGCGTGCCCGAAGCGCCCTTACTGGAGGCTGCATGACTTTTCGCCCGATTTTCTTGCGTGGATGGGCCGTCGCTGCGCTCGTGGTTGCCGGCGCGGCGCACCCGATGACGATCCCGTTCGCCGAGCGCGACGTGCAGATCACCGCCCGCGAGCAGCCGATCGCCGCGTTCCTGCAAGACCTGTTCGGGCGCATCGACATCCCGGTATCGGTGAGCCCCTCGGTCAAGGGCGCCGTCAACGGCAGCTTCAGCGGGCCCGCCGAGCGCGTCTGGCGCAATGTGGCGCGCGCCTTCAACCTGATCGAGTACTTCGACGGCACGGTGCTGCACGTCTACTCGCCGGCCGACATGGCCACGCGCACGCTGCCCATTCCGTCCGGTGCGGCCGCTCGGGTGCAGCGCACGGTGAACGAGTTGCGCCTGGTGGACACGCGCAACACGCTGCGCAGCACCCGCGAAGGCACCTTGATTGCCAGCGGCACGCGCCGCTTCATCGAGCAGGTGGAGGAGATCGCGCGCGCGCAGATGGTCAGCGAGCGCACCGGCGCGCCCGCCGGCTTCAAGGTTTTTTACCTGCGCTATGCCTGGGCGCAAGACGTGAACATCGCCTTCGGCGGGCGCCAGGTGATGCTGCCCGGCGTGGCCAGCATCGTGCGCGCGCTGATGACGAGCAACTCGCGCAGCCAGGTGTCGGTGTCGTCCTACGAAACCCCGGCCACCGGCACCGTGCCCGGCCTGCGCGGGCAGCGCAGCCTGCGCAGCCTGGGCACGCTCGGCGGGCCCGATGCCAACCCCAACGCGCCCTCGGCGCCCACGCTGGCGGCCGCACTCGCCGCGGCCCCGGCCGGCACCCGCGCCGAAGGCGGCGCCTCGGCGCCCGCGCCGCTGGTGGTGGCGGCCGAACCCAGCCAGGTGCGCGTGGAGGCCGATGCCCGGCTGAACGCGGTGGTGGTGCGCGACGCGCCCGAGCGGCTCGAACAGTACGAGCAGCTCATCGCCGCGCTCGACGTGGAGCCGCAGTCGCTGGAGATCGAGGCCACGATCATCGATTTGAACACCGAGCGCCTGCGCGAACTCGGCATCAACTGGCGCTACACCAAGGGCCGCGGTTCGCTGCTGTTCGGCCGCGGCGACGAGTCGGACCTGCGCCTCACGCCCACCACGCCGGCCGCCGACATCACGCCCAGCGGGGTCGGCGGTTTTGTCTCGGCCGTGCTCGGCGGCGCCAACGAATTCATCGCCCGCATCAACGCGCTGGAGGCGCAGGGCGCGGCCAAGGTGGTGTCGAGCCCGCAGGTGCTGACCCTGTCCAACGTGGAAGCGGTGTTCGACAACAGCAGCACCTTCTTCGTGCGGGTCGCCGGGCGCGACGATGTGGACCTGTTCAACGTGTCCGCCGGCACCTCGCTGCGGGTGACGCCGCATGTCTTCAAAGACAACAACCAGGTGCGCATCAAGATGCTGGTCAGCATCGAGGACGGCGCCCTGGGCACTCGCACGGTGGACACGCTGCCGGTCGTCAACCGCTCGGCGATCAACACCCAGGCGCTGATCTTCGAAGGCGAAAGCCTGCTGGTCGGCGGCATCGTGCGCGAGAGCAGCGGCGACGACACGAACAAGGTGCCGTTCCTCGGCGACATCCCGTTGATCGGCGCGCTGTTCCGCAACACGAGCAGCAGCAAGTCGCGCGTCGAGCGCTTGTTTCTGATCCAACCGCGTTTGGCGGGCAGCCGCCGGGTGGCGGTCGCGCCGGCAGCACCGGCTGTATCGGCCACACCAGCCACACCAGCCACACCGGCCGCGCCAGCCACGCCAGCCTCCGACGCGCTGCTGGCGCCAGCGCCGAGCCAGCCGGCGACGCCGGCGAAACCGATCAATCCGTGGCGAGAAGTGCGATGAGAAGAGTGCGATGAGAAGAGTGCGATGAGAGAAGTGCGATGAGAGAAGTGCCATGAACCCGAACCGCGAATCCCCGCTGGGCAGAACGGCGCGCAGCGCCAACGGAGACCCCATGACCTACGAACTTCATGTGCTCGAAGGTGAGCAGCAGGGCGCCAGCACCACCCTGCCCGAGGGCGCCGCGGTCACGGTGAGCGGCGCGTTCGACAGCGACGTGGTGCTGCGCGGCGACGGCCTGGCCGAGCGCCGCATTTCGCTCACCGCGCAAGGCAACTCCTTGCGCCTGCAGGTGCTGCGGGGCGAGGCCGAAGTCGAAGGCCGCAGCGTCGGCGCCGGGCAGACGCTGACGCTCGCGCTCGACACCGTGGTGGCGCTTGGCGCCACCCGCATCGGCGTCGTGCGCGTGGCCGGTGCGGCCGCGGCCGCGCCGTCGCCAACCCCGGCACCCGACTCCGCGCCGCCGGATGCGGCCGCGTCGCGTCCGTCGGCGCGCACCTGGTCGCGCCGGCTGGTGACCGGCGGCGGTGTGCTGGCCTCCGTGTCGATCGGCGTGCTGGCCTTTGCCTATGCCGCCGGGCCGCAGGCGCCCACCCCGCAGCAACGCGCGAGCCGGGCCGAGGCCGTGCTGCACGGCGCCGGGCTGCAGCGCTTGTCGGTGCGCGCCGCCGGCAACGGCGAGGTGCGGGTGGACGGTTATCTCGAAACCACCGCCCAGCGCGCGCAGGCCGAACGGCTGTTGGCCGACGAGCGCATCGAGGCACGCTGGCAGGTCTGGGTCAACGAGCAGGTGGCCAGCGCGGTGCAAGACGTCTACCGCGTCAACGGCGTCAGCGCCAGTGTCCAGAGCGTGGGGCCGGGTGCGGTGCGGGTGGCCACCGAGGTGGCCGACCCGCTGGCGCTGGACGGCATTCGCGACATCGCCCGGCGCGACGTGCCTGGCCTGGCGGCGATCGAGGTGGAGAACAGCCCGCGCCCGCAACGCCCCGCCCCGGCGCCGGTGATCGACGACCCCGGCAAGCGGGTCTCGGCCATTGTGCCGGGCGACCCGGCGTATGTCGTCACCGTCGACGGCACGCGGTATTTCCAAGGCGCGCTGCTGCCCACCGGGCACCGCATCGCCGGCATCGAGGAGCGCCAAGTGGTGCTCGAGTTGAACGGCGTTCGCACGCCGCTCGTTTTTTAGCAACCCTGAACCCTGGAGTCTGAAATGAACGAATCGATCAACCCCGTTTCCGTGATGGCCACCACGTCAAGCAACAGCGGCAAGACCAAGTCCGGCACCTGGTACCAGGCGATGGCCGAAGCCTGGGGCGAGACGCTGGACCGCCAGGCCGCGACGATGGAAACACTGGCTGCAAAGATCTCCGACGGCGGTGACAAGCCCTCCACGCTGACGCTGATGAGCGCCGAGTCGCTGAAGATGGGCTTCCTGTCCAACAGCTCGCACACCGCGCTGTCCTCCACCGGCGAGGCGCTCAAGACGCTGGCGCAGAAGTCCTGACGCCGGAGACCGCCATGACCACTTCCCTAACGATGGTCGCCGCCGAGGCCGCCGCGCAGGCCGGCGGGGCCTCGGCGAGCGCCGGCTACGGCGTCTCGCTGAACGACGTGGCCGCGTTCGAAAAAGCGCTCGAGCGCGCCAGTGGCGCCAGCGCGCGCGGCTTCGAGGTGGCGCCCATCACCGTCACACCCGCGCACACCGCGCAGGCGCCGGGCCAGGCGATGCAGGCGCTGTTCAAGCCGCTCGAGCAGATCAACGGGCAGGCTGCGAATCTGTCGGCGCAAGCGCAGGCCGCGCTCGACTCGGGCCGCGCGCTGACGCCGAGCGAGATGGTGATGCTCACCGTCAAGAGCCACGAGTTCATGTTCCATTGCCAGCTCACCGCCAACGTGGCCAACCGCACGTCCGACGGCCTGCAGCAGCTGTTCCGCCAGCAGGCTTGAGATAGATGTGTCAACCCCCAGGCCAGGAGTGATGCCATGAGACGCTGGGCCGTTCCCAAGGCGAATACCGCAGTGCGCTGCACGGAGGTTTCCTGATGAGCCGCCAACGTTTCACCGTCGCTGCGGTTGCCGCCGCCGCGCTCATGCTGCTCGCCGCGTGCGGGGAGCAGGAGCTCTATGCCGGGCTCTCGCAGCGCCAGGCGAACGAGATGACCGCGGTGTTGCGCAACGCCGGCATCAGCGCCGACAAACAGTCGCGCGACGCCGGCACCTACGCGGTGGTGGCGCCCAAGGAACGCTTCTCCGAGGCCATCGAGTTGCTGCGCGCCAACGGCTACCCGCGCGACGGCTACGACACGCTCGGCCAGGTGTTCAAGAAGGAAGGCTTCGTCTCCTCGCCGCTCGAAGAGCGGGCGCGGCTGAGCCATGCGCTGTCGCAGGAGATTGCCAACACCATCGCCAGCATCGACGGCGTGGTGATCGCCCGTGTGCACCTCTCGGTGCCCGAGCGCGACCCGCTGTCGGACAAAACGCCGGTCTCCTCTGCCTCGGTGTTCATCAAGCACCGGCCGGGGGTGGACCTGAATGCGCGCTCCGCGCAGATCAAGGCGCTGGTGGTCAATGCGCTGCCCGGCCTGGCCTATGACAACGTGACCGTGGCGCTGTTCGCTGCCGAGCCGCTGCCCTCGCGCACCGCTGCACCGCCCGAAACCCTGGGCCGCTTCGACACCGTGCTGTGGGTGTTGCTCGGCGCCGGCGCACTCGCGCTCGTGACCGGCGGCGGGCTGTGGTGGTGGCATCGCCGCCGCCCGGTGGGCGGGCAAATCGCAACGCTGTTTGAAGGGGCGGCGCGATGAGCCCGCCGGGCCGTCCCAAGGCGAATACCGCAGTGCGCAGCACGGAGGTTGCCTGATGAGCGCTGCGCTGCGGGCCCGGCGGGTGGCGGCGGCGCGTGCGCTGGCCGGCGACGCGCGCCGCGGCCAGCCCGGCTGGGACGATCTCGGCGCCTGGCCCGGCTGGGCCGCCCTGGAGGCCCAGGCACTCGATTCGTTGATGCTCAAGAGCGCCGCCTGGTTGCATGCGAGCACGTGGCGCGGCTGCATCCGCGGCGCGCTGCTCAAGCAGGTGCAGCAGCGCTTGGGCGACGTGGACTTTGCGCGGCTGATGGCGCCGTGTGAAGACGACGCGCCGGCCGTGCCGCTGCCCGACGCGGACCAGCTCGACGAGTGGCTGCTGGCCGAAGGCCGCGAGGTGCTGCTGGCCAGCGTGGGCTCGGCCGCGCTGCGTGTGCTGCTGCGCGAACGCCTGTGGCCGCGCACCCTGCCGCCGCTGCCGGCACGCGACACAACGCGCGCGCGCCGGGCGCTAGGCTTTGCCGAGGAGGTCCGATGAGACATCCAGGGTCAACCTGTTCTGCCCGGGCCGCCGCGCCGGGCCGTCCCAAGCAAGGCCCGACCCTCTCGGAGGGTCGATCGCCGTACTCGGCGAGCGGGGTGCTGTCATGAGCTTTCTCGCCCTGCACCGCGGCGCCGCCACCAGCCTGGCCACGAGCCGGCTCTGGCTGAGCGCTGACGACGTGAGCCAATGCGATTCGGCGCGGGCCTTGCTCGATCGCCTGGAGCAGCTGACCGCGCGGCGCGAGGCCGAACTGGACGCGGCGCGAGCGCAGGCGGTGGCCGAGGGGCGCGAGGCCGGCCGGCGCGAGGCGCTGGCCAGCGTGGCGCCACGCCTGCTCGACGCCTGGGACCAGGCCGCGCGCAACGCCGCTGCCGACGCGCACGCGTTGCGCGCCGCGCTCGTCACGCTCAGCCTGCAGGTGGTGGAGCGCATCGCCGCCGAGCTGGCGCCCGCCGACATGGTGGCCGCGCTGGCCGCGCGCGCCAGCGTTGCTCTGCTGCCCGACAGCGGCGCCGTGGTGCGGGTGCACCCCGACGTGGCCGCTGCGGTGCGCGAACGTTTGCACGCCGTGCCCGGCGTGCTCGAAGTGCGCGCCGACCCGCGGCAGGGCCTGTTCGACTGCGCGTTCGACACCCCCTGCGGCCAGCTTTTGGCCGGCCTGCCGGCGCAGCTGGCGCGGCTGAAGGTGGTGCTGCAGGAGACACCCAAGTGACCCAAGCCGCCGCCATCGTCGCCGAGCTCGGCAGCCGTCTGCAGCACACCCGCACGCTGGT
Source organism: Methylibium sp. (assembly GCA_031378125.1). Taxonomy (GTDB): domain Bacteria; phylum Pseudomonadota; class Gammaproteobacteria; order Burkholderiales; family Burkholderiaceae_C; genus LGRD01. The sequence goes on along the minus strand of JANNDW010000487.1, from coordinate 6,067 downwards.
CGAGCGCGGCCGCGTCGTGCAGGCTTTTGGCACCACGCTGCGCGTGAGCGGCCTGACGGCGCGCATCGGCCAGCAGTGTCTGCTGACCGATGCACGCGGCGCCCGGCTGCGCGCCGAGGTGGTGGGCCTGTCGCACGGCGATGCGATCCTGGTGCCGCTGGCGGGCCTGCACAACGTGGCCAGCGACGCCCAGGTCGAGGTGGTGGCCGACGCGCCGCGCGTGCCCTGTGGCGACGCACTGCTCGGCCGCGTGCTCGACGCTTTCGGCGAGCCGCTGGACGGCCGCCCGCTGCCGCCGGGGCTGAGCTGGCAGCCGGTACAGGCCGACGCGCCGAACCCGCTCGCACGCCAGCCGGTGCGTCAGGTGTTTGCCACCGGCGTGCGTGCCATCGATGCGGCGCTGACCGTCGGCGTCGGCCAGCGCATCGGCGTTTTTTCCACCGCCGGCGGCGGCAAGTCCACGCTGCTGGGCCTGCTGGCGCGCCAGGCGGCGAGCGACGTGGTCGTGGTGGCGCTGGTCGGCGAGCGCGGCCGCGAGGTGCGCGAGTTCATCGACGACAGCCTGGGCGCGGCCGGGCTCGCGCGTTCGGTGCTGGTCGTGGCCACCTCCGAGCGGCCGGCGATGGAGCGGCTGCGCGCGGCGCAGGCCGCCACCGCCATCGCCGAGGGCTTTCGGGCCCGCGGCCTGCGGGTGCTGCTGCTGATGGATTCGGTGACACGTTACGCACGCGCGCTGCGCGAGATCGGCCTGTCGGTCGGCGAGCCGGCGGTGCGGCGCGGCTTCCCGCCCTCGGTGTTCGCCGAGCTGCCGCGCCTGTTCGAGCGCGCCGGCAACGCCACCGCCGGCTCCATCACCGCCTTTTATGCGGTGCTCGCCGAAGACGAGGACGGCAGCGACCCGGTGGCTGAAGAAGTGCGTTCCATCCTCGATGGCCACATCGTGCTCGCGCGCGACCTCGGCCAGGCCGGCCACTACCCGGCCATCGATTTGCTGGCCAGCGCCAGCCGCGTGTTCGGCCGCGTGGCCAGCCCGGCTCAACACGGGCACGCGCTGCGCCTGCGCGCGCTGATGGCCAAACATGCCGAGATCCGCTTTCTGTTGCACGTGGGCGAGTACCGTGCCGGCAGCGATGACCTTGCCGACCAGGCCATCGAGCGCTGGCCGGCCATCGAGGCCCTGCTGCGCCAGCCGCCGCACGAGGCGACGCCGTTCGCCGAGACGCTGCGCCGGCTGCGTGAGGTCGCAGCATGAACCGGCGCGCCGTGCACGAAGCCCGCCAGCTCGTGCGCCTGCGCGAGCTGTGCGAGAACGCCGCGCGCGCCGCGCTCGGGCGCTGCCGCGCCGAGCAGGCCGAGCGGCAACGTGTCGTGCGCCAGCGCGAGCAACAGATCGAGCAGGTGCGGGTCGAGCGCAGGGCCTTGCTCACTTGGCTGGTTGGGCCGGGCGCGCCGGCCTTGCCGCGCATCACGCCCATCGCCGCGGCGCGCCAGGCAGCACTCGACGATGAACTCGAACGCGCCGAATTCAAGCTGATCGACGAGCGCCAGGCACTGGCGCAAGCCACCCGTGCGCTGGCCGCCGCCCAGGCCGCCTGGGTGGCTGCGCAGGCGCGCCGCCAGGCGGTCGAGCAGCTCGCCGCCGACGCGCGGCGCGCACTCGGCCGCCAACGTGAACAGCGGGCCGAGCGCGAGATCGACATGCCGGCCAATCTGGCCGCCACTCTGGGGACCCCGCCATGAGCAGCACACCCATCTCACGCACCGAACCCGTCTCACCCGAACGCGCCGTGCGACCCGACCCAACGCCGCTGTCGCGGGCGCAGCCGCGGCGCGATGCGCGAGCCGATTTCGAGACCGCGTTGCAGCGCGCCGGCCGCTCGCCATCCAAGCACAACCCAGCGCAGGAAGAGCTGGAAGACCGGCCCGCGGGCGTTGTGCCCGACGCGACGCTGCCGCCCTGGCAAGCGGCGGCCCTACCGCCGCCGCGCTCCACCGCCGAGGCCCCCGCATGGACTCCGCGCGCGCAACGCCCGGCCGACGCGGTGTCGACCTATCTGAACGCCTTGCAGTTACCGCCGGGCAGCTCGGTGCCCGGCCAATGGAAGCTGCAGCTGCTCGACAGCAGCCTGCCGGTGCAGCAGCTCGACATCCAGCGCAGTCCGGCCGGTGGCTTGCGGTTGGCCCTGAGCGCATCGCCCGAGGCCGCCCGCACGGCACCGCTCGAGCGCCTGCGCCAGCGCCTGGCGGCCCGCGGCAGCGCGCCCGAATCGCTGGTGTACCGCAACCCGAAGGAGCTTGAACCATGAGCCCGCCCGGCCGCCCGAAGGGCGAATACCGCAGTGCGCAGCACGGAGGTTGCCTGATGAGCCCGCCCGGCCGCCCGAAGGGCGAATACAGCGCAGTGCGCAGCACGGAGGTTGCCTGATGAGTGCGAAGGGTGCACCCGACGGCGCTGCCGCGACCCTCGCGCCCGAGCTGAAGGCGCTGGCCCGCGGCATGGGCGGCGCCTTGCAGCGGGGGCTGACTGCGCCCGCCGAGCTCGGGCCGCCGCTGCGCCAGCCACCCGCCGCGGCCCCCATCGCTGCGCCGCTGCTGGCGCGAAGCCATTCCGGAACGAAGGCGCGCCATGCCGCGCAGGCCCTGTACGGCCGCTGCCTGGCGGATTTTCGCGAGCGTGTGCAGCGCGGCGCGGCGCTCGACGATGCGGGCCTGGCCGCCGCCTACTTCGTGCTCGCCAACGTCGATGCGCTGCACGACCTGCGGCCCGGTGAAGCCGAGCTGGCGCGCATCGAGCGGCAGATGCGCCATTGGCTCGACGCGGGCTGGCAACAGGCGCCGCTGCACGACCGGCAGTCGGCCTTCGAGCAACTCGCGGTGCTCGGCACGCTGGTGGCCGAAAGCGCGGCGCTTGCGCGCCGCCAGGGCCCGGCCGCAATCGCCCATGTGCAGCAGGCCGCGCGCGCCTACCTCGCGCAGCTGCTCGGGCTGAACCCGGACCGGCTGCGCCTGGCCGAGACCGGGTTGACGCTGGACATGGCTGCGACATGAACCCGCAGGCGTTGCGCGGCGTGAACTCCCTCGTGGGGAGGTTGCACGAAGTGCGCGGGGGGCACGCATGAATCCGTTCGGCGCGGTCGAGCCGATCAGCGCCGTGCGCGGTCCGCTGGCCACGCTGCAGGCGCTGGCCGAGGCGGTGGCCGCGGCGCAGCCGCAACCCGGTGATGCCGCGGCCTCGTTGACCACCGACAACGCGGGGCCGCTGCTCGGCGGAGCCGCCCTGTCGCTGCAGGCCGAAAATTCGGTGCCGATGCCCGGCCCGTTGCCCGCCAGTGTGGCCGCCGCGAACGCGGTGCACGGGCGCATGACGCTGGGCCAGCTCGCGGCCGAGCCGGCCGCCTTGCGCGTGGCCTCCGAAGCCGCGACGGGCGAGGCCGCGCGCCTCGCGCCGCACGCGGCGCCGCTGCTCGACGCCGCCAACGCCCAGCGCCCGCTCGATGTGCTGGCCGTTCCGGTGCTGTTGACGCCGCTGCAAACCCCCGCCGGGGCACCCGCGCGGCCACGTCAGGCGCCCGAAGCGCAGCGTCGCCCACCGATTTTGCGGCTCGATCCGCTGCCACCCGAACCCGAGCCTTTGGGCGAGCCCCCCGCCACCGAACCGGAAGAGCCCGCCCCGTCGTCCGACGCGCAAGCGGGCGCGCTGCGTGCGTTGCTGCAACGCGCCGGGCAGGCCGATGCGCTGCGTGAGCTGGCGCTTGGCCGCCGGGTGCTGGTCGTGCTGACGCAGGCGGGCGCCGGCCACGGCCCGGTGGCAGCGTCGGCCGTGCTGCTCGCGGCCGAAGCGGCGCAGCGCTTTGGCGTGCGCTGGTGGCCCGGTGCGGCGAATGTGAGCGACATCGGCTGGCTGCGCTGGCGCGTCTTTCGCGACGGTGATCCGCTGCTCGACCGGGGCTTGCGCAGCCGCACCAGCGCCACCGCGTGCCGCGTGCGGCTGGGCGCGCAGCCGCAACGTCTGACCGATGCCGCCTCGGCCAGTCTCGAGATCGCCGAGCGCATCCGCTTCACGCACGCGCTGGGCCCGCAGTGGAGCCTGCTGATGGTTGCCGCACCTCCGGGCGAGCATTGATGGACCACGCCCGCCTGCACCGCAGCCCCGTGCGCACGCGCGCCGCGGGCCTGCTCGACGACGCGGCGCTGCTGGCGCTCGAAGCCTTCGACCGGGGTGCTGCGCTGATCGACCTGACGCACCGGTGCCTGGCCTGGTGCAGCCCTGGTTTTGCGTCGCGCTGCTGCGTGGACGTGGGCGAACCGCTCGACCAACTCGAGCTGCGCCTGCCGGGCCTGGTCGAGGCGCTCTCGCGCCTGGGGCGGCCGCCGGCCTTTGTGGTTTCCAGCGACGCGGCGGACATGGCGCCGCGCCCACGCTGGCGTGTCGTGGACCAGAACGGGCCGAGCTTGGTGGAGGCCACGCTGGTGCGCCCGGGGCTGGCCGCGGTGCGGTTGCGCTGCGATTCCGAATCCAGCGGCGTGGCCCAGGAGCACGAGCGAGCGGTGCGCCGCCACCTTGAAGACCGCGAACGGCTGCTCTTCACCTCGCGTTCGCTGGCGGTGGGCGAGATGGCCTCGACCCTGGCGCACGAGTTGAACCAGCCGATCGGCACCGTCGCCAACGTGCTGCGCGGCATGCGCGCACGGCTTGAACGCCAGCCGCCGGACGAAGAGCTGCTGGGCGGCGTGCAGCTGGCGCTCGAACAGGCGCTGTTCGCCGCGCGCATCATTGCCCGCATCCGCGAATACACCCAATCACGCCAGCCGCGGCGCGAGCCGCTCGACCTGCGCGCCGTGGTGCGCGAATCGGTCGGCCTGCTCGACTGGGAGCTGCAGCGCGACGGCGTGCAAATCGAACTCGAGCTCATGCCCGCGGCGTGTCGCGTGAGCGGCGACGAGGTGATGCTGCAGCAGTTGTTCGTGAACCTGCTGCGCAACGCGCTGGAGGCGATGCGCGACAACCCGAAGGACGCGCTGGGCCGCGCCACGCGCCGGCTCGCGCTGCGCCTGGCGCCCGAGCGCGGCATGGCCGTGCTCACGCTGCGCGACAACGGTTGCGGCCTGCCGCCCGACGCCCAGGCGCAGCTGTTCGTGCCGTTCCAGTCCACCAAGCCGAACGGCATGGGCATCGGGCTGAACATCTGCCGCTCGTTCGTGGAGCTGCACCAGGGCCGGTTGTGGTTCACGCCGAATGACGAACACCTCGGCGAACGAGGCTGCACGTTCCATGTCGCGCTGCCGATGGTGGTCGATGGCGATACCTCCACAAGGAGTCTTGCATGAGCGCTACACGCACGATCTACATCGTCGATGACAACGCCGACTTCCGCCGCTCGGCGCAGTGGTGGCTGGCCAGCGCCGGCTACGAGGTGGTGGACTACGCCGATCCGGCGCTCGCGCTGGACGCGCTGCAGAGCCACCCGCCCGAGGGCGAGGCCTGCTTGCTGCTGGACGTGCGCATGCCCGGCATGAGCGGCCTGGACCTGCACGACCGCCTGCTCGAGTGCGGCGTGCACCTGCCCATCGTCTACATGACTGGGCACGGCGATGTGTCGCTGGCGGTGCAGGCGATGCAAAAAGGCGCGGTCAGCTTTCTCGAAAAGCCGTTTGCCGAAGAAGCGCTCGAGCAGGCGCTGCAACGCGCCTTTGCGCCGCCCGCGCCGCCGCAAGACGCACCGGCCGCGGAGTGGCAAGAACGGCTCGAGCGCTTGACGCTGCGCGAGCGCGAAGTGCTTGGCTGGGTGGTCGAAGACAAGCTCAACAAGACCATCGCCGGCCTGATGGGCATCAGCATCAAGACCGTCGAGCTGCACCGCAAACGGGTGATGGACAAGCTCGGCGCCGCCTCGGTCACGCACCTCATCAAGATGGTGGTCGGCGAGCGCGTCGTATGAGCGCGCCGGGCCGTCCCAAGCGCTCATGTTCCCGCCCGGCGGGATCGCGCGCAGCGCGTAGGGTGCCCCAATGAGCGCGCCGGGCCGTCCCAAGCGCTCATGTTCCCGCCCGGCGGGATCGCGCGCAG
>JANNDW010000318.1:0-1800 GCA_031378125.1 Methylibium sp. | reverse complement strand
TGGGAGCCGTTCTTCCGGCCCGGGTGGTGGCCCAACATCGTGGGCATGCGGCTGGGCGGCGGCACCGACTGGAACCAGGTCGCAGCGCTCGTCACCGAGAGCTGGCGCGTTGTGGCGCCGAAGAAATTGGCCGAGGCGTTTTCAACGCGGGTCCCCCGGCACCCTCGGCCCGCGACAACGTGAACAACCCTCATTTTCTATTCAATATCTATTCGTTTAATATTCACATTTATCGAATTACCTCTGGCTTCTTCGGCGATATATCTATTCATGGATTCTCTCAAGAACGACCATCAAGCCGTGCTGGCGGAACTCACCGCCCGCGGTGTGCTCACGTCGGTGGAGCTGCAGGCGGCACTGAAGAAGAGCCAGCCGACGGTCTCGCGCCTGCTGGCCGACCTGTCTGCCCGGGTTCTCACGCTCGGGCGGGGCCGCAACACCCGCTACGGCGCCGCCCGGGCCATCATGGGCCGGGCTCCGCAGCAGCCGCTGTGGTGGATCGACGAGGCCGGCACGCCGCGGCGCATCGGCACACTCAGCCTGCTGGGCGACGGCAGCGTGGTGCATGTGGACGGCGTCGACTTCGAAGACACGCTGCGCCACCGGCTGCCGTGGTACCTGGCACCGCTGGTGCCGCAGGGCTTCCTGGGGCGCCTGCTGGCGCAACGGCTGGCGGCGTCCGGGCTGGGCGCCAACCCCGAGTCGTGGAACCTCGAAGCCACGCTGTTTGCCGCGCTGCACCTGCACGACGCGCCCGGTGCCATTGTGCTGGGCGAGCCAGTGGCGGCGGCCGGGTCGGCCGGCTCGTCCGGGCAAATGCAGCACCTGCCGGCGGGTGCCCGCCGCATGGGCACCGCTCTTGACGGGCTGGCGCAAGATGTCGCCCGGACCTTGCCGGCCGGCTCGTCGGCGGGCGGCGAGCAGCCCAAGTTCCTGGCTCGGCTGGACAACGGCGCGCATGTGCTGGTGAAGTTCACGCCGCCGCGCGGCACGCCGTTCGGCGAGCGCTGGCACGACCTGCTGCACGCCGAGGCACTGGCCGCCGAGGTGCTGGCCGAGCGCGCCGTGCCCGTGGCTGCCGGCCACATCGTCGAAACCGCACAGCGCACCTACTTGCTGTCGCCGCGCTTCGACCGCATCGGCGCCGCCGGCCGTCGCCACGCCGTGGCGGTGGGTGCCGTGCACCAAGCCTTCGTCCCCGGCGCCTACAGCCACTGGGCCGCCACCTGCGAGGCGCTGGTGCGCCAGGGCCGGCTCGACGCGGCGGCGGGCGAGCAGGCGCGTGCGCTGCTGGAATTCGGCCGCCTGATCGGCAACAGCGACATGCATGCCGGCAACCTGAGCCTGTTCACCGACCTGCAGAGCCTGGCGGGCGCCGGAGCCTCTATAAGCCAGGGCTGGGGCCGGTTCAGCCTGGCGCCGGTGTACGACATGCTGCCGATGCGCTGGCGGCCCGACCCGATGTTGGGCGGTGCGGCCGACTACACGGCCTTCGAGCCGGACGCCATCAGCGCATCCGGCCCTGCGCGCGCGCCGGCGGCGCTGTTCTGGTCGCGCTTGTCGAAGCAGGCGGCGGTGGACAAGGCGCTGCGCCTTGTGGCCGACGAGATGACAGGGCGGCTGGCCTGACAACACAGCTTGCTCGCGGCCCCCAATCGCCGGTGGGCTGCACGTGTCAGGCTGCACGTATCTGGCTAAGCGCTGACGATCACCTCGAACCCGCCGAAGATCACCCGCTTGCCGTCGAACGGCATCGGGTTGTTCTCGGGCTGCATGCGCGGGTCGGCCATCATCTTCTTC
>JANNDW010000291.1:0-1893 GCA_031378125.1 Methylibium sp. | reverse complement strand
GGCGCACACCGATGCCCGGCAGTACAACGCGCGCCTGTTGACGACGCTGTGGCGCAGCGGCGGCGGCAAGCTCGGCGGCACGGTGCGCGAAGGCGCGGCGCCGGCCGACACCGCGCCGACCTTCGAGCTCGCCTCACCGCCGCTGGCCGATGTGGTGCGCGACATCAACAAGTACAGCAACAACGTCATGGCGCAGCAGGTCTTGCTGACGCTCGGGCTGCTTCGCAACGGCGGCACGCGTGTGACACCCGAAGACGGACGCGACGCCCTCAAGCAGTGGCTGCGCGAGCGCCTGGGCGAGTCTTTGGACGGTGTCGTCATCGACAACGGCTCCGGCCTGTCGCGGCAGACGAAGCTGTCGGCTGCGCTGCTGGCGCGCGTGCTGCAACGCGCGTGGAGCAGCGCGGTGATGCCCGAGCTGATGGCCTCGCTGCCGGTGACGGGGCTCGACGGCACGCTGCGCCGCTCGCGCGGCAATGCCGCGACCACAGGCCGCGCGCACCTGAAAACCGGTTCGCTGCGCGACGTGCAGGCGCTGGCCGGCTACGTGCTCGGCGCCAGCGGCAAGCGCTACGTGCTGGTGGCCATCGTCAACCACCCGAATGCCGGCGCGGCGCGGCCGGCGCTCGATGCGCTGGTGCAGTGGACGGTCAACGACTCGGCACGCGCCAACTGAACAAAGAAAAAGCCGGCCCGCGGGCCGGCTTCGTCGTTGCGCGGCGTGCCGCTCAGAGGTTGTTGGGCACCCAGCCGAAGTTCTTCAGCTGGGTCCAGACCTGGTCGGCAAAGATCTTGTGGCCACCCGTCGTCGGGTGCACGCCGTCGGCGAACAGGTAGGTGCTGGCGCTGGCGCCAGTGCGAATGCCGTTGAAGGGCACGCCCGTCGACGCGTTGCAGAACAGCGACGAGCCGTCGGTGACGCGGCCACCGGTGATGGCGTTGATCTTGGCCGCATCGCACGCCGGGACCGTGATGTTGGTCAAGCCGAATGAGCTGGGTGCGGCCTGCACGGCAGCATTGAGCGCGCGCGCATCGATGATCTTCGCGCCGCTGCCATCCAGCCCGGCGAGCAGGGCCGTGTTGAACGCGGCCGACAGCCCCGTCAACAGTGCCCGACCATCCGCGGTCAGGGTCGAGCCGAAGGGAGTGGTCGCCGAATCAGGAAGGGTCATGACCGCGACGCGCTTGCCGCCTTTGGCGATGATCTCGCTCTTCACCAGCGTGGCCAGCTCGGTGGCTGCGGTGACGATGTTGGCCTGCGCCTGATCCACGGGCAGGCCCTGCCCCACCGCGCCGAACTGGATGAACACGTCGTTGTTGCCGCCGAACACGAAAACGATATCGTCGCTGCCGAAGCTGGTGAAGGCGGTCAGGTGGTCGGCAACCTGCGTCACCATCGGCAGCGTGATCGGCGCAGGCGACGCGCCGTTGATGCCGTTGCCGTTGGGGTTGCCGATGCCGGCCGGGCTGGTGACGCGCGAGCCGCCCTGCGCGTAGCCGGTGCAGCTACCCGCCAGCGCCGGCGCGCGCAGGGTGACCGGACAACGCACCCGCGTCTGCGGCGTGTCGGGGCCGAACCCGCCCATGGCTGCCGTGATCGGCACGCCGACGCGCGCCGCGATCCACTCGACCCAGGTGTTGGCGATGCTGGTGTTGCTGGTGGCGGTGTAGCCGCTGTAGGTGTTGGTCGTGAACTTGCCGCCGAAGTACGGCGCGCCGGTCCCCGGGCCGTTGATCGAGGTGGCCGGCGTGTAGGTGCCGAGATCGGACAGGCTGTCGCCGAAGACGACGACGCGGGAAGCCAGCGGCGAATCGGTGTTGCCGCCGCCGCAGCCGGCAACGATCAATGCAGCGGCCGCGAGGGCAGAAATGTGCCAGCGGCGACGGGTAGTG
>JANNDW010000257.1:0-7526 GCA_031378125.1 Methylibium sp. | reverse complement strand
GTCGCCCGGCCGGTGAGCGTGGTGTCGAGCGCGGGTGCATCGGTGCAGGTGACCGGCGACTTGAAGCCGGGCCAGGAAGTGGCGACCGCATCGGTCATCGCGCTGAAGGCGGCCTGGCAAGGCAAGAGCGGGGGTGACAAGTGAAGCCCCACCGCACCCCGCGCACCCCGCAAGACATGCAGGGAGACCGGCCATGCTGAACCGCCTTGTGCAATTTGCGCTGACGCAGCGTCTGTTCGTGCTGCTGGCCGCCGTGCTGCTGGCCGGCTTCGGCTGGTACGCCTTCCGAACGCTGCCCATCGACGCCTTCCCCGACGTGTCCAGCACGCAGGTGAAGATCATCATGAAGGCCCCGGGCATGACACCCGAGGAAATCGAGAGCCGCATCGCGGTGCCGATCGAAGTCGAGATGCTGGGCATCCCGAAGCAGCGCATCCTGCGCTCCGTCACCAAGTACGGCCTGGTCGACGTGACGGTCGACTTCCAGGACGGCACCGACCTCTACTGGGCACGCCAGCAGGTGGCCGAGCGCCTGAACAACATCGTCGGCGACCTGCCCTCGGGCATCACGGGCGGGATCGCGCCCATCACCACGCCGCTGGGCGAGATGTTCATGTTCACGATCGAGGCGCCACAACTGACGCTTGAGGAGCGGCGCAGCCTGCTCGACTGGGTCATCCGCCCCGCGCTGCGCGCCGTGCCGGGCGTGGCCGATGTCAATGCGCTGGGTGGCAAGGTGCACAGCTTCGAAGTGCTGCCCGACCCGGCCAAGCTGCAGGCTCTGGGCCTGAGCACGGCGCAGATCAAGACCGCCATCGAGGCCAACAACCGCAACGACGGCGCCGGGCGACTGGGCGAAGGCGGCGAGGTGCTGCTGGTGCGCACCGAAGGCAGCATCAAGACGCAGGACGATCTGCGCGCCGTGGTGGTGGCGCGCAAGAACGGCATGGCCGTGCGCCTGGGCGACGTGGCGGTGGTGCGCGACGGCAGCACCACGCGCTACGGAGTGGTCACCATGGACGGCAAGGCCGAGGCCGTGCAGGGCCTGGTGCTGGGCCTGGCCGGCGCCAACGCGCAACAGGTGGTGGAAGGCGTGAAGATCAAGATCGCCGAACTGCAGCCCACGTTGCCGGCGGGCGTGACGCTGAAGGTGTTCTACGACCGCGCCTCACTCGTCGAGAAAGCTGTCGGCACGGTGTCCAAGGCACTGCTGGAAGCCACGCTGATCGTGCTGGTGCTGCTGGGGGCCTTTCTCGGCAACGTGCGTGCGGCGGTGGCCGTCGCCGTGGTGCTGCCGCTGGCGGCCTTGGGCACGTTCATCCTCATGCGCGGCTACGGAATGTCGGCCAACCTGATGAGCCTGGGAGGCCTGGCGATTGCGCTGGGGATGCTGGTGGACGCGGCCATCGTCGTGGTGGAGAACATCGTGCAGCACCTGAGCCGGGAGACGGCCGGCGGCAAGCTGCCGCGGCTGCACATCGTGCTGCGCGCGGTGCGCGAGGTGGCGGTGCCGGTGGCCGCAGGCGTGCTGATCATCGTCACCGTGTTCCTGCCGCTGCTGACGCTGCAGGGCCTGGAGGGCAAGTACTTCGTGCCGGTGGCGCTCACCATCGTGTTCGCGCTGGCGAGCTCGCTCGTGCTGTCGCTGACCGTCATCCCGGTGCTGGCGTCGTTCCTGCTGAAGAAGGTCTCGCACGAAGAGCCTTGGCTGCCGCGCCAGTTGCTGCGCCTGTACGAACCCACACTAGCCTGGGCGCTGAGGCGGCAGACGGTGGTGTTCGTCGTGGCCGGCGCGATGCTGGTGCTGGCCGCCGGTGTCTACACCCAGGTCGGCAAGACCTTTCTGCCCGAGATGGACGAGGGTGACATCATCGTCGGCATCGAGAAACTGCCCTCAGTGAGCCTGGAGGAAACCGCGGCGCTGGACCTGATGGTGCACCAGACGCTGATGAAGAACATCCCCGAGATCACCGGCGTGGTGGCACGCGCCGGCTCCGACGAGATCGGCCTCGACCCGATGGGGCTGAATCAGACCGACACCTTCCTGATCCTGAAGCCACGCCCCGAGTGGAGCATGGCGAGCAAGGACGCGCTGATCGATCGCATCCGCGAGGTGCTGGACCAGATGCCCGGCATCAGCTACAGCTTCACGCAGCCGATCGACATGCGGGTATCGGAAATGATCATCGGTGTGCGCGGCGACCTGGCGATCAAGATCTTCGGCCCCGATCTGGCGAAGCTGAACGAACTGGCGGCGCAGATCGAGACGCTGATGAAGACGGTGCCGGGCAACCAGGACGTCTACACGGTCGAGAACGACGGTGTCCAGTACCTGCGTGTGGTGGTGGACCGTCTGGCGGCGGGCCGCTACGGGCTGTCGATCGAAGACGTGCAGGACGCGCTGCGTGTGCAGATCGAGGGCCAACGCGCCGGCACCGTGATCGACGGAAACCAGCGCATTCCCATCGTCATCCGCGGGCCGGACCTGGTGAGGGTTTCACCGGCGGAGTTCGCCGCGCTGCGCATTGCCACACCCGACGGCCAGAGCGTGCCGCTGGAGACGCTTGCCAAGCTGAGCCGCGAAAGCGGCCCGGTGAAGATCGACCGCGAAATGGGCAGCCGCTACAGCGTGGTCATTGCCAACGTCACCGGGCGCGACCTGGTCGGCTTCGTCGATGAAGCCAAGGCCAAGGTCGCGGCAGGCGTGAAGCTGCCCACCGGCTACCGGATCACCTGGGGCGGCCAGTTCGAAAACCAGCAGCGTGCAGCGGCGCGGCTGGCGCTGGTTGTGCCGCTGGCCATCGGTTTCATCTTCCTGATCCTGTTTTCCACCTTCGGCTCGGTGCGGCAGGCACTGCTGGTGCTGAGCAACATCCCGTTCGCGCTGGTGGGCGGCATCGTGGCGCTGTGGGTCACAGGCGAATACCTGTCGGTGCCGGCCTCGGTGGGCTTTATCGCCCTGCTGGGCATAGCGGTGCTCAATGGTGTGGTGCTGGTGAGCTACTTCAACCAGTTGCATGCCGAGGGGCATGACCTGCTCACCAGCGTCACGCAGGGCGCAAGAAGGCGCTTGCGTCCCGTGCTGATGACGGCATCGATCACGGCCTTCGGCCTGATCCCGCTGCTGTTCGCCACCGGGCCAGGTTCTGAGATTCAGCGCCCGCTGGCCATCGTCGTGATCGGAGGCTTGATCACCGCGACGGCGCTCACGCTGATCCTGTTGCCCATTCTGTACTTGCGCTTCGCGCATCCCCGTACTGACCGGCCCGCTGCCGAGATCGAAGGCGGCGCAATACCCAAGGAGGTGGCCCATGGCTGATTCGCCGACCACATCGAAGTACTGCCTGACCCTGATCTGCCCACCGACCGTGGAAGAAAAGTTGCTCGACGTGCTGCTGGCCAACGCTGGCGGCGAGTTGTTCACCAGCACACCCACCCACAGCCACGGCAGCGGGCAAGGGCGGCTGAGCGCCACCGAGCAGGTGATGGGCCGCAGCCGTGCGATGCAGATCAACGTGCTGCTGACGACCGATGAGCTGGGCCAACTGCGCGAGTTGCTGCAACGCGACTTCGCTGGCGCCGGCGTGCGCTACTGGGCCACGTCGTTGACCGTTGACGGGGAGTTCACATGAAGCAGTTTGTACTGGCGGCAGTGGCGGGGACAGCAGCCCTGCTGATCGGCGGCCTGGCCGCAGCGCAAGACGTGGCCACACCCAAGGATCTGCCACCGACGGTGCAGGCGGTGGCCTGGATCGACAAGGACCCGGCCGTCGTCGAGGCGCGGCGCGCATTGGCAGCGGCCGGCCACGGCGCGGCAGTGCTGGCTGCGGGCACGCACGAGTGGACCGCCAACGCCAGCACGCAGCAGCGCCGCGTCGGGGGGGTCGGTAACACCACTGAATGGACGGTGGGCATTCAGCGCGGCATCCGCATCGGCGGCAAGGCCGGGCTCGACCGCCAGTTGGGCGAGGTTGAGATCGAGATCGCGCGCGCCCGCGTTGGCGAGGCACGGCACGAGGCAGCGCGTGCGCTGTCCGACCTGTGGCTGAACTGGCTGGTGGCAAACAGCGCGCAGGCACTGTTGAAGGAACAGTTGTCGTTTGCCGAGGCCAACTTGGCCGCGGTCGACAAGCGCAAGCGCGCGGGCGATGCATCAGCGCTGGACCTCAGCATCGCGCAATCCGACCTCGCCGAGGTGCGGCGCCAGGCCAGCCAGGCCGACTCCACGCTGGTCAAGACTCAGGCAAAACTGAAGCTGCGTTTCCCCGAGGCCGTGCTGGCACCTGCCGCCCTCTCCGACCCGGCCGAGCCGATGTGGCCCGAGGCCCGCTGGCGCGAGCGCATCGTCGCCGAGGCCGACCTGCTGAAGGCGGCCGAAGGGCAGGTGCGCCGGGCCGATATTTCGGCCTCGCGGACCCGCGCCGACAAGGTGCCCGACCCGACCGTGGGCGTGTTCACGTCCAGCGAGGCCTTTCGCAACGAGCGCGTCGTCGGCATCAGCATCAGCATCCCGTTCGGCAGTACGGTGCGTGAACGCCGCCTGCAGCAGGGGCTGCAACAAGCCGAGGTCGCACGCGCGGCGCTGGACCGAGCGCGCCAGGAGATCGAGATCGAGATCGCCGAAACGCATGCAGACGCGGTGGGCGGCCTGGAGCGCTGGCGCATCGCTGAAAGCGGCGCCACCGCCGCGCGTGAGAGCGCCCGCCTGACTCAACGCGCCTACACCCTCGGTGAAGGCGACCTGCAATCGCTGCTGCTCGTGCGCCGCCAGTCGCTGGATGCCCTGCGCGCTGCTGGCGAAGCGCGCGCCGACGCGCTGCGCTGGAACTACCGCTTGATGATCGACGCCCACCTGATCTGGGACTTGGCGCATGACTGAGCGCGAACGTAGCACAGCGAAAGACACGGCATGAACACGACGCCCGCGACCGCACTCGCACCCGCCACCACGCCCGACGGCAACCCAGCCGGCTGGCGGGCACTGATGACACGCGAGCGCTGGATCGAAGTCGGGCGCATCGCGCTCACCGGCGTGGCCGCCTTGCTGTACTGGCAGCAAGCGGTGCCCATCGAAGTGCTGTGGGCGGCAGTGGCCCTTGGCTTGTACCCACTGGTCAAGACCGGCCTGCTCGACCTGGTGCGTGAACGCAAGATCGGCACCGAGATCTTCGTCACCATCGCCACGCTGGTGGCGATGCTCGGCGGCGAGACCGTAGCCGGCGCGGTGCTGATGGTGATCATCCTGATCGCCGAGTTCATCGCCGACCTGAACACGGACCGCGCCCGCGCATCGATCAAGGCCTTGATCGGCTCGGTGCCGCAGGTGGCGCTGCTGCGCGATGCGGGCGACACCAAAGGCGAGCGCAGCGTGCCAGTGGCAGACCTGCGCATCGGCGACGTGGTGCTGGTGCGCGCCGGCGAGAAGATTCCCGTCGACGGCCAGGTCGTCGCGGGCCAGGGGTCGGTCAACGAGGCATCGATCACCGGCGAAAGCATCCCCAAGGACAAGGCACTCGGCACCACGGTGTTTGCCGGCACGGTCGTCGAAAGCGGCGCGTTGGATATCCAGGCCGACAAGATCGGCGGCGACACCATGTTCGCCAGGATCATCGCGCTGGTAGAAGACGCCGAGGCGCAGCAGGCGCCGGTACAGAAACTCGCCGACCGCGTTGCGGCCTGGCTGATTCCGGTGGTGTTCGTCTTCCTGGTGGGTGTCTACCTGGTCACGCGCGACGTGCGGATGGTGGTCACGCTGCTGATCTTCACGTCGCCCGCTGAGTTGGGGCTGGCGACACCACTGGTGATGATCGCGGCCATCGCGCGCGCCGCGCGCAGCGGCATCCTCATCAAGGGCGGGCTGTACCTGGAGCTGTTGGCAAAGGTCGATGTCGTGGTCTTCGACAAGACCGGCACGCTGACGGCCAACAAGCCGGTGGTGGTGCGCGTGGCCGCACTCGACGCCGCCTTCACCGAAGCCGAGATCGTGCGCCTGGCCGCCGCCGCCGACCGCCGCTCGGCGCACCCGCTGGCGCGTGCCGTCGTCGCGCATGCCGCCACGCTCAAGCTGGAAGTGCCCGAGCCGCAGGCCTTCGAAGCCGTGCAGGCCCGCGGGGTGAAGGCCACTGTCGAAGGCCGCGCCGTGCTCGTCGGCAATCCGGCCTTGCTGAAAGAGTCCGGCGTGACGCTGCCCAACCCCGCCACGTCGGACGGCGAGACCCCGGTGCACGTCGCAGTCGATGGCCGCTTCGTGGGGATCATCGGCATTGCAGATACCTTGCGGCCAGGTGCGCGCGCAGCCTTGGCCGAGCTCAAGGCGAGCGGCGTGAAGCGCATCGTGATGCTGACCGGCGACAACGCCGCCACCGCCAACGCCGTGGCGCGGGGGCTCGGCGTTGACGAGGTGCGCGCCGACCTGATGCCGGAGGGCAAGGTTGCGGCCATTGCAGAGTTGCAGGCGCAGGGCCACCGCGTGGCGATGGTCGGCGACGGCGTCAACGACGCACCGGCGCTGGCCCGCGCCGATGTCGGCATCGCGATGGGCGGTGGCGGCACGCAGGCCGCATTGGAAGCCGCTGACATCGCGCTGATGACCGACGACCTGACCAAGATCGCCGGCGCTCGCGCCATCGCACGGCGTGCCTACCGCACGGTGCAGGAGAACCTGTTCGTCGGCGTGGGCGTGGTGCACGTGCTGGGCATCA
Source organism: Methylibium sp. (assembly GCA_031378125.1). Classification (GTDB taxonomy): domain Bacteria; phylum Pseudomonadota; class Gammaproteobacteria; order Burkholderiales; family Burkholderiaceae_C; genus LGRD01. Next base: position 825 of record JANNDW010000257.1, on the reverse strand, counting down.
CGGCCGCGCTGATGGGCTGGATCGGACCCATCCAGGCCGCCTTCATCCACCTGGGACCGGACGTGCTGGTGTTCGTGAATTCGGTCAAGCTGCTGCGCGTGCGCATCCACGGCCTGACATGAACGTTACATCGTCCCTGTCGCGGCGACTGCCCGCCCTCCGCGGCGGCCTGCTCGCCTTGCTGGCCGCTGCACTGTTCGGCGTCAGCACGCCGCTGGTGCAGCAGTTCGGTGTCGGACTCGGGGCCTTCAGCACGGCGGCGCTGCTGTACGCCGGGGCCGCGGCCGTCGGCTTGCTGTCGCGCCAACCGGTCGACCGCGAGGCTCGGCTGCGGCGCGCCGACTTGCCGCGGCTGGTGGCGATGGCGGCTTTCGGCGCCGTCGTCGGCCCGGTCGCGCTGGCCTGGGGGCTGCAGCACACCAGCGGCACCAGCGCCTCGCTGATGCTGACGCTGGAAGCCTTGTTCACCGCCGTCCTGGCTTGGCGCCTCTACCGCGAGACCATGGACGGCCGGGTCTGGGCCGCGATGGCCCTGCTGCTGTCCGGTGGCATGGTGCTGGTGCTCGACCAGGGCCGCTCGGGCGGTGCGCAACTGTGGGGCCTGCTGGCCGTGCTGCTGGCGACCGCGGCCTGGGGAGTGGACAACACGCTGTCGCGCGCCCTGGCCGAACGCGACCCCGGGCAGGTGGTGATGGTCAAGGCCCTGCTGGGTGCCTCGGCGACGGTGCTGCTGGCGGTCCTCTTCGGCGAACCCCTGCCATCGGCTGGCGCCGCGCTCGCCTTGTTCGCCATCGGGGCCACGGGTTATGGCCTGAGCCTGCGGTT
>JANNDW010000201.1:0-18926 GCA_031378125.1 Methylibium sp. | reverse complement strand
TGGATCGGTGGCAATTGCACGGTCAGCTGCATGTTGATGGGCGTGGGCGCGCTGTTCAAGGCGGACCTGGTCGAATGGATGAGCACCATGACCTACCAGGCCGCGTCGGGGGGTGGCGCCGCGCACATGCGTGAACTGCTGACCCAGTACGGCACGCTGCACAAAGAGGTCGAGAGCCTGCTCGACGATCCTCACAGCGCGATCCTGGAGATCGACCGCAGGACCATCGTGAAGCAGCGCGAATTGAGCGAGGCGCAAACCGCCCACTTCGGCGTGCCCCTGGGGGGCAGCTTGATCCCGTGGATCGACAAAGACCTGGGCAACGGCAGCAGTCGTGAGGAGTGGAAGGGCGGGGCCGAGACGAACAAGATCCTGGGTCTGGGCGAGGCAGGAGCATTGGCGCCCATTCCGGTGGATGGCTTTTGCGTGCGCGTGGGGGCGATGCGCTGCCACAGCCAGGCGTTGATGTTCAAGCTGAAGCAAGACGTGCCGCTGGACGACGTGGAAGCGTTGATCGCCAATGACAACGCCTGGGTCAAGGTGGTGCCCAATACCCGCGAGGCCACGATGAGAGAACTGACGCCCGTGGCCGTGACCGGCACCATGGACATCCCGGTCGGTCGGCTGCGCAAGATGGCCATGGGTCCGCACTACCTCGGCGCGTTTACCGTTGGCGACCAGTTATTGTGGGGCGCGGCGGAGCCGTTGCGGCGCATGTTGCGCATCCTGCTCGAGGCCTGATTTGCTTCGGACTTGGGGGGGTGTTTTGCAGTTGCTGTGGTGCACAATCCTGCGCTCGAAGCGGCGCAGATCGTGAAACAGGTCCGAATGTCAGCCATTCCTTGAGCTTGTCAGCGTATCTCATTGATGCTATTGTGTTTTCTGTTCTCGGGTTGAGGAATTGTTTGCATGATGCCGGTGCCGCTGTCGGCGATGGCGGGTACCCGCGAACACCCGCTTGATCTACTTTGGGAGACGCCTTGAAAAAGAACACGATTTTCTCCGGGCGCTTTGCCTTAACCAGCGTTGCTGCGGCGGTGCTGTGGATGCCTGTGCAGGCGGTCTGGGCCTTGGGTCTGGGCAAGCTCTCGGTTCAATCGGCGCTCGGGGAAGCGCTGCGCGCTGAAATCGATGTCACCAGCCTCACGGCCGAAGAGGCCGCCAATTTGCGCGTCCGGGTTGCGCCGCCTGAGTCCTACCGCGCTGCGGGGGTCGACTACAACGCCGCACTGCCCGGTACCACGGTGGTGCTGCAACGGCGTGCCGATGGCAAGCCTTACCTGCGACTGTCCAGTGATCGTTCGGTCCAGGAGCCGTTTGTCGATGTGATTCTGGAGCTCTCGTGGGCGACGGGCCGTCTGGTGCGCGAGTACACCTTGCTTCTCGATCCCCCCGCGACGGCTCGTGCGCCCAGCCCCGCGGCGCCTGCCACCGCGCCGGTGATGGCCGCGGCGCCCGCCGAAGCGCCTGCCGCACCGCCGGTTGCGCCCGCGCCCCGGGCCAGCGAGCGAGCCCCCGCGCCCGCGCGGCCGGCCGCCTCTGAACCGACGCCGCCGGCCGCTCCGCGCACGGCTACACGACCGCCTTCGTCCGGTGTCGACGAATACCGGGTCAAAAGTGGCGACACCCTGAGCAGCATTGCATCGCGCACCCAACGGCCGGGCGTATCGCTCGACCAGATGCTGGTCTCGTTGTTCCGCGGCAACTCCCAGGCGTTTGTCGACAGCAACATGAACCGCCTGAAGGCGGGGGTGGTGCTGTCCGTGCCCAGTGCCGATGTGGCCAAGAGCGTCGCCCCCGGTGAAGCGCGGCAAGAGATTCGCGCGCAGAGTGCCGACTTCGGCGCCTACCGCCAGCGCTTGGCCGGCGCCGCGCCAGTGGCCAAGACAGAAGGCAGTTCGCGTCAGGCCAGCGGCAAGGTGAAAGCCTCGGTCGACGACCGCAAGCAGGCGGCCGCGCCCGCACCCGACAAGCTGACCTTGAGCAAGGGAGCCGCTTCTGGCAAGGCATCCGCTGCGGAAGAGCGCATTTCGAAAGAGCGAGAGAAAAAAGATGCGGCCACCCGGGTTGCCGAGCTGTCCAAGAACGTCAGAGACTTGACCCAGCTTTCCGGCGCGGCCGCCGCGGCGGCTGCATCCAAGGCTGCCGGGGTGACGGTGCCCGTGCCTGCCCCGACCCCGGTCGTTCCCGCCAAACCGACGGCGCCACCTCCGCCTCCGCCGGTTGCACCGCCACCGCCACCGCCGCCGCCACCACCACCACCACCACCGCCACCACCGCCGCCACCACCGCCACCGCCACCCCCGCCGCCACCACCGCCACCGCCACCCCCACAGCCACCACCGGCACCGGCACCGGCCGCGCCTGTGGTTGTTGCCGCGGCGCCATCGCCCGCGTCGGCCGCAAAGCCTGACGCAGGGGCCAGCAAGGCCGCTTCGGCGGCGCCCGCCGCATCTGGCGCTGCTTCCACAGCCGAGGAGCCTGGTTTCCTCAGCTCGCTGATGGAGGACAACCCGTGGGCGCTGGCGGGCGGCGCCGGCTTGATCGCGCTGCTGGCCGGCTTCGGCCTGTATCGATTCACCCGGCCGAAGAAGGACAGCGGAGAAACGTCATTCCTTGAAAGCCGGTTGCAACCGGACTCGTTCTTCGGCGCGAGCGGTGGCCAGCGCATCGACACCCGAGATGCCGGCGCTGCGTCTTCGTCGTCGATGAGCTACTCCTTGAGCCAGCTTGACGCCATTGGCGATGTCGATCCAGTCGCCGAAGCCGACGTGTATCTGGCCTATGGCCGTGACCTTCAGGCCGAGGAAATTCTCAAGGAGGCCATGCGCAGCAACCCGGATCGGATGGCGATCCGCTCCAAGCTGCTGGAGGTCTACGCCAAGCGGCGCGACACCAAGGGTTTCGAGCTGCTCGCCACCCAGCTCTACGCGTTGACGCGCGGCGAGGGTGAAGACTGGTCCAAGGCCCAGGAGATCGGTGTCCAGATCGATCCGGAGAACCCGCTCTACCAGCCCGGCGCTGCCCCTGTGCTGGCGCATGGCAACTCGGGCAAGCTCGTTGAGCCGCTGGGCGCCACGACCATGCCGCAGTCGGTGTTGCCGTCGCCCTCGCAGTTCGGCAACCTCTCCGGTGCGGCCCCTTACGTCGACAGTTCGTCGGTCGACCTTGATCTTGACTTCGCGGACATGAAGGTGCCCCCGCCCCATCTTCCCGCCGCCGCGCCAGCGTCTGCGAGCCATTTCATCGAGCCCGGGCTGGCCCTTGATGAACCGGTCGGCCTTCGCAAGTTTGCCGACCCGGAAGCGACCTTGCCACCCCGTGCCTCGGAGCACCCCACGACGGTGTCGCAGCCGATGGAGTTCGACCTGTCGGGCATTTCACTCGATCTGGACCGTCCGCCGGAGCCCGTCTCCGATCCGGGCCTGGATTCCGAATCCGGCTTTGCCGATCTGGACCTCAGCCTGCCCGAAGGAGACGGCACGGCCGATCCGTTTGCCCGCAAGCTCGAGTTGGCCGAAGCGTTCAGCCAGATCGGCGACGTGGAGGGTGCGCGCGAGCTGCTCAACGAGGTGATCGCCAATTCCGAAGGGGCGATGAAGGCCAAGGCCCGAACCATGCTGGCCGACCTGGCCTGAAGAGTCCACGTGTGAGCGGGCGGGCCTTGCCTGCTCCACCATCGATGCGGCTGGCCCTGGGCATCAGCTACCGGGGCCAGGCCTACCAGGGTTGGCAAAGCCAGTCCGGTGGCAACACGGTGCAGGATCGGGTCGAGCTCGCGCTTTCGAGTTTCGCGGCTTGCGCGGTGCGCACCGTCTGTGCCGGGCGCACGGACACCGGGGTGCATGCCCTCAACCAGGTCGTTCACGCGGACGTTCTCGTCCAGCGTGAAACCGTCTCCTGGGTGCGTGGCACCAACCGCTTTCTTCCAGCGGACGTCGCGGTGCAGTGGTGCAAGCCCGTGCCGCTCGACTTTCACGCCCGCTACAGCGCGCTGGGCCGGCGCTATGTCTATGTGCTGCTGGAGTGTGCGACGCGGCCCGCATTGGAGGCGGGTGCCGTGGGTTGGAGCTTCAGGCCGCTCGATGGCGACGCGATGCGGGACGCGGCCAGCCGCTTGCTGGGCGAGCACGACTTCAGCGCGTTTCGGTCGGCGCAGTGTCAGGCTGCATCGCCGTTGAAAACACTGCGCTCAATCGTCATCACGCGGCGCGGCGCCTACTGGCGCTTTGAATTTGATGCGAATGCGTTTCTCCATCACATGGTGCGCAACCTCATGGGCTGCCTGGTTGAGGTGGGAACGGGTGCGCGAACCGCGGACTGGCTGGAAGAAGTGCTGCTCTCAAAGCGCCGAGAGCTTGCCGCTGCGACGTTCTCGCCGGCCGGCTTGTACTTTGCCGGTCCGTACTACGATGCGGTCCACGAGATCCCGGTCCGAACCGCCGCCATGGACTGGTTGCCTTGAACACTTCATTTCCCCATGAACCAGCGAACCCGCATCAAGATTTGTGGCTTGACCCGCGAGGCAGACCTTGACGCCGCGTTGGAGGCTGGCGCCGATGCGGTCGGTTTTGTGCTGTACGACAAGAGCCCGCGCCGGGTCAGCCTGAGCCGCGCTGCCGGATTGGCGCGCCGGCTCCCCGCGTTCGTGACGCCGGTCGGGCTGTTCGTGAACGCCGGCATCGACGAGGTGCGTGCCGCGACGCAAGCCATCCCGCAGATGCTGCTGCAATTTCACGGCGACGAAACCCCAACAGACTGCCGCCAGCACGGCCGTCCTTTCCTGCGCGCGGCCCGCATGGGAGCCGGGTTTGATTTGTTAGACTTCGCGGCGCAATTCGCAGATGCCCAAGCCATTCTGCTCGACGCTCATGTCGACGGTTACGGCGGCGGCGGAAAGGTTTTTGATTGGTCGCTCATTCCTCCAAACGTGCCCCGTCCAGTCGTTTTGTCTGGTGGGTTGCATGCCGGAAATGTGATCGAAGGCATTCGACGGGTGCGGCCCTGGGCCGTTGACGTGAGCTCCGGTGTGGAGTCTTCCAAAGGCATCAAGGATGCCGCGGAGATTCGCCGGTTTTGCGACGCCGTGCGAGAGGCCGATGCGCAGTGCGCTGCGCAGTGCGCTGCCTCTGCAACCTGAAGAATCTGAACCCCATCCCATGTTGAACTACCAGCAACCCGATGCCAGCGGGCATTTCGGACCCGTCAATGGAACCTATTTTGGCGGCACCTTCGTTGCCGAGACCTTGATTCATGCGCTCGACGAACTCAAGCGCGCCTACGCCGAGGTGCAGGCGGATCCGGCGTTCATGGCCGAGTTCCGCTCCGAACTGAAGCACTTCGTCGGGCGGCCCAGCCCGATCTACCACGCCGCGCGGCTGAGCCGTGAGCTCGGCGGGGCGCAGATCTACCTCAAGCGCGAGGACCTCAACCACACCGGCGCGCACAAGGTCAACAACACCATCGGCCAGGCCATGCTGGCGCGGCGCATGGGCAAGCCGCGGGTGATTGCCGAGACCGGTGCCGGCCAACACGGCGTGGCCACCGCCACCATCTGTGCGCGCTATGGCCTGGAATGCGTGGTGTACATGGGCAGCGAAGACATCAAACGCCAGTCGCCCAACGTCTACCGCATGCATTTGCTGGGTGCAACCGTGGTGCCGGTGGAGAGTGGCTCCAAGACATTGAAGGATGCGCTCAACGAAGCGCTGCGCGACTGGGTGACCAACGTCGAGAACACCTTCTACATCATCGGCACGGTGGCGGGCCCGCACCCGTACCCGACCATGGTGCGCGACTTCCAGCGGGTCATCGGAGACGAATGCCGGGTCCAGTTGCCCGAGATGATCGGCCGCCAGCCCGACGCCGTGATTGCCTGTGTCGGCGGTGGCAGCAACGCGATGGGCATGTTCTATCCCTACATCGAACTTGAAGGCACACGTTTGATCGGTGTCGAGGCCGCGGGGCAGGGCTTGGACTCCGGCAAACACGCCGCCTCATTGATCGCGGGAACGCCCGGCGTGTTGCACGGCAACCGCACCTACTTGCTGCAGGACGCCAACGGCCAGATCACCGAAACGCATTCAATCTCGGCGGGCCTGGACTACCCCGGCGTCGGCCCCGAGCACGCGTATCTGAAGGACATCGGCCGCGCCCAGTACGTCGGCATCACCGATGTCGAAGCGCTGCAGGCATTTCATCGGCTGTGCCGTACCGAAGGAATTATTCCCGCGCTGGAGTCCAGCCATGCGGTGGCCCATGCGATGAAGATGGCGCCGGCCATGCGGCCCGATCAGCACCTGCTGGTCAATTTGTCCGGCCGCGGCGACAAGGACATCGGCACCGTGGCCGACCTGTCCGGCGCCGAGTTCTACTGCCGTCCTTCGTGCCGCGGGCAAAGCGTGAAGGGCAGCTCGTGAGCCGCATCGCGGCCACCTTTGCCGCGCTCAAGGCGCAGGGCCGCAAGGCCTTGATTCCCTATGTGACCGCGGGCGACCCGTTTGCCGATGCCACGGTGGACATCATGCTCGCGATGGCTGAGGCGGGCGCCGACGTGATCGAGCTGGGTGTGCCGTTCTCGGACCCGATGGCCGATGGCCCGGTGATTCAGAAGGCGTCCGAACGCGCGCTCGGCCGCGGCATCGGCTTGAGCCATGTGCTGGCTTTCGTGCGCGGCTTTCGGGCCCGCAACAACACCACGCCGGTGGTGCTGATGGGTTACGCCAATCCGGTCGAACGCTACGGCATTCAACGGTTTGTCGACGACGCCGCAGGCGCGGGTGTGGATGGGGTGCTGGTCGTGGACTACCCGCCCGAGGAGTGCGAGCCCTTCGCGCTGACATTGCGTGCGCAGGGGTTGGACCCGATCTTCCTGCTGGCGCCCACGTCCACCGACGAGCGCATGCGCCAGGTCGGGCGCGTCGCGAGCGGCTATGTTTACTACGTGTCGCTCAAGGGTGTGACCGGCGCCGGCCATTTGGACACGGCTGCCGTGGCTGCCATGGTGCCGCGCATCCGCGCCCATGTCAGCGTTCCCGTCGGCGTGGGCTTCGGCATCCGAGATGCCGCCACGGCCAGGGCGGTGGCGGCGGTGTCGGACGCCGTGGTGATCGGCACGGTGCTGGTGCAGTTGTTGGAAACCTGCAGCCGTGCCGAGGTGGCGGCGGCGGCGGGCCATTTCATAGCGACCATTCGCAAGGCGATGGATTCTTGAAAGGACGATTCGAATGAGCTGGCTCGAAAAACTGTTGCCCACCAAGATGCAGCAAGGCGACCTTGCTGAGCGCCGCACCGTGCCCGAAGGGCTGTGGATCAAGTGCCCGTCGTGCGAAACCGTGCTCTACAAGACCGACCTGGAGCTCAACGTCTACGTTTGCCCCAAGTGCAGCCATCACCATCGAATCGGTGCGCGCGCCCGCCTGGACGCGTTCCTCGACGCTGAAGGCCGCTACGAGATCGGCCAGGAAGTGCTGCCGGTGGACGCCTTGAAGTTCAAGGACAGCAAGAAGTACACCGAGCGCTTGAAGGACGCGCTGGAGAGCACCGGCGAGACCGACGCGCTGGTCGTGATGGGCGGCTCGGTGCTGAGCCTGCCCGTTGTCGCTGCCGGCTTCGAGTTCGAGTTCATGGGCGGCTCGATGGGCTCGGTGGTGGGCGAGCGCTTTGTGCGCGGTGTTGAAACGGCGATCGAACAAAAGACGCCGTTCGTCAGCTTCACCGCAAGTGGCGGGGCGCGTATGCAGGAAGGGCTGCTGAGCCTGATGCAGATGGCCAAGACCACTGCGTCGCTGACGCGCTTGGCCAAGGCCAGGCTGCCCTACATCAGCGTGCTCACCGACCCGACCATGGGCGGTGTGTCGGCCAGCTTCGCGTTCGTGGGCGACATGGTGATCGCCGAACCCAAGGCCTTGATCGGATTTGCCGGCCCGCGGGTGATCGAAAACACCGTGCGCGAAAAACTGCCCGAAGGCTTCCAGCGCGCCGAGTTCCTGCTCGGCACCGGGGCCATTGACATGATCGTGGACCGGCGCGAATTGCGGCAGACGATTGCACGCGCGATTGCGATGCTGCAAAGGCTCAGCTCCGACGCGGTCGCGTAACGCGGCTCCGGCCGGGCCGTGTTCACGAAGGCGGCCGCCGCCGCCTTCTTCGTTATTGGCGTGGCTCCGTTGAGCCCTCGCTTACCATGGCGGCCTATGTCATTGCCGAACACACTTGACGAGTGGCTGGTCCGTTGCGAGCGCCTGCATCCCAAAGAAATGGACCTGACGCTGGACCGCGTGCTGCAGGTCAAAGAGCGCATGGGGCTGCGGTTTGGCGTCCCCGTTTTTACCGTGGCGGGAACCAATGGAAAGGGTTCCACCTGCGCCATGCTGGAGGCAATTGCGCTGCAGGCGGGCTATCGAGTTGGCCTGTACATCAAGCCGCACCTGGTGCATTTCGAGGAGCGCTGCCGCATCAATGGGCAGATGGCCGCGGCGAATGAGCTGCTGCCGCATTTCGAAGCGGTAGAGCAAGCGCGTGGCGAGGTGAGCCTGACCTACTTCGAGTTCACCACGCTGGCGATCGCGCGGCTGATGTCCATGGCGCCGCTGGACATGGTGATTTTGGAGGTCGGCCTGGGGGGCAGGCTCGACGCGGTCAATGCCATCGACACCGACTGCGCCATCATCACCAGCATAGCCATCGATCACACCGAATACCTGGGCTCGACGCGCGAAGCGATCGGGTTTGAGAAGGCCGGCATCATGCGCTCCGGCAAGCCGGCGATCGTCAGCGACCCGGTGCCGCCGCACAGCGTGATCGAACACGCCAAGCGCGTGGGCGCCGATCTGTGGCTGTGCGGGCGCGATTTCAACTGCTCGGGCGACCAGCAGCAATGGAGCTGGGCCGGCCGATCCAAGCGCTTCAACGGCATGGCCTATCCCGCGCTGCGCGGTGCCAACCAGTTGCTCAATGCGTCCGGCGTGCTCGCTGCCCTCGACGCCATGCGCGAGCGCCTGCCGGTCAGCGCACAGGCGGTGCGCAGCGGCCTGGCCCTGGTGGCGTTGCCGGGGCGCTTTCAGATCGTCGCCGGGCAGCCCACGCTGGTGTTGGACGTGGCGCACAACCCGCATGCCGTGGCCACCTTGCTTCAGAACCTGGATCAGATGGGTTACTTCCCGCGCACCCACGCGGTGTTCGGCGCGATGCGCGACAAGGACATCGACCTGATGCTCACCCGCATGGCGCCGGTGGTGGACGATTGGCATTTCACCAACCTGCCAACGGCGCGTGCGGCCAAGGCTGCCGAGTTGGCCCAGACCCTCGGCCGGCTTGCCCTCAAAGGGCCCGGGTCGGTTGGCGTGTCGTGCCACGAGGATCCCCGGCAGGCATTGCAGGCCGCCCTGAAGATCGCGGACCCCGCTGATAGAATCGTCGTCTTCGGATCCTTTTCCACTGTGGGCGGTGTGTTGAAAGACGGGCTGCCTCGGCTCACGGGTCAACACCTGGGCTGAGCGCCCTGCCCGGACGGGCCCCGGTGACCCAGCGTTGCGCGGCTCCTCACTGCGTGGCTCCGCGGACCTCCTGGAACTTGCACAGCATGGGCCTGCTCTCCATTTTCAAGCGCAAGACCGACGCCAACACGAGCGCCACGGCCGCCGCCCCATCGCCCGGCAGCGTGCAGCAAGCCCGCGCGCGTGCACGCCAGCGTCTGGTGGGTGCGGTGGTGCTGGTGGTGATCGGCATCATCGGATTTCCGTTGCTGTTTGAATCGCAACCGCGCCCGATCCCGGTCGACATTCCGATCGAGATTCCGCGCAAGGACGGCGCGCCGGCGCTGGTCATGCCCCCGGCTCGACCGGCGCCGCCAGCGGCTGAGCCCGCCGCCGCGCCGGCCAAGCCGGTGGTCGGCGAGGTCAGGGCCGACGCGGTGGTTGCCAATGGACGAACGCCCGCTTCGGCTGCCGTTGCTTCGGCGCCGGCCGAGCCCGTTGAACCCACGGCCACGGCCAAGCCAGCCGCGCCGAAGCCGGCCGCCCCGGAGCCCGTCGAAGCGCCAAAAAAACCTTCGGCGCCGATGCCGGCAACTGCCCCAACGCCAGCCCCTGCGCCAGCCCCGGCTCCCGCTCCCGCTCCCGCCGCGGATGCGGCGCGCGCGAAGGCGCTGTTGGAGGGCAAGGCGCCGGCCAACGCCGAAGGCGTCCGTTTTGTCGTTCAGGTCGGCGCGTTTGCCGACGCTTCGGCCGCGCGGGAAATGCGCGCCAAGGTCGAGAAGCTGGGCCTGAAAACCTACACACAGTCGACCGAGACCGCAGCCGGCAGCCGCATCCGGGTTCGGGTCGGGCCGTTCGCCACGCGAGAAGAGGCCGAGCGTGTGCTGGCCAAGACCAAGGCGGCCGGCTTCAACGCCGCGGTGCTGACGCTCTGATGGAGTGGCAGAACATGTCCATGGGTTGGGTCGATGCGGTGATGCTGGGCGTGCTGGCGCTGTCGGTGATCGTCGGCCTGGTGCGTGGGTTGGTGTTCGAGATGCTCTCGGCCGTCGGTTGGATTGCGGCCTACTTCGCGGCGCAGTGGCTGGCGCCGGTGGTGGCGCCTTACCTCCCGGTGGGAGAACCCGGCTCGGGCCTGAACCAAGGTGCCGCATTTGCTTGCGCCTTCATTGCGGCCTTGATCGTCTGGGGCTTGGCGGCACGGCTGCTGCGGATGTTGATTCGCGCCACACCGTTGAGCCTGCTGGACCGCCTTCTTGGTGCCGGCTTCGGGCTGGCTCGGGGCATGATCGTGCTGCTGGCGCTGGCCACCGTGGTGGGTTTGACGCCGCTGATGAAGTCCGCGGCATGGCAACAATCACTCGGCGCGGTCTGGTTGCATTCGGTCTTGCGCGGCCTCAAACCCGTGCTGCCGCCCGGCGTCTCCAAGCATCTGCCGGCCTGACGGGCGCGGCGAGTTCAACTCAGGGTCCATCCATGTGCGGCATCGTCGGCGTCATCTCCCAGGGCCCTGTCAATCAATTGATCTATGACGCGTTGCTGCTGTTGCAGCACCGCGGGCAGGATGCGGCCGGCATCGTGACCATGCAGGACACCAAGTGCTTCATGCACAAGGCGCGCGGCATGGTGCGCGATGTGTTCCGCACCCGCAACATGCGCGGCCTGCCCGGCAACGTGGGCTTGGGTCAGGTGCGCTACCCGACCGCCGGCAATGCCTACAGCGAAGAAGAGGCGCAACCGTTCTACGTCAATGCGCCGTTCGGCATCGTGCTGGTGCACAACGGCAACCTGACCAACGCCCAGGCATTGAAGAAGGAACTCTTCGACATCGACCGCCGCCACATCAACACCCAAAGCGATACCGAGGTGCTGATCAACGTGCTTGCGCATGAACTCGAACTCGCGGCACGCGATCTGCCGTTGTCGCCGCAAGCCGTGTTCAATTCGGTGCGCGCGGTGCACAAGCGCATCAAGGGCTCGTACGCGGTCGTGGCGCTGATCGCCGGCCATGGTTTGCTGGCGTTTCGCGACCCGTTCGGCATTCGTCCCTTGAGCTTCGGCGAAAGCGAGGGCAACGGTGAGGAGCGTCGCAACCTGATCGTGGCCAGTGAGTCGGTGGCTGTCGTGGGCACCGGCCACACGATGATTCGCGACGTTGCACCGGGCGAAGCCATCTTCATGGACATGCAGGGCCAACTGCACACCCAGCAATGCGCCGACAACCCCAGCCTCAACCCGTGCATGTTCGAGTATGTGTACCTGGCGAGGCCCGACTCCATCTTGGACGGCATTTCGGTCTATCAGGCGCGCCTGAACCTGGGCGAAACGCTGGCGCAGCGACTCATCTCCACCATGCCGCCGAGCGAGATCGACGTGGTGATTCCCATCCCCGAGTCGAGCCGCCCGTCGGCCATGCAATTGGCGCAGAAGATCGGCAAGCCCTACCGCGAGGGCTTCGTGAAGAACCGCTATGTCGGCCGCACCTTCATCATGCCGGGGCAGGGCGTGCGCAAAAAATCGGTGCGGCAAAAGCTCAACGCCATCGGCGTCGAGTTCAAAGGCCGCAATGTGCTGTTGGTCGATGACTCCATCGTGCGCGGCACCACGTCCAAAGAAATCGTGCAGATGGCGCGCGACGCCGGTGCGCGCAAGGTCTACATGGCCTCGGCCGCGCCGCCGGTTCGTTTTCCCAATGTCTACGGCATCGACATGCCCACCACAGCAGAGCTGATCGCACACAACCGCAGCATCGAAGAGATTCGCCAGTTCATCGGCGCCGATGCGCTGATCTACCAGGACGTGGCGGCCATGAAGCGCGTGGTGAATGCGCTCAACCCGGCCATCAAAGGCTTCGAGGCCTCGTGTTTCGACGGTGTCTACATCACGGGCGATGTGACGGCCGAAGACTTCCGGACCATGGCGGCGCAACGCAGCTCCCAAGGCGATGAAGAAGAGAGCGCCGACCGTTCGCGCCTGGCCCTGCAGAGTGCGACGGAGCAGCCTTGATGACCGACAAAAAGATACCCCGGGTGAAATTGCCCGCCGGCCTGCGGCTGGACACGCTGGCGGTGCGCCAGGGCCTGCCGCCCAGCCAGTGGGGCGAGAACTCCGAAGCCTTGTTCCTGACCAGCAGCTTCGTGCAGCCCGATGCGGCCACCGCCGCGGCGCGTTTTGCCAACGAAGAAGAGGCGTTCATCTACTCGCGCTTCACCAACCCGACCGTCACGATGTTCGAGCGCCGCCTGGCCGCGCTCGAAGGCGCGCAAGCCTGCATCGCCACCAGCAGCGGCATGAGCGCCATCCTGCTGCTGGGCATGGGCGTGCTGAAGGCGGGCGACCATGTCGTCTGTTCGCAAAGCGTGTTCGGCTCGACCATCGCGCTGTTCGGGCGCGAGTTCGCCAAATTCGGCGTAGCGACCACCTTTGTTTCGCAGACCGACCCAGAGGACTGGCGCCGCGCCGTCCAGCCCAACACCCGGCTGCTGTTCGCCGAGTCGCCGACCAACCCGTTGACCGAGGTGTGCGATATCCGCGCCTTGGCGGCCGTCGCCAAGGCGGCAGGCGCCTTGCTGGCGGTGGACAACTGCTTTTGTTCGCCCGCCTTGCAACGGCCGATTGAATACGGCGCCGACCTGGTCGTGCACTCCGGCACCAAATTCCTGGACGGGCAGGGCCGTGTGATTGCCGGCGCTTTGTGCGCCGATGAGCAACTCATCAACGAGAAGCTCGTTCCGGTCATGCGCAGCGCCGGCATGAGCTTGTCGCCGTTCAACGCCTGGGTGGTGTTGAAAGGGCTGGAGACGCTGTCCATCCGCATACAGGCACAAAGCGAGCGCGCGCTGAAATTGGCATCGTGGTTGGAGCGGCAAGCGCAGGTCGAGCGTGTGTTCTATCCCGGCCTCAAGTCGCATCCGCAGCATGAGCTGGCGATGGCGCAGCAATCTGGCAGCGGTGGCGCGGTGGTGTCGTTCATCGTCAAGGGACAGGCCAGCGGCGAGGCCGCGCTTTCGCGCCGGAACGCCTTCCATGTGATCGACCAGACGCAGGTGTGTTCGATCACCGCCAACCTCGGCGACACCAAGACCACCATCACCCACCCCGCCAGCACCTCGCATGGGCGCCTGAGCGAAGAACAGCGCCTGGCAGCGGGTATCACGCAGAGCATGATTCGCGTGGCGGTCGGGCTGGACGATGTGCTGGACATCCAGGCCGACCTGCTGCGCGGGCTCGGCACCCTGCCCACATGACGCGCAAAGTCCGCACCCGCATCGCCCCGTCGCCCACGGGCTTTTTGCACCTGGGCACGGCGCGCACGGCGTTGTTCTCGTGGGCTTTCGCGCGCCATCACGGTGGCGAGTTCATCCTTCGCATCGAAGACACCGATGTCGCGCGCTCGACGCAGGATTCGGTCGACCAAATCCTCGCTTCCATGCACTGGCTCGGGCTCGACTGCGACGAAGGTCCGATCTATCAGATGCAGCGCTTGGACCGCTACCGCGACGTGATCGCGCAGATGCTCGCGGCTGACACCGCTTATCGCTGCTATTGCACACCGGACGAGCTTGACGGGATGCGCGAGGCGCAGCGCGCCCGCGGCGAGAAAACCCGCTACGACGGCCGCTGGCGTCCCGAGCCCGGCAAAGTGTTGCCCCCCGTTCCCTCGGGTGTGCAGCCGGTGGTGCGCTTTCGGAATCCGCCTGACGGCGACGTGAGCTGGGACGACCTCGTCAAAGGCCGCATCACGATCAGCAACCGCGAGATCGACGACCTGATCATCGTGCGGCCCGACGGTGTGCCGACCTACAACTTCTGCGTCGTCGTCGACGACTGGGACATGGACATCAGCCATGTCTTTCGCGGCGACGAACATGTCAACAACACACCCTGGCAGATCAACATCTTCAACGCCGTGGGGGCGCCGTTGCCGTTGTTTGGGCATGTGCCGGTGATCCTCGGCGGCGACGGCCACAAGCTCTCGAAGCGTCGCGGCGCGGTGAGCGTCACGGCCTACCAGGAAGCCGGCTACCTGCCCGAGGCGATGCTCAACTACCTGGCGCGGCTGGGTTGGAGTCACGGAGACGAGGAACTCTTCAGCCGCGAGCAGCTCGTGAAGTGGTTCGACGGCCAGCACCTGTCGAAAAGCCCGGCGCAATGGGACCCGGCCAAGCTTGCCTGGGTCAACGCGAGCTACATCAAGCAGACCAGCGATGCCACGTTGGCGACGCTGGTCCAGGCGCAGCTGATGCGACGTGGCATCGCCGTGCAACCAACCGAGGCCCTGGGCCGCATGTGCGCGCTGTTCAAGGACCGCTGCGCGACGACGGTGGAGCTGGCCGACTGGATTGCGATGTACTTCGCAGACGTGAGCCCTCTCGACGAAGCGCTGGTTGCACATGTGACCGAGGCGGTTCGGCCGGCAGTTCATTCGCTGCGCGAAAAGCTTGTCAGCGTGGAATGGAGCAAGGCCTCGATCGGCGCCGCCATCAAGGAAACGCTCGCGGCGCACGGCCTGAAAATGCCGCTACTCGCCCACGCTGTCCGCGTGCTGGTGTGCGGCCGTGTGCAGACCCCGTCGCTCGACCTGGTGCTGGAGCTGTTTGCACGTGACACCGTGCTGGCGCGATTGCAGCGTGCTTGAAAAGCTGGATATAATCGAAATCTCGCTTGAAACTGCGGCTGCTGATCAACGTTTGGGGTTTCGTCAAGGCAAAAGTCGAGACGCACTTCAAAAAATAAACGGGGGTATAGCTCAGCTGGGAGAGCGCTTGCATGGCATGCAAGAGGTCAGCGGTTCGATCCCGCTTACCTCCACCAAAATGTCGTTCAGCACAGCGCAGTTCGAGAGGGAACATCGGTTTCAAGTCCCCTTCGTCTAGAGGCCTAGGACACCACCCTTTCACGGTGATTACAGGGGTTCGAATCCCCTAGGGGACGCCAAGTTTGCAAGCGGTTTTGCGGGCTTGTCGTGACGTTCAGTCAGTCCAGGAGTGGTAGTTCAGTTGGTTAGAATACCGGCCTGTCACGCCGGGGGTCGCGGGTTCGAGCCCCGTCCACTCCGCCAATTCATTAGTAAACACGGGCCTTTGCGGCCCGTGTTTCTTGTCTACCCCCCAAAAAGCCCCCCGACGTGTGTGCGCTCTGCTGACACGTTGTGAGCCGATTGTGTGATCCGATAGCGCGTTGCTTCCGAATCACCGCCAGACGCCCCACTTGCTCAGGATTGGAGGGCTTCGGGCGCGCTCCCGGGCTGCACCAGAGGGAAACGACCTCTGCCCGCCGGAGCAGTATTGCGCTTTGCTCCGACTGGCGTGGTCGCGTCGTTGAGGTCACTCTGGACCGTCGACGTCCGACTGTCGTGTCGGTCGCTCGGTAGCTCCGCTTCAGACCTCCCGGTAATCCGCCGGAACGACTTGCACGAACCCGCCCGCACGCAATGCCTCGGGCTCGACCTGGGGTTTGGACGGCACGGGAATCTTCTTGAACGCGGTCTCCCAATCGTTCTCGAAGATGGCGGTGAAGTACTTCGCAATGCCCTTGTGTGTGAGCAACAGACCCGCCTCCCGGTTCTTCGTGACGGCAGCGTCCGACCAATTCTGTGAACTGACCAGAACCGTCGCGCCGTCAACGACGATCATCTTGTTGTGGCAGTGCACGAACCGCGAGGTGTCGATGTAGCGGATGTTGTCGCGGAGCACGAGCCCGTACTTGGCTTTTAGCTGCTTGACGTTCTGGCGCTCCTTGATCACGTCCGCCGCGCCGAAGATCTTGCCGAGCACGATTCGCACGTCGATCTCGGGGTTCTCGTCGATGGCCTCACGAATCGACTCCAGCAGAACGGCGATGTCCGGCTGGTTGCCGCGGATGTACTGCTGCTCGATCAGGATCGAGCGCTTGGCGACCCGTAGCACGTCAGGGATCGTCGCCATGTAGTTGTCCGGACTCAGCACCGGCTGCACGGTCAATGGTGCGCTCAGCTTGAACCGCTTACTCGGGAACAGGGTGTTCGGAATCAGCTTCGGCGCGGCCTCGACCCACAGCACCTCCGGCGGAGCCGCCGGCGCGGGCGCCGCCTGGGGTTCCGGCGCATTGAGTTCAAGCGCGATATCCGACCGCAACACCTTCGTGAAGAAGCGGGCCAGGGGCTTGGACTTGACCGCCAGGCCGCTGTCGCGATTGCCTTTGACGAAATGGTTGGGATCGCCGCCGTCCTTCTCGTTGAGCGGGATGCTGTTGTTGGAGTAGTTGCCGCTTTGCACCAGGGTCCAGGTGCCGTCGATGATGATGTACTTCTCGTGGCAAGAGCTGAAATAGCGGGCCTTCTGGCTGGTGCACGCTGGCGCCGGAACGCCTTCGACACCCATGTCGATGAGTTCCTGGAATAGCTGGTCCTCGCCACCGGTGGTCTCGACATCCAGCATCAGGGTCACCTTGACGCCCCGGCTCAACGCGTTGAGCAACAGGTTCTTCATGTACTCGGCGGTGAAATCGTAGATGCCGATCAGGATGGAACTGGTGGCGCCGTCGAGCAGGCGCTTGGTGACGGCGTAGGTCGAATCGGGCGAGGCGTAGGCGATGATCTCCTCGGCCACTTCGAACGAAGGTACCTTGATCTTCTTGTAGGGCTCCAGCGTGCACCCGCGGAAGGCTTCGATCGTGGGTTCGACTGCGAGGGCTTCGACGGTGGTGGTACGTCGACGGACGTAAGCGGGCATGGGTGTCTTCTCCCGAGGGCGATGTCATTCAGGCTTGAACGGCGCCGTCGTCCGGACGACGACGGGCACCGCGGTGTGTTTGCCGTCCTCGTTGAGATCGAGCGTCTCGGGCAGTCCGCCCTTGTGGCCAGGCGGCACCATTGCGATCAATGCGAAGGTTGACTTGCCGCCCAGCATCACCTTGTCCACCGCGAGGCCGTGGATGCCCTGGCGGAACAGTTCGTCACCGAACACGTCGCGCGCCCGGTTGGCAAGCTTGGCGGAGACCATGGTGGGATGAACTCAGTCGTCGGGCGAGACGAAGCGGAAGCCGAGCGCCTTCATGACCGGCCGGATCGGATTGAAGACGCTACCGCCATCGGCACCCGCGAAATGCAGGCCGACGATCTTGCCTGTATCGACATCCACCACGATGGATCCGGAGTCGCCGCCGTCGGTGTAGCGCGTGCAAAGCACCTGGTCGATGTAGCCGACGGTGCCAACGCCCGGGTAGTTCAGCGCGAAGCGAAAGTTCACGTCGATGACGCGTCCCGTCGTTTTGCCCGTCGTGCGGCCGAACTTGGCAAGTTTCATGTTGCGCTTGGCGACCGCGGTGCCCAGAGGCACGCCGGCCTTGTGGATCGCGAGGTTCACTGCCTCAAGGCGGTCCGAAACGATCTCAGCAATGGCCGCGTCGACGCGGTTCACCAAAGCGCCCGAGGTGTCGAAGGGAACGAAGGCGGTGAGCGTCGCTGCCAGGTTCGCAGGTACGGCGCCGCCGTCGGCAACACCGGGATAAACGATCGAGTCGCCCGCCTTCGCCTTGCCGCTCATGGCGAGAACGTGGGAGTTGCTCAGCACATGCAGCTTGCCGCCACGCCGGACGATCGCGCCGAGCGTGCCAGCGGTGACCTTGATGTGGCCGATACTGAATCCGCTCTGCAGCGGTGTGGCTTTGCTGGTGACCTCCAGTCGCAGGGGGCCGATCTCCTTAACGTCGGTGAAAACGGCCTTGTTGCCAGGCAGACTGATCGCCTGCGGAACCAAGTTCTCGCCGTTGACGCGACTCGGGGGCAGCTTTTTCTTGACGTAGAAGCAGACCGTGGCCTCACCCGTCGCTTTGCCTTCGACGAGCTTCTCGCTAATGCCCACCCCAACGATGTTCTTGTTTGAGGCGACCGAGCGAATGCGGCTGAAGTGTGAGCTTCGAACGGGACCCAAGGCCTCGAGCTGGGGCCCTGAGCCCAGGGTCACAAGGTCGAGTGCTTGTAGCAGGGCTGACTCGGATGCCGGCATGACAGGTTCTCCCAGTACTTTGCGTCGTCGGCCAGGGTTCGCCGGCTTCGTTGTAGATCGGCCGCCTTCTCGTCGGTGATCCGGCTCTCATTTTGGTTGAAGGCTTCTTCGCGTGGAAGGGATCCCAGGCGAAATGAAGGTGGACTATCGATCGGCATCCGCTGGATTGAGGACGGCCTCGGGTCTTAAACGCGTTGAAAACGGCGGAGGCACCTGAGCGGGGTCAAAATGGAGATCACTTTCTGGAAGGAATGGTGCCGTCGTCAGCCCCCGGCGGGGCCGAGGAAAGGCAAATTCCCCTGGCAACGCATTGCCATTCAAGGGTTGCAAACCTGCGGCCGACGAGTAGTCTGTTGTGCTGGAGCGTCTCTCACATGCGAAAGGCCATCTTCTTTGGATTCATCGCTGCCGGTACAGCGGTTGGGTTGATCGCGGCCTTGAATGGCGACTGGGGGCTCAGATT
>JANNDW010000136.1:0-2356 GCA_031378125.1 Methylibium sp. | reverse complement strand
AGGCAAGTCTCTTCGCTGGCGAACCAGTCGAGAAACTCGTTCCAGTTGCGGGGGTAGTCACGGCCCGCTTCTGGCGCTACGATAGGCTGGGTATTCATCCAGTGATAGTAGCGTCACTGGAGCTAAGTGGATACCCCTTATGTTTATACAGTCTCTGATGCAAGCCCCTTGTTTTCAGGTGTCGGGAGTAAATGAGTCGCCGGTGCTGCGAACCGGCCTTGGAGAAGTCAATTCAGCCAGATGAAGGCAAACAACCAGTTGCTTATGGCAAGCATATGCGGAAGAATGCTTTTCTCCCGTTTTTCGGCT
The DNA here is from genome assembly GCA_031378125.1 of Methylibium sp. Classification (GTDB taxonomy): domain Bacteria; phylum Pseudomonadota; class Gammaproteobacteria; order Burkholderiales; family Burkholderiaceae_C; genus LGRD01. Next base: position 2,047 of record JANNDW010000136.1, on the reverse strand, counting down.
CCGAACATCATGCCCACAGCCACAGCCGAGGCCACCACCCCGACCTCCCGCATCGAGGCCATCCGCGAATTCAACCGCTTCTACACGCGGCGCATCGGGGTGCTGCATGAGGGGCTGCTGGACACGCGGTTCACGCTGACCGAGTCGCGGCTGTTGTGGGAGCTGGCCCAGCGTGACGGCGGCACGGCCACCGAACTGTCGCGCGAGCTGAACCTGGACCTGGGTTACTTGAGCCGCTTGCTGAGCGGCTTCAAGCAGCGCGGCCTCATCAAGAGCGCACGATCAAAAGACGACGCGCGGCACGTGCGCTTGAGCCTCTCTGCGGCCGGGCGCCGCGCCTTCGCACCGCTGAACACCCGCTCGCAGGCGGATGTGAACGGCTTGCTGGCCACACTGACCGAGCCACAGCAGCAGCAACTGCTGCAGGCCATGGCCGCCCTCGAAAAACTGCTCGGCGACACCGAGCGCCACAAGGCCCCCTACCTGCTGCGGCACCATCACGCGGGCGACATGGGTTGGGTGGTTTCGCGCCACGGCGCGCTGTATGCCAGCGAATACCAATTGAACCTGCGCTTCGAGGCCCTGGTGGCACGCATCGCGGCCGACTTCATCGAGCGTTTCGATGCCGGGCGCGAAACCTGCTGGATTGCCGAGCGCGACGGTGCCAACGTGGGCAGCGTGTTCCTCGTGCAAGCGCGCGACGATGCCACTCAGACACCGCTCGACGGCGTGGCGCAATTGCGCCTGCTGCTGGTCGAGCCGGCGGCCCGCGGGCTGGGCATCGGCCAGCGCCTGGTGGCCGAATGCGAACGCTTTGCGCGCCAGGCCGGCTACCGCAAGATCATGCTGTGGACGAACAGCCTGCTGCTGGCCGCGCGCGGCATTTACCGCAGCGCCGGCTACCGCCTGGTGGCCAGCGAGGCGCACACCAGCTTCGGCCACGCGCTGGTGGGCGAGACCTGGGAGCTGGCGCTCTGATGACGGCCGCAACCCACCCGCCCGGCCGCGAGGGCGCCGCCTGCCCCTGCGGCAGCGCCCTCGCCTGCGCCGCGTGCTGCGGCCGCTATCACGGCGGTGCGCTGCACCTGCAGGCGCCGAGCGCCGAAGCGCTGATGCGCTCCCGCTACAGCGCTTTCGTGCTGGGCTTGCACGACTATTTGCTCGCCACCTGGCACGCCAGCACCAGGCCGCCATCGCTGGCAGCCGACCCCGCGGGGTTGAAATGGCTGGGGCTCGAAGTACGCAGGCACGAGCAACAGGGCAGCGATCGAGCCAGCGTGGAGTTTGTCACCCGCAGCAAGCTCAATGGCCGCGCCCAGCGCTTGCACGAGACCAGCCATTTCGTGCGCGAAGACGGGCGCTGGTTCTATGTAGACGGTGACTTGCGCTGACGCCGGCAGGAGCGCAGCGATTGGGGGGCTCAGTCCGAGCGCAGGGCCGCCCCAAGCCGGACGCGCCCCTCGGGGGCAGGAGCGCAGCGACTGGGGGGCTCAATCATTCACGCAAACTCTTGCCGCACGCTGGCCGACATCAAGCGCCGGATGATCCAGGCCAGCAGTGCGCAGGCCAACAGCGTCATCACGATCGCCATCACACGGGCCGCGGTGACGAAGCCCCCGAACACGCCCAGCACCTGGGCTGGAATCGGCGCACTGCTCAGGGTGCTGCTCACCACCGACTGCACCACCTCGTGCTGCAGCCACATCCCCAGCAGGTTGGCCACGATGGCAAACATCAGCAGGCCGATGAACACGCGACGCGCCCAGTCCAGCCGCAGCAGCAGCCCGATCGCCGAGGCCAGGGTTGCGAAAGACACCACCAGCCCGGTGCCCACCACCCAAGGCAGGTAGCCGACCAGCAAGCCGGTCAGCAGCGGCAGCGAGTGGCTTTTAGCGCCGGCCCGCAGGCCCGGCAACATCGATGTCACCGCAGCGTTTTGCACCAGCGCCGAAGCACAGGCCAGCGCGGCCAGGACGATGAACGTCCAGGCGGTGGCGGTGACAAAAAGCGAGCGGGACCCGACGTTGTAGGTTTGCGGCATGACAGC
>JANNDW010000134.1:0-30111 GCA_031378125.1 Methylibium sp. | reverse complement strand
GGCTGGACACTTACATCGACGATTACGGCAAGCCCGATCCGATCCCGGAGTCGATGCTGCGAATGATGCGACAGTCGAAGTTTCTCGGGCTGTGCGACGACAAGGAACAAGAGCCACCGGCCCGGGACAGTGCCGATGGCGCGGCGGCCGCGCCGCTGGCAGAGTCACATCTCGCCGCTGGATCGTTGGCCGATGAGCCTTTGACCGATGAATCCGTGGCCCAGACAGAGGCCCGCGAAGGACCTGAAGAGCGCTCCGATGAAGACACTGATCTGCGATTGCAACAAGACGATGCCGTTGGACGGCCCGGGCCTGATCAAGGCGCTCGGGCCTGACGCCGCGGACGGGTTGCAGACGGTTCACACCCTGCTCTGCCGGCGCGAGGCGGGTGCATTCCAGCGCGCCGCCAAGAGCGGTGACGATTTGCTGGTGGCCTGCACCCAGGAGAGCAGCCTGTTCCTGGAGTTGAATGCACAAACCGATGGCGCGGCCGGTCTGTCGGAGCGCCCGATCCGCTTCGTCAACATCCGTGAAACGGGCGGCTGGTCCAAGGACGCAAAGGCCGCTACCGCCAAGATCGCCGCGTTGATCCGGTGCGCGCAACTTCCCGAACCCGAACCGGTGCCGACGGTGAGCTACCAATCGGCCGGCCGGGTTCTGGTGATCGGCCCCGCAGACCGCGCCGAGCGGGCCGCGAAGATGCTGGCCGACAAGCTGGAGGTCACGCTGTTGTTGCCGCGCGCCGGCGGCACGCTGGCGCAGGAACGCAACATGGCCGTGCATGCCGGGCAGTTGCAGCGAATCAGCGGCTGGCTGGGCGCCTTCGAGGCGAGCTGGACCACCGGCAACCCGATCGACCTGGACCTGTGCACGCGCTGCAATGCCTGTGTCGAAGCCTGCCCTGAAAGCGCGATCGACTTCAGCTACCAGATCGACCTGGCCAAGTGCAAGAGCCATCGCGACTGCGTTCGGGTCTGCGGAGCCGCCGGTGCGATCGACTTCCAGCGCGCGCCGGAAGATGTCTCCGAGGCGTTCGACCTGGTGCTTGATCTCGGCGCCGCGCCGCACATCACCCTGCATCAACCGCCGCAAGGCTACTTCCATGCCGCCGACGATGCCGCGTTGATCACCGCCGTGCTGCAACTGCGCGACAGCATTGGCGAGTTCGAGAAGCCGAAGTTCTTCAACTACAAACAAAAGATCTGCGCCCACAGCCGCAACGAGCGCATCGGCTGCACGGCCTGCATCGACGTCTGCTCGGCGCAGGCGATCCGCAGCGATGCGTCGATGAAAGGCAAGGCCGGCAGGCCCGGCGCGGCGGGCTCGTTCAGCGGCGGCGGCATCATTGTCGAGCCGCATCTGTGCGTGGGCTGCGGCGCGTGCACCACGGTCTGCCCCAGCGGCGCGATCAGCTATGCCACTCCGCGCGCGGACGAGCAGGGCAAGCGCATTCGCACGCTGCTCTCCACCTACCTGCGCGCCGGCGGCAGGGATGCCGCGCTGCTGATCCACAGCCAGGCCGCGGGCACGAAAGTGATCGGCGAACTCGGCCGTCTGGCGCGCACCGACAAGGCGGTGCAAGGCGTGCCGGCCCGCGTGTTGCCCATCGATGTGTGGCACACGGCGTCCAGCGGCATCGAGCTGTGGCTGTCGGCCATCGCGTTCGGTGCGTCGCAGGTCTGGGTGCTGATGACCGAGGAAGAAGCGCCCGAATACCGCTCCGCGGTCGCGGCGCAAATGGCGGTGGCGCAAGCCATTCTCACGGGCATGGGTCTGGCGGGTGAGCATTTGCGCATCGTTTCGGCCAGCGATGCGCGCTCGCTGGACCTCGGGCTTCAACGCGCACCCGCAGCCACCGTAAAAACGGCGGCCACGTTCACGGTGCAGGCCGACAAACGCGCCACGCTGGACCTGGCCATCGAACACCTGATGCTGAATGCCACGCCCGCGCCCGAGATCATCGATTTGCCAGCGCCCGCCAGCCCGTTCGGCAGCCTGGTTGTCGACACCGACAAGTGCACGATGTGCCTGAGCTGCGTCGGCGCCTGTCCCGAGGCCGCGCTGGCCGACAACCCGGACAAGCCGCAGCTGCGCTTCATCGAGAAGAATTGTGTGCAATGCGGTCTGTGCGCGACCATTTGCCCAGAGACGGCCATCACCCTGCAGCCGCGCCTTTGGCTGGCCGATGGCGGCAAGGCGCGCAAGCAGTTGCGCGTGCTCAACGAGGCCGAGCCCTACAGCTGCATTCGTTGCGGAAAAGGGTTCGGCACGCTGCGGGCCATCGAGGCCATGGTCGTCAAGCTTGCGGGTCATTCGATGTTCCAGGGCGAGGCAGCCCAGCGCTTGAAGATGTGCGGCGACTGCCGCGTGATCGACTTGCACACCAACCCCAACGAGGTTCGGATCACGGACCTTTGACCCCCCGGGGTTGCCTATCCATGACGGCTCAAACGCTCAACTTCAGCACCTCCGACGACAGTGACGAACTGGCGCGCGCCGAGGTCTACGGCCTGCTGTCGCAGCTGTTGTACGCGCCGCCCGGCGACGCGCTGTACGCCCAGCTGCAGGTGGCGGTCACCGAAGCACCGGCGCGAGGCGGCTTTCTCGAAGCCAGTTGGGGCGCGCTGGTGGCGGCGTCGCGCCGCCTCAACGCCGCGGCGGTGCGCGATGAGTACGACGCGCTGTTCGTTGGCGTGGGCAAGCCAGAGCTGTTTTTGTATGCCTCGTTCCATATCGCCGGCAAGTTGAACGAAACGCCGCTGGCCGAGTTGCGCCACGAGTTGCATCGGCTCGGGCTGGACCGCGTGGAGACAATGAGTGAAACCGAAGACCACATCGCCTACCTTTGCGAGGTGATGCGCTTCCTGATTGCCGGCGACGACCTGGCCGTGAGCAACCTGGCCACGCAGCAGCGCTTCTTCGACGCGCAACTGCGCGGCTGGTCCGATGCGATGTGGGACCAGATCGTGCAGCACCCGCGGGCCGACTTCTATCGCGCCGCGGCGTTGTTCGGGCGGGCGTTTTTCGCCGTCGAGGCGCAAGCCTTCGACATGCTCGGCTGAGGTCTCGCGCCAGCGAATTCGACGCCGTTCCCTCAGTGCGTGGCTTGGTCGGTACTTTCCCGCAGTGGAGTAGCCCGCTTGCGGCCGGGATCACAAGGGTTTTCGCGTGGCCCGCAGTGGCGCGACCGGCCAGTTCCGGCGCTAACATAGGCACATGGTTTCCAAGCCTTGGCAGCGGGCCGCTGCGATCCAGGAGGTTGAAGTGAACGATCTGAAATCCAAGCTTTCCCGCCGGCATGTTTTTGCGGGCGCTGGCACGGCGGGGGCGCTGGCGGCCGTGGCGGCGGTGCTGCCGCGCACACCGCAGCCGGTCGTGGCGGCAGTCAAGCCGGAGCCGGTGGCTCAAGAGGGCGGTTATCAGCTCACTCAGCACGTGCTGAAGTACTACCAGACGGCCAGGGTCTGATCGCGGCAAGAGGAGAGACCATGTTGCTCACACGCAAATCTTCCACGGCGGCGACGGCCGCTGCATCTTCATCCCTCATCGCCAGCCTGTCGCGCGGTGTTTCGCGGGCCATCCCCACCATGGACCGGCGCGCTTTTTTGCGCCGTTCGGGGCTGGGCGTGGGGGCGGGCCTGGCCACGTCGCAGCTGACGCTGGTGCGCAAGGCGCAGGCTGCCGATGCGCCCGCCGCCGCGGCCCAGGGCAAGATCGTCGTCAAGCGCACCGTGTGCGGCCACTGCTCGGTGGGCTGCGCGGTGGATGCGGTGGTTGAAAACGGTGTCTGGGTTCGCCAGGAGCCGGTGTTCGATTCGCCCATCAACCTGGGCGCCCATTGCGCCAAGGGGGCGGCGCTGCGTGAAAACGCGCACGGCGAGTACCGGCTGAAATACCCGATGAAGCTGGTGGGCACCAAGTACCAGCGCATCAGCTGGGACCAGGCGCTCGAAGAAATCAGCGCCAAGATGCTGGAGTTGAAAAAACAAAGCGGGCCGGATTCGATCTTCATCGTCGGCTCCAGCAAGCACAACAACGAGCAGGCTTACCTGTTGCGCAAATGGGTCAGCCTGTGGGGCAGCAACAACTGCGACCACCAGGCGCGCATTTGCCACTCCACCACGGTTGCCGGTGTCGCCAACACCTGGGGCTATGGCGCGATGACCAATTCGTACAACGACATGCAAAACGCCAAGGCGGCGTTGTACATCGGCTCGAACGCGGCCGAAGCGCACCCGGTGTCCATGCTGCACATGCTGCACGCCAAGGAAACCGGCACCAAGATGATCGTGGTCGACCCGCGCTTCACACGCACGGCGGCCAAGGCCGACGAGTACGTGCGCATCCGCTCCGGCAGCGACATTCCGTTCCTGTTCGGCGTGATGCACCACATCTTCAAGAACGGCTGGGAAGACAAGCAGTACATCAGCGACCGCGTCTACGGCATGGACAAGGTGCGCGAAGAGGTGATGACGCAGTGGACGCCCGACAAGGTGCAAGAGGCCTGCGGCGTCGATGAAGCCACCTGCCTGAAAGTGGCCAAGATCATGGCCGAGAACCGGCCCAGCACCATCGTGTGGTGCATGGGGCAAACCCAGCACACCATCGGCAATGCGATCGTGCGGGCCTCGTGCCTGCTGCAGCTGTCGCTGGGCAATATCGGCAAGAGCGGCGGCGGCGCCAACATCTTTCGTGGCCACGACAACGTGCAGGGCGCCACCGACGTCGGCCCCAACCCCGACTCGTTGCCGGGCTACTACGGCCTGGCCGACGGTTCGTGGAAACACTTCGCCAAGGCCTGGGGCGTCGACTACGAATGGCTCAAAAAGCAGTTCGCGCCCGGCATGATGACCAAGCCCGGCATGACCGTGTCGCGCTGGATCGACGGCGTGATGGAAAAGAACGAGCTGATCGACCAGGACAGCAACCTGCGCGGCATGTTCTTCTGGGGCCACGCGCCCAACTCGCAAAGCCGCGGTTTGGAAATGAAGCAGGCGATGGACAAGCTCGACCTGCTCGTCGTTATCGACCCCTATCCGTCAGCTTCTGCGGCAATGGCGGCCATGCCCGGCAAGGCCGGCGACCTGAACGCCAACCGCGCTGTCTACCTGCTGCCGTCGAGCAACCAGTTCGAGACCTCCGGGTCGGTGACCGCGTCGAACCGTTCGATCCAGTGGCGCGAGAAGGTGATCGACCCACTATGGGAGGCGCGCACCGACCACATGATCATGTACCAGTTCGCCCAAAAGCTCGGCTTCGACAAGGAGTTGATGGCCAAGACCAAGCTGGTCGCCGGCAAACAGGGGATGATGGAACCGGAAGTCGAATCGATCCTGCGCGAAATCAACGGCAGTGTCTGGACCATCGGCTACACCGGCCAGAGCCCGGAGCGGCTGAAGGCGCACATGCGCAACATGAATGTCTTCGATGTGAAGACGCTCAAGGCCAGCGGCGGCATCGACAAGGAAACCGGCTACAAGCTCGATGGCGACTATTTCGGCCTGCCCTGGCCGTGCTACGGCACGCCCGAGATGCGCCACCCGGGTTCGCCGAACCTGTACGACACCTCCAAGCATGTGATGGAAGGCGGCGGCAACTTCCGCGCCAATTTCGGCGTCGAGCGCGATGGCGTCAGCCTGTTGGCCGAAGACGGTTCGCATTCCAAAGGCGCCGACATCACGACGGGTTACCCGGAGTTCGACCACCTGCTGCTCAAGAAGCTCGGCTGGTGGGACGAGTTGACCGAGGCCGAGAAGAAGGCCGCCGACGGCAAGAACTGGAAGACCGACTCCAGCGGCGGCATCATCCGCGTCGCGATGAAAGGCCATGGCTGCCATCCGTTCGGCAACGCCAAGGCGCGCGCGGTGGTGTGGAACTTCCCCGACCCGGTGCCCAAACACCGCGAGCCGCTGTACTCCAACCGGGCCGACCTGGTCGACAAGTATCCGACCCACGACGACAAGAAGGCTTTCTGGCGCCTGCCCACCTTGTTCAAGAGCGTGCAGGTGAAGAACCGGGACATCGGCAAGAAGTACCCGCTCATCATGACCAGCGGCCGGCTGGTCGAGTTCGAAGGCGGTGGCGAGGAGACCCGCTCCAACCCCTGGCTGGCCGAGTTGCAGCAGGAAATGTTCGTCGAGTTGAATCCCAAGACGGCCAACGACCGCGGCATCCGCAACGGCGAGTTCGTGTGGGTGAAGACGCCGCCGATGGAAGCGCTGCCCGAATTCAAGGGCATCCGCGTCAAGGCGCTGGTGACCGAACGGGTGGACGGCGAGACGGTGTTCCTGCCGTTCCACTTCTCCGGCCGCTGGGGGGGCATCGACCTGGCGCCTTATTACCCCGATGGTGCGGCCCCGGTGATTCGCGGGGAAGCCGTCAACACCGCCACGACCTATGGATACGACAGTGTCACGATGATGCAAGAGACCAAGACGACGGTCTGTCAGATCGAACGCGCCGCATGACGACCCCCAGCCGCTTCGCGTCTGCCCCCCGCGTGGACTGACCCCTCTAACGCCACCCAGAAAGTTCCATCATGGCAAGAATGAAATTCATCTGCGACGCCGAGCGTTGCATCGAGTGCAACGGTTGCGTGACCGCCTGCAAGGCCGAGCACAACGTGCCGTGGGGCGTGAACCGGCGCCGCGTGGTCACGCTCAACGACGGCGTGGCGGGTGAGAAGTCGATCTCGGTGGCCTGTATGCACTGCTCCGACGCGCCCTGCATGGCGGTGTGCCCGGTGGACTGCTTCTACCGCACCGACGAAGGGGTGGTGTTGCACGACAAGGACGTGTGCATCGGCTGCGGTTATTGCTCCTACGCCTGCCCGTTCGGCGCGCCGCAGTTTCCGACCAATGGCACGTTTGGCTTGCGCGGCAAGATGGACAAGTGCACGTTCTGCGCCGGTGGGCCCGAAGCCAATGGCAGTGCGGCGGAGAATGAGAAGTACGGCCGCAACCGCTTGTCCGAAGGCAAGCTGCCGGCCTGTGCCGAAATGTGCGCGACCAAGGCGCTGCTGGGCGGCGACGGCGATGTGGTGGCCGACATCTTCCGCACCCGGGTGCTCAATCGTGGCAAGGGCAGCGAGGTCTGGGGCTGGGGCACGGCTTACGGCAAACCCAGCCAGGGCACGCCTGCCGTGAAGCCTGCCGAGGCCACCAAGTCATGATCCGACTCGCGGTCTTGTGCGCGGTGACAGGGGCCGCGCTGGGGCTGAATGCCTGCGGCGAAAAGCCGCAGACCGCGGTTACCAAGAAGTCGGACACCCAGGCTTGGGAAGCCAGCGACAGCGCCTTTGTGGCGTCGGGGTGGAAGGGCGGAGACCGCAGCAGCTGGGAAGAGCAACTGCGCAGCCGCGCCCAGAACCAAAACGATTACGCCAAGACGAAGTGAGAGCTAGGGGGCACAGCATGCAAAGCATGGTTCGAAGCGTGATCATTGCCGGCTTGGCGCTGCTGGCGCTTGCAGGCCAGGCGTTCGGGCAGGACAGCCCTAGCAAGGGCGCGCCGCAGGCCGGGTTCACGGTGCCTGCCGAGCCCAAGCCTGACGAAACCAACGCACAGCGGGCCAAGAGCCAACCCGGCAACAACGCGCCGTTCTGGCGCGCGGTGCGCGAGTCGGGCAATGCGCAGGGCAGCAGCACGCTGCCCGCGGCCGAATCGGGCTCGCTGATCCAGTCTTTTGTTCAGTACCCCGGCTCCAAGCTGACCAACGCCGGAGAGGCTTGGCGGCAGGTTCGCAACCAGCTGATCATTCCCTACGGCGGCGCGCTGTTGCTGATCGTTGCGCTGGCCATCGCGGTGTTCTATTGGCGCAAGGGAGCGCTCGGAGGGCATGCGCCGGACACCGGGCGGCTGATCGAACGCTTCACCTACTTTGAACGCGCGGCCCACTGGACCAACGCGATTGCTTTCAGCGTGCTCGCGGTCTCGGGCCTGGTGATGGCGTTCGGCAAATTCGTCCTCTTGCCGGTGATCGGCGCCACGCTGTTCGGTTGGTTGGCCTATGCGCTCAAGACCGCGCACAATTTTGCCGGCCCGCTGTTCGCGGTCTCGCTGCTGGTGGTCCTGGCGACCTTCGTGCGCGATAACATTCCGCAAAAATCCGACCTGACCTGGTTGGCCAAAGGGGGCGGTTTGCTCGGCGGCCAAGAAGTGCCCTCGCACCGCTTCAACGCCGGAGAAAAGCTGATCTTCTGGGCCGGCGTGTTCCTGCTGGGGCTGATCGTGGTGGCTTCTGGCCTGGTGATGGACAAAATCGTCCCGGGCATGGCCTACACGCGTGGCGACATGCAGATCGCGCACATGGTGCATGCGGTGTCCACGGTGCTGATGATGGTCATGTTCATGGGGCACATCTACATCGGCACCCTCGGCATGAAAGGCGCCTTCCAGGGCATGAAGACCGGTTATGTGGACGAAGGCTGGGCCCGGGAGCATCACGAGCTCTGGCACGACGACATCAAGGCCGGCAAGATTCCCGCACAGCGCACGCCGAACACCGAATCGGCTGCGCGCCCGGCGGCCCAACACTGACGCTTGAGGATGCCCATGCGATTAGCAATGTCTCGCTCTGCCCTGACCGTGCTCGCGCTCGCGGGCGCGTTGGCCGCCCCGCCGGCCCTTGCCAAGCTGCCGCCGTTGAGCGACGAAGCCAAGGCGAAGGCCGTCGAGGCCGGAGCGAAGACCGCCCATGGCAACAAGGTGGCCGATTTTCAGCTGTGCAAGTCCATGGACAAAGTCGCCGTGAAGTACTATGCGGCGGCAAAAGCAGCTGGGAAAGACGCCAAGCCCGCCACCGAAACCCCGCCTTGTGCCGACCCGGGCCCATTTGTCGCAGCCCCCGCCGCGGTGGCGCCGGCGGCCGCTTCGCCGGCTTCGCCCGCTGCATCTGCTCCCGTGAAGAAATCTTGAGGGACCATTGATGAGTCGATTTCCTGGTTTCAGTTTGGAGGCGACGTCTGTCGCTCTGTTGATCGCGCTGTCCGCTGGATGCGCCAGTGCACCGAACCCCAACATGGCGCCCGCCTCCAAGGGCGTGTACTTCGTCGAACCGACCGATGGCGCCACAGTCACCAGCCCATTCAAGGTCAAGTTCGGCCTCAAAGGCATGGAGGTCAAGCCCGCTGGCGAGCAAGTCACCGGCACCGGCCACCACCACCTGTTGATCAACCGCGACAGCCTCGCCGCGGGCCAGATCATCCCGGCCGATGATGTTCACATTCATTTCGGCAAAGGACAGACCGAAACCGAGGTGAAGCTGGCGCCCGGCACCTACAAGCTGACGATGCAGTTCGCCGATGGTTTTCACTTGTCCTACGGCAAAGAGATGAGCGCCGCGCTGACGGTTACTGTGAAATAGCGCGCCCCCGCAGCAGCACCAGGGCCGCCTTCATCAGCGGCCCTTTTCATTGGCATATTCTGTCCATGGCCCTCACCCCCCGCCTGTCAAGCGCCAGCGCGCCGCTGATGCACGAAGTCAATGTTCTCGACGAGTTCGGCGCCACGCGCCGCATCTCCATTCCGGCCGAGCGCGCCTTGACGGTCTTCGTCGACAAGCGTGAGTTGGTGACCTTGATGACGCTCGGCGCGGCGCCCGAGTTGCTGGTGCTGGGTTACCTGCGCAACCAGCGCCTGGTCGATTCGGTGGCCGACGTCGACTCGATCACGGTCGATTGGGACGTGCAGGCCGCTGCGGTGAACACCCGCGCCGGGATCGAGCGCTTCGACGAAAAGACCGCCAAACGCATTGTCACCACGGGCTGCGGGCAGGGCACGGTCTTCGGCGACATGATGAGCGACCTGGAATCGCTGAGCCTGCCTGCCCCCAACGAGCCTTCGGCGCGGCTGAGCCAAGGGGTGCTGTACGGCCTGCTCAACGCCATGCGATTGCAGGAGAGCACTTACAAGTCAGCCGGGTCGGTGCACGGCTGCGCGTTGTTCCAGCAGGACCGGCTGCTGACCTTCGTCGAAGACGTCGGCCGCCACAATGCCATCGACACGATTGCCGGCTGGATGTGGCTGAACGATGTGAGCGGCGGCGACAAGATCTTCTACACCACCGGGCGGCTCACCAGCGAGATGGTCATCAAGTCGGCGCAAATGGGCGTGCCCGTCATCGTGTCGCGCAGCGGCATCACGCAGATGGGTTACGAGCTGGCCTGCCGGCTCGGCCTGGCATTGTTCGGCCGCGCAACCCACCGGCACTTCATCTGCTACTGCGGATTTGACCGCTTCGACGCTCAGCCCGAACCGCCCCGCGCGCCATAGCCCCAAGCCTCAGGCGATCTTGGCCATGTCCCGCAGCATTGTCGGGCCGGCGCGCCGCTCGATCTCGGCCAGCATGGGCCGGTTCCAGCCGAACGCGAACAGCGCCTCGGCGGTGACGAACATCGGTCCGACCAGCAGGCCGACGATGTCGTCCACGAACGCGGGCTTCTTGCCCTCGTACCAGTGGCCGACGAACTGGATCACCCAGCCGGCCACGAAGAAGCCAATCCCCCAGGCGAGCCAGCTCACGACACCGCCCCCGGCCACGCTTTGGGCCAGCAGCAGCAGCAGCCCGACCACGGCACTGACCGCCAGGCCCAGCCCCAGGTTGCCTCGGCTCAGGTACCACGCGGCGGCCAGCGCAAAGACGACCCAGGCCGGTGTGAGGGCCAGGCCCCCCAGCACAAAGCTGGGGCGGGCCAGCAGCACGCCGAGCGCAAAAACGATCATCGGCACACCGATGAAATGACTGACGATATTGCGCCGGTCGCGGTGGTACTCGGCGTACTGGCTCAGAAGGTCCAAAGCAAGGCGCATGACGGGCTCCGGAATCGATGTGACATAAATGTTAAGACAAGAACGGCTCAGCCGCCACCGAGAATGCGTGGGGAAGTGTGACGGGCCTCGCCGCCCGGTGCGGCGCGGGCGCTCCCTACAATCAGCCGGCATCAACCGGGAAGCGACGCATGAGCATCAAGAGCGACAAATGGATCCGCCGCATGGCCGAACAGACCGGCATGATCGAGCCGTTCGAGCCGGGCCAGGTGCGCCATGCAGCCGACGGTCAAAAAATCGTCAGCTACGGCACCAGCAGCTATGGCTACGACATTCGCTGCGCGCCCGAATTCAAGGTCTTCACCAACATCTACAGCACCGTGGTGGACCCGAAGAACTTCGACGAAAAAAGCTTTGTCGACATCCACGCCGATGTCTGCGTGATCCCGCCCAACAGCTTTGCCCTGGCGCGCACGCTGGAATACTTTCGCATTCCACGCAATGTGCTGACCATTTGCCTGGGCAAGAGCACCTACGCGCGCTGCGGCATCATCGTCAACGTGACGCCGCTCGAGCCGGAGTGGGAAGGCTACGTGACATTGGAATTCAGCAACACGACCCCGTTGCCCGCCAAGATCTATGCTGGCGAGGGTTGCGCGCAGGTGCTCTTCTTCGAGAGCGACGAAGTCTGCGAGACCAGCTACAAGGATCGCGGAGGCAAGTACCAGGGCCAGCAGGGTGTGACCCTGCCCAAGACCTGATTCGCTCGCGCGACGCCTTCCAAAAGGCTCGGCTGGATCGTCAACGAGCGGATCGATTTGGGCCGGGAAGCCTAGCCATTTTGAACCTTCCCATGGCGCAGCTTGACGCTACTGTCGACCCCGCGCCCCGGAGTCTCTGGTGGCGGTGAAAGCAAGGTGTGCAATGGCAGTTCCCACGGTTCGCTCCACGGTCCGGCAGGCCCCGGCCTCGGGCATTCCCGCCCACTCTTGTCTCGATGGCCCTGCGGTGCAGACGCCACCTGCCTTCGATGACGCCGATCCCTGGATTGGCCAACTGGCCCTGTCGCTGTCCATCGAGGCCCGGACACTGGCGGAGTTCGGCGCATTGATGTTCCAGCAAGGCTTCAAGCTGGAGATGTCGCGCTTGTTCCTGGACCTGGTCTACGCCTACCGGCAACTGGCCATCGCGCACAGCTTCGGTATTCCGAGACTGCGCACGCTCGCACTGGAGTTGTTCGAGGCTTGCCAGCGCCTCGACCAGCGGCGGCGTCAGCTGTCCGAACACCGCCAGGCGCACTGAGCGGCTTGGTTGCCAGACCGCGCGGCGCCCGCCGCATAAGGATTCCCCACACTTGGTTGGCCCGGCACGGGGCGTTACCATCCCTTTAATTGGGCTCCCTGTCGCAAACCGGACGACAGATTCGGGGCCGCTGAAGGAGCCGATCATGAAGTGGGAAGGCAATCGCGAGAGCGAAAACGTCGAGGACGCGCGAGCCGGGGGCCGAGGCGGCGGCGGCATGAGGCTGGGTGGCGGGCGCGGGATTGGCCTGGGCACGGTGGCCGTTGCGCTGGTGGCCGGCTGGATCTTCGGCATCAATCCGCTCACGGTGCTGGGTTTGATCAGCGGCGAGGGCGGAGCGCCGACGGGCCAGGTTCAACAGGCGCCCGCGGCAAAACCCCCGGCGGACGACAAAGCAGCGCGCTTTGTCTCGACCGTGCTGGCCGATACCGAAGACGTGTGGCGCGCGCAGTTCAAGCAAATGGGCGGCACCTACCGCGAGCCGAAACAGCGCCTGTTCCGCGGCGCCGAACCCACGGCGTGCGGCACCGGCCAGGCGGCCATGGGCCCCTTTTATTGCCCTGGCGACGAGAAGGTCTACATCGACCTGTCCTTCTACGAGACGATGAAAACGCGCCTCGGTGCGCCCGGTGATTTTGCCCAGGCCTACGTGATCGCGCACGAGGTCGGGCACCACGTGCAGAACCTGATGGGCATCACCGCCAAGATCGACGGCATGCGCGGCCGGGGCAGCGAGGCCCAGCAAAACGCATTGAGCGTGCGGCTGGAATTGCAGGCCGATTGCTTTGCCGGCATCTGGGCGCATGACGCGCAGAGCGCGCGCCAGATCCTGGAGCAGGGCGACATTGAAGAGGCCATGAACGCCGCGTCGCAAATAGGCGACGACACGCTGCAGCGCAAGTCCCAGGGCCAGGTGGTGCCGGAGAGCTTCACGCACGGGAGCAGTGCGCAGCGTGTCAAGTGGTTCAAGCTCGGCCTGCAAACCGGCAGCGTGAACCAGTGCAATACCTTCGAAGCCCGGCAGTTGTGAGGCCGGGCAGCGCCGCCGTTTGAGGGGCCCGTGCTGGAGCCGCATGCCGCTCCAGCACGCTCAAAACGTTCCTGGCAGCAGGATGCCTTGGTCCACGGTGTTGATGTTCGTGTGCCCGCAGAAGGCCATCGTCAGGTCCAGTTCCTTGTGGATGATCTGCAGCACCTTGTCGACGCCCTCTTCGCCCATCGCTCCCAAGCCATAGAGAAACGCGCGCCCGATGTAGGTGCCCTTGGCACCCAGCGCGCGGGCCTTGAGCACATCCTGTCCACTGCGAATGCCGCCGTCCATGTGCACCTCGATCTGGCTGCCGACCGCTTCAACGATGGGTGGCAAGGCGCGGATCGACGACTCCGCCCCATCGAGCTGGCGGCCGCCGTGGTTGGAAACGATCAGCGCGTCGGCCCCGCTGCGCACGGCAAGTCGGGCGTCTTCAACATCTTGAATGCCCTTCAGGATCAGCTTGCCGCCCCAGCGATTCTTGATCCACTCCACATCACCCCAATTCAGGCCGGCGTCGAACTGCTGGGCGGTCCATTCGGACAGTGAACTCATGTTCTCCACGCCCTTGACATGGCCGACGATGTTGCCGAAGCCACGCCGTCGGGTGCCCAACATGCCCAGGCCCCAGCGAGGTTTGCTCATCATGTTGGCGATGTTGGCCAGCGTCAGCTTGGGAGGTGCGCTCAAGCCGTTCTTCAAGTCCTTGTGGCGCTGGCCGAGGATCTGCAGATCGAGCGTGAGCACCAGTGCCGAACAGCCGGCGGCCTTGGCGCGGTCGATCAGGCGTTCGATGAAATCCCGGTCCTTCATCACGTACAGCTGAAACCAGAACGGGTGTCCGCCGGTGCCTTGCGCCACGTCTTCGATAGAGCAGATGCTCATCGTCGACAGCGTGAACGGGATGCCGAAACGCTTGGCCGCGCGCGCCGCCAGGATCTCCCCGTCGGCGTGCTGCATGCCGGTCAGGCCGGTCGGTGCGATGGCCACCGGCATGGCCACGTCGATCCCCACCATTTGCGTGCGCGTGCTGCGGTTTTCCATGTTGACCGCCACGCGCTGGCGCAGCTTGATGCACTTGAAGTCGCTTTCATTGGCGCGGTAGGTGCTCTGCGTCCACGAGCCCGAATCGGCGTAGTCGTAAAACATGCGCGGCACGCGCTTCTTGGCCAGGACGCGCAGGTCCTCGATCTCGGTGATAACGGGCATTCAGTGTCTCCGGCTGGGTTGGCCTGCTCGGCGTGTGGGAAAGCGCGCCGACTGCCCAAGAAGGGGCACGCGTCCGCGCTGGAAAGCCGTCACTCTACGGCATGGCGCCCTTGCGCCGCACCGCTACAACCCTAGCCGGGGGCCATGTCGAACAACGGGAGGGTGTCGCTCGCCGGACGCTCTTGCACCCGAGGCCCGGCAGCGTCGTCCAGCGGCGCCAGCAGATCGGCCAGCCTCACCAGCGCGCCGGCGCGTACGCCCAGCAGACGCAGGCGGCGTGTCAGGTCGACGCGTTTCAGGCAGGTGCCGGCGGCGCGGCGGATGGCCTGGGCATCCATGGTGTGGGCCGCCAAGGTCACGTCGCGGGTGACGGCACTGAAGTCATCGAAACGCAGTTTGATGCCGATGGTCTTGCCGGCATAGCCCTTGCGCTGCAGGTCGCCCGCCAACTGAACGCACAGCTCGGTGAAGATGGCGCCCAGCGCCGCGCGGTCGCGCACCGCGTGCAGGTCCCGCTCGAAGGTGGTTTCGCGGCTGATTGACTTGGGCTCGCTGTAGGTCACCACGGGCCTGTCGTCGCGGCCGTGTGCTGCCGCGTGCAGCCAGGCGCCGTAGCTCTTGCCGAATTGCTCGACCAGGAAGGCGGGGTTGGCGGCTGCCAAATCGCCGATGGTGCGAATCCCAAAGCGCGCCAGCTTTTCGGTCGCCTTGGGGCCAATGCCATTGATTTTTTTCGCCGCCAAGGGCCAGATTCTTGTTGCAATATCGGCCTCGGCGAGCAGCGTCAGGCCACCCGGCTTTTCCAGGTCGGAGCCGATCTTGGACAGCAGCTTGTTCGGCGTCACACCCACCGAACAACTCAGGCCCGTGGCCTCGAACACCACGTCCCTGAGGCCTTGCCCGGCCGCGCGTCCAGCATCGTCCTGGGCGCCCGGAAATTCAGTCAGATCGATGTAGATCTCGTCGATGCCGCGGTCTTCCATCAGGGGCGCCATTGCGCGCACCGCGGCCTTGAACAGGCGCGAATAGCGGCGGTACTCGTCAAAGTCCACCGGCAGCAGCACGGCATCGGGCGCCAGCAGCGCGGCCTTCATCACCCCCATGCCCGAGTGCACGCCCAAGGCCCGCGCTTCGTAGGTGCTGGTGGTGATGACGCCTCGGCCGGCGTAGTCACGCAGTGCGGCGAACGCTCGCGTTCCGTCGGCTCGCAGAACAGGCTGGTGGCGGCGCCCGCCGCCGATCACCACCGGCCTGCCGCGCAACTCAGGGTAGCGCAGCAATTCCACCGACGCATAAAACGCGTCCATGTCGAGGTGGGCAATGAGGCGGCGCAGCGGCGGTGGTGTCATGGGCTGGCAGTGTTGGGCAGCGCCGCCGGCACGCCATGCGCTCGGCGCGGCGCCGAGGCGGGCCCGCGTGAGCGGGCGGGCGCCCATGGCTGAAAACTGTACATGCATCCAGCATAGCGGGCGCCCTGGCGGCCGGCAAGCCCTCGGTCGCCGACCTGTGCTATCACGGCGCCACACTGCAAGCGAAAGAGCCGTTGTCCAACCCTGTCGAGCCGCGCCGCGGCGATCGATCAGCCGCCTGGCAGCGCACCGCCGACGGGGCCGAAACATGCCAGTTGCGAGCGTGCGAAATGGCCGGATTCAATCCCCGCTACCGGGTCCTCCCCCTGAGGATGTAGATCAGAATCGGCTCGATCGAAGTGTCGCGGGCTGTGTCCACTTGGGTGAGATTGCAAGGGGATTTCGAGAGTTCGAGGTGAGCGCGGACCTGCTGCGATCCTTTGCGCCAACAGAGAGATGCTGAAAGTTCAATGTCCAGGCCAGGAATGAATCGCCGCAGCGGGCAAGTCACCGCGCAGGCTCACGGTGCTTTGATGCAAGGCAGGGACTTGCCATGTTGACCCGGCCGCGATTGGCTCGCGCGCCTGTCTCGCAAGGCGCGCACCCAACGCAGGGTGCGGCGGGCGCCGCGTCCCGGCCCGGCCTCGTGCTCGACGCCGCGGCATTGGCTGGCCTGCGCGCGCTCGACCCGACCGGGCAAAAGCGATTGATGGAACGGCTGTTCGCCGCATTTCAGAGTTCGACGGGCCGGCTCATACCGCAGTTGCTCGAATCGCAGCGCAACGCGGACCCGAAGGGCCTGCGCCACGTGGCGCACACGCTGAAGTCTTCGGCGGCAAATGTGGGCGGCATGAAGCTGTCCGGCATCTGCGCGGAGCTGGAGACACGAATTCGTCTTGGACAGACCAGCGATCTGCAACCCCTGGTGGACGCACTGGTCGAGGAAGTCCAGAGCCTCTTGCTCGCCCTTCAGCAATTGAGCGAGGCCAGCCGATGAACCCCAGCGCTGGCGCGGCCGACGGCGATCCCCTGGCGCCGCCGCAGGTGCTGCTGGTCGACGACGACGAGGTCAACCTGCTGCTCACATCCGAGGCGCTGCGCGAGCGCGGCTTCAGTGTGACCGAGGCCAGCAGCGGCGAGCAAGCGCTGCAGCTGCTCTCGAAATGGTTGCCCGACGCGGTGATGCTCGACGCCTTGATGCCCGCGCTCGACGGGTTTGAAACCTGTCGCAAGCTGCGTGTTTTGCCGGGCTTCGAATCGCTGCCGGTTCTGATGCTCACCGGCCTGGACGACGACGCCTCCATCAGCCGCGCTTACGAAGCCGGCGCCACCGACTTCTTCGTCAAGTCCAACCAATGGAGCCTGCTGGCGGGCCGATTGCGCCACCTGTTGCGATCGTCGCGCACGCGCATCGAGCTCGAACGCAGCAAGTCCAAGCTCGCCCGCGCGCAAGACCTGGCCCGCATGGGCAGCTTCGATTGGAAAAAGGGCGAGGGCGGTCCGCGCTTCTCGGCCGAGGCGCTCAGGGTGCTGGGTTTCGGGCCCGCGGAGCAGCTGCCGTTTCGAGGTCTGCTGCGCATGTTGCCCGAGGAAGACCGCAGCGCGCTGCTGTCCGTGCTCGGTGAGGTAATGAAGCACAGTTCGGTGCTGACCACCGATGTCTCGGCGACCCTGCTGGACGGGCGCCAGCGGATCGTCCGCGTCGAGGCCGAGCCGGAATTCAACGAGCTGGGCAACCTGGTCGGCTACACCGGAATCCTGCAGGACCTGACCGACCGGCGCCTGGCCGAGGACAAGATTCGCCACCTGGCCAACTTCGACACGCTGACCGGCCTGCCCAATCGGCGCCAGATGATCTGGCGCACCGAGCGCGCGCTGGAGTACGCGCGCCGCCTGAACCACCAGGCGGCCTTGCTGCTGATCGATCTGGACCGTTTCAAGCTCATCAACGACACGCTGGGCCATGCGGCCGGCGACGAACTGCTGATGGAGGTGTCGCGCCGCCTGCGCTCTTGCGTGCGCCACTCCGACCAGGTGATGGAAAGCTCGCTGGAGGCCATGGGCTCGCACCCGCACCGCACACTCGAAGCGGTTGCGCGCCTGGGCGGCGACGAGTTCGTGGCGCTGCTGCCCGAGGTGGTCGACGAACGCGACGCCGAGCGTGTGGCGGGGCGAATTCTGGACTTGATGCGCGAGCCCATCCTGGTGGGCGGACAGGAGTGTTTTGTCACCGCCAGCGTGGGCATTGCCGTGTACCCGCGCGACGGCATGTCGATGGCCGACTTGCTGCGCAACTCCGACGTGGCCATGCATGCCGTGAAGGCCGGCGGGCGCAACGCCTCTTCGGTGTACAGCCCCGCGTTGGCCGGCCGGGGCCGCGAAAAGCTGGAGATGGAAAGCGCGTTGCACAAGGCCATCGAACGTAACGAGTTGGTGCTGCACTACCAACCCAAGATCGACGTGCGCGGCGCCCGCATGGTGGGGGCCGAGGCCTTGATGCGCTGGCAGCGCGGCAACGTGCTGATGGCGCCAAACGAATTCATCCCGTTGGCCGAAGAGACCGGCCTGATCATTCCCATGAGTGAGTGGCTGATCCGCGAGGCCGCGCGCCAGGCTCGGCTCTGGCAAGACAGCTTTGGCTTCTCCGACTCGATTGCGGTGAACCTGCCGAACCGGCTGTTCGAGCGCACCGACCTGGTCGAGTGCATCCACGATGCGGTCACCGCCTACGGCGTGCCGTACCGCGCCATCGAGCTGGAGATCACCGAGACCAGCCTCATGAAGGACTTGCAAAACGTCATTCCCACACTGCACCGCCTCAACGACATCGGCGTGGCGATCTCGATCGACGATTTCGGAACCGGTTATTCGTCGCTCGCCTACCTCACCACCATGCCGATCAGCGAGCTCAAGATCGACCGCAGTTTTGTGCACGACTTGGGGCTCACACCGCAAAGCACCGCGGTCGTCACCGCCATCATTGCGCTGGCCCGCTCACTGGGCTTGCGGGTCGTCGCCGAGGGCGTGGAGAACCTGCGCCAGATGGAAGTGCTGCACCGCCTCGGGTGCGGGCTGATGCAGGGTTTTCTGTTCAGCCGGCCGCAGCCGCCCGAGGCCATCGAGACCTGGCTGGCGCAGACCGTGCTCCCCCGCAAGGCGCCCTGGATCGGCAAGGCGGAGGACGTCGACGCGGCCGACGCACCGGTCCGTGCCAAGGCCGGCCGCGGCGCGCGCGCCAAGCCATTGCGCTGAGCCCGCGCGTGGGGCAGCACCTGCGTGCCGACCCATGGCTGGCGAAGCCCCCGGCGCCTGAACGCGCCGGGGCTGAGCCCGCGCGTGGGGCAGCACCTGCGTGCTGACCCATGGCTGGCGAAGGCCCTGGCGCCTGCAAGCGCCGGGGCTGAGCCGAGCCGGCGGTAGCGTCAATAGGCTGGAGCGCGCGACCTGGCCAGGCGTGCCGAGGCCACGGTTGCCAGCGTCGACAGCGCCACACAAGCCCACAGGATCGTCGCGTAGCTGCCCGAGCGGTCGAACACGGCACCGGCAAGCACCGGCCCCAGCAGGTTGCCCAACGCGGCGCCGGTGTACAGCGTGCCGATGATGCTGGACACGGCGCGCGGGCCGAACAGGTCCATGCAGATGGCGGGCAGCAGCGACACGATGCCGCCATAGCTCAAGCCGAACCACAGCGCGAAGATGGCCAGCGCCGGGTAGCCCCCGGCCGCATTCCACAGCAAATAGGACAGGCCGGCGGAGGCTTGCATCAACGTGAGCGTGAGGACGCGCCCGATGCGGTCGGCCAGAGCGCCGATCACGAAGCGGCCGACCAGGCTGCCGGCGCCGATCAACCCGACCAGGCCGACCGCACGCGCGTCGCTGATACCCATATCCCGCGCCGAGGCCGAAGCATGCGCAAACGGAATGAACATGCTCGGGCTGGCGGCGGCCACCGCGAGGTACAGCCACCAGAAGCGGCGGCTGCGCAGCGTCTCGGCCAGGCTCGTGCCGGGCCTTTCGCCAGACGCCGATGCGCTGCCGGCCGGTGCACGCTTGAGCAGCATGGCCGCCCCCAGCCCCACCAGCAGCACCGCCACCGCCATGACGCGCAGCGCTGCTCGCCATTGCCACTGTTCGATCGCATGGGCCGCCAGCAGCGGAACCACCACCGTGCCGGCGCCGATGCCCGCGCTGGCCAGGCCCGCCGCCAGCCCGCGACGCTGGGTGAACCAGGGTTGCACGCAGGCGATGGCGGGTGTGTAGACCAGCGCAATGCCGATGCCGATGCCCGCGCCGTAGCTTGCGTAGATTACCGCCATCGAGTCCGCCAGGCTGCTCAGAGCGAGCCCACCCGTGATGAACAGCATGCCTGCGCACGACACCACGCGCGGACCGAAACGGTCTGCGAGCATGCCAGCGCCTGCGCCGAGCACAAAGTACACCAGGCCGCTGAGCCCGAAGACCAGTGACACGTCGGCCCGCTGCGCATTGAATTCGCCTGCGAACGCTTCAAAGAACGCCGCGAACGAATAGGAGACGCCGAAGATGACCGCCAGGCTGAAGAACGCCGCCCAGACGACCACCCATGCATAGCGGGGTTCATTCATGCGGCCACCAGTGTAGGTGGCTTGACTGGCTTGACGGGCCGCATCGCTCACAGCCGTCATGCCATGCGAGACTCGGTCGTCATGCGCACCTGAATCGCAAAGCAGGCGCCCGGTCCTCGCGTTTGCCGCCGTGCCAGGGAACTCATGATTGACCGCCCAGGGTTCGCGGTACGTCACAAGGAACAAGACCATGTCGATCCAGCAGTCGTACTTGCAAAAACGCATGCCTGCCGCGGAGGCCGTGCGCCAGGTGCGCAACGGCGACTTCATCATCGTGCCGACCGGTGTGGGCGAGCCGCCGACGCTGCTGACGGCGCTTTCGGAGCAACGCCGGGATTTCCACGACGTGAAGGTGGCGCAGATCCTGGCCATGCGCAAGTACGCCTACATCGACCCGGACACGGCGGATCACGTCCGTCACATCGCCTTCTTCTATGGCGGTGCCACCCGCGCTGGAGGGCAACAGGGCTGGATCGATTTCATTCCCAACTACTTCTCGGAAATTCCGAGCCACATCGAACGCGGGCAGATTCCCGCCGACGTTGTGTTCACGATGGCGTCGCGGATGGACGCGCACGGCTATTTCTCCATCAGCTTGGGCGCCGACTACACGCTCGCCGCCATCGCCAAGGCCCGCGCGGTGGTGCTCGAGGTCAACCCCAACGTCCCGTTTGCCTGCGGAAATTGCCATGTACACCTCTCGCAGGTCACGGCATTGGTCGAAAGCAGCGAGCCGGTGCTCGAAGTCGGGCTGCCCAAGATCGGCCCGGTGCAGGAAGCCATCGGAAAATATGTGGCCGACTTGATCGATGACGGTTCGACGCTGCAAATCGGCTACGGCGGCATCCCTGACGCCGTGGTCATGCAACTCACCCAAAAGCGCGACCTCGGCATCCACACCGAGATGATCGGCGACGGCATCCTGACGCTGGTGGAGAGCGGCGCCGTCACCAACCGGCGCAAGAACTACCTGCCAGGAAAAATGGTTGCCACCTTCGCTCTGGGCTCCAACAGGCTCTACCGCTTCATGGATCGCAACCCGGCCTTGGAAATCCATCCGGTGGACTTCACCAACGATCCGATGCTTGCGGGGCTGAACGACAAGCTGGTCGCCATCAACGCCACCCTGCAGATCGACCTTCTGGGGCAGTGCGGCTCCGAGAGTCTCGGCCATTCTCCATATTCGGGCACGGGCGGTCAGTCCGACTTCGTGCGCGCAGCCAACCGCTCGCGCGGCGGCAAGGCATTCATCGTCGTCCCCTCAACCGCCAGGAACGACACCCTCTCGCGCATCGTGACGACGCTGGCCCCCGGCACCCATGTCAGCACGAGCAAGAACGATGTCAACTACGTCGTCACCGAGTACGGCGTTGCCCAGTTGCGCGGCAAGCCGGCCAAGCAGCGCGCGCAAGAACTGATCGCCATCGCGCACCCGGCCTTTCGCACCGAACTGACTGACCAGGCCAAGCGAATCAACCTGCTCTGACACGAACGACGCAGTCGTGGGCCGAAGGCAAGCGACGGTCCGGGGGCTCGACTTGATTGCCGCAGCGATCAGCTGGCGCGCGCCTTCACGTACCGCCCCGGTGCAGGTTCGATCGGCTTGTGCTTCGGATTGCCGAGCCGGGTGCGCGCCGGTACCGGCTTGCCAGCATGGGTTTTCAGCCACTTCATCCAGTGCGTCCACCAGCTGCCCGGCACCGCCTGCGCCGACGCCAACCATTGCTCGGGGTCATCGCCCAAGGCGCCGTCGGTCCAGTGGCTGCGCTTGTTCTTCGACGCCGGGTTGATGACCCCGGCGATGTGGCCGCTGGCGCCGAGCACGAACTGCGACTTGCCGCCCACCAGCTGCGTGCTGCGGTAGGCCGCGCGCCACGGCACGATGTGGTCGTCCTGCGTGGCCAACACGTAGCTCGGCATGTCGATGCTGCCGAGATCGACGCGGGTGCCGCACATGGTCAGCCGGTTCGGCACGCACAGCTTGTTCTCGAGGTACATGTTGCGCAGGTACCAGCAGTACATCGGCCCGGGCAGGTTGGTGCCGTCGCCGTTCCAGTACAGCAGGTCGAAGGCGTCGGGCGACTTGCCCTTCAGGTAGTTGTTGACGACGTAGGGCCAGATCAGGTCGTTGGCGCGCAGCGACTGGAACACGAAGCCCAGTTCCGCGCCCGGATAGATGCCGCCCTGGCCGATCGCCTGCTCGCGCTGCGCGACCCCCTGCTCGTCGATGAACACGCCGAGGTCGCCAGGGTCTCGAAAGTCGAGCATGGTGGTCAGCAAGGTCATGCTGGCCACCGACTTGTCGCCGCGGGCGCGCAGTACCGCCAGGGCCGAAGCCAGGATCGTGCCGCCCACGCACCAGCCCACCGCATTGACCTTGTCGGCGCCGCTGATCGCCTGCGCGACCTCGATCGCCTTCATCGCGCCCTGTTCGAGGTAGTCGTCCCAGGTCGTCTTGCCGAGTTCGGCGCCCGGGTTGCACCAGGAGACGAGGAACACGGTCTGGCCCTGTTCGCAGGCGAAGCGGACGAACGAGTTGTCGGGCTGCAGGTCCAGGATGTAGAACTTGTTGATGCACGGCGGCACGATCACCAACGGCCGCTGCGCCACCTGTTCGGTCAGCGGCGCGTACTGGATCAACTGGAACAGCGCGTTCTCGAACACCACCGACCCCTTGGACACGGCCACGTTGCGGCCGACTTCGAATGCGGTCTCGTCGGTGATCGAGATGCGGCCGCGCTTCATGTCGTCGAGCAGGTTGGTGAGGCCGGCCTTGACGCTCTCGCCCCTGGTTTCGAATGCGAGCTTGATCGCATCCGGATTGGTCGCCGCAAAATTGGCCGGGCTCATGAAGTCGATGAACTGGCGCGCATAGAAGCGCGCCTTGTGCTTGGCCTTGGCGTCCAGGTCTGCCGCTTCGACCATGTCGTCGAGCAGGCGTGCGTTGAGCAGGTAGGTCTCCTTGAGTGCGCTGTACCACGGGTTGTCGCGCCACTCGTCGGCGTGGAAACGGCGGTCGCCCCGCTCCGGCGCGACCACCGGCTCGCGCGCCTGGCCGGCGGTGTTGGCCAGCATGCCCATCCACAGCGCCGTCTGTTGTTGCCAGTAGCGCGCCTGCAACTGCGGCAGCGACACACTCGGCATGTCCACGCTGGGCGCCTGGCCCGTCGCGGACACACCGGCCAAGGCCTGCATCAGGCTCTGCCCGGACTTGAAAAAGCCTTGGACAAATTCGTCCGGAATGGTGAACGGCGAAGCCATGGTTCTCCCCTGCGTCGGGCGCTGCCAGGCGGTGCAGCGCAGGCATGCCGTGGGCCTTGAGGCCCGCAGCGGTAGCAACCTGTCCTTGGGCAGGCTAGGCGCATGCCTCGCAAAGTTCTGTGCGCTGGCACACACACGGGCAAGAAGAATTCCGCAGCGTTGAGGCGCTTGCGCGCAGCAGCGCCCGGGCCACGAACCAGCACCATGTCGCAGTCGATGGGCTTGCGCGGCCCGAATTGCCAGAGGCTCGGTCGGGGTGCCATGGTGGGAGGCCCGCTGGCGATCACGACCAGGTCACGGCGGCCGAGAACATGTAGCCGGCGCCATAGACGGTCTTGATGATCTTCGGGTTCTGCGGGTCGCTTTCGAGCTTGCGGCGCAGGCGCGAAATGCGCACATCGATGGCGCGGTCCAGCGGCGACAGGTCGCGCTGGCCGATCAGCTGCTCGCGCGTGAGGATCTGGTACGGCCGCTCGACGAAGGCGCGCAGCACCTGCGTCTCGGCGGTGCCGAGCAGGTGCTCGCTGCCGTCGGCGGCACGCAGGATGTTGGCGGCGCAGTCGAGGCTCCAGCCCAGGAAGCTGGCGTGGCGGCGTTGCTGCCCGGGCGCGCTGCCCCCACCACCGCCACTGCCCCCACCACCGCCACCCCCGGCGCGCCGGCGCAGGATGCTGCGCACGCGCGCCACCAGCTCGCGCGGCTCGAAGGGCTTGACCATGTAGTCGTCGCCGCCGAGCTCCAAGCCCATCACCCGATCGACGGTGTGGCCGCGGCCGGTGAGGATCAGCATGCCGCAACTCGACAGCGCGGCGATTTGGCGCACCAGTTCGATACCGTCCATGTCGGGCAGCCCGAGATCGACGACGCACAGTTCGGGGCGCTCGGTCCGCAGGCGGCGCAACAGCGTGGCGGCGTTGCGAAACGCCTCGGTGGCGAAGCCGAACTCGTGCAGCGCAGCGACCACCAGCTTCGTGATCGCATCGTCGTCCTCGACGACATAGATCAGCGGCGCCGGCGCGGCAGTATCGGACCGCGGCAACATCGCGTTCACGATGCCATCTCCCCCAGCAGCGCCGCGAGCTGCGTCTTGGTAAACGGCTTGGCAAGCATCGGCACGTCGGTGGGTTGCCCCAGGTCCGGCGCGTAGCCGCTCATCAGCACCACTCGTGGCACGCCGCGGCACTGGCGCGCATGTGCGGCCAACTCCCGGCCATCGATGCCGCCAGGCATCACCACGTCCGACAGCAGCAGCGTTATCCCCGGCGTCTGGTCGAGGATCTGCATCGCCTCGCCGCCGTTCTCGGCCTCGATCACCGCGAAGCCGAGTTCGAGCAGCGAGCGCCGCACCACCTTGCGCACTTCCGGGTCGTCCTCGACCAGCAGCGCCAGCCCCTGGTCGCCGCGCGCGTTGTCGTGGGCCAGGCCGGCCGGTGGCAGCGGCTCGCCGCAGACCTCGGAGGCCGGCAGCCAGAGTGAGACCGTCGTGCCCTGGCCGACTTGGCTTTCGATGCCGATCGCGCCGCCCGACTGCTTGACGAAGCCATAGACCATCGCCATGCCCAGACCGGTGCCCAACCCCGACCGCTTGGTGGTGAAGAAGGGTTCGAACACCCGTGCCAGCGTCTGCGCGTCCATGCCGCTGCCGTTATCGCTGACCTCGATGCGCACGTAAGGTCCCGGCTCGGCCTGAAGCGCGGTCGCACGCACCGCGTCCAGCGCTTGCACCGACGCGCGCACGCCGATCCGCCCCTGGGCCGGCGTCGCGTCACGCGCATTGAGGATCAGGTTGAGCAGCGTGTTCTGAAGCTGGTGAGCGTCGATCCAGGCCCACAGCGGCGCGTCACCGGCATCGATGTCGAGCTGCAGGCTTTCGGGCAGCGAGCGTCGCACCAGCCGGCCGACCGAGGCGATCAGCGGCGCCACATCGGCGGCCTGCGCATCGAGCGGCTGCTGGCGCGCAAACAACAGCAGGCTCTTGATCAGTTCCGCGCCGCGCCGCGCGGCCTCGACGGCAGGCTCGACGAATTCGGCCACCGCCGCGTCGTTGCCGCGAGCGTCCGACAGCGCGCCCAGGTTGCCGAGGATGACCGTCAGGATGTTGTTGAAGTCATGCGCCAACCCGCCGGTCAACTGGCCCAGCCCCTCCATCTTCTGGGCTTGCACCAGCATCTCCTGCGCATGCTTTTGCTCGGTGATGTCGAAGGTCAGCTCAAAGCAACCCGCGACCGTTGTGTCCGCGCCGATTTCCGGGATCAACGTGGTCCGGGCGGTCACACGGCGGCCGCCGACCAGCGCCGTCTCGTACTCGAAAGTCAGCGCCTCGCCGGCCAGCGCGCGCGCCAGGTTGGGCCGAATGCCGGCGTCGCTGGCGGCGCCCAGGTATTGCTTGGCGCTCACCCCGCCCGGGTTGGCGGTGTCCAGGCCGAACCACTCGTGGAAGCCGCGATTGATGTAGCGATAGACGCCGTCACGATCAAAGTACGCAATCAACGCCGGGATCGAGTCGGTGATCAGGCGCATCTGCGCCTCGCTGCGCAGCAGCTCGACGGTGCGCTCGGTGACCCGGGTTTCCAGCATCGCGTTGTGTTCGCGAATCTGGCGTTCGGCGTTCTTTTGCGCGGTGATGTCGGAGTACAGCGTCACGAAGCCGTGCCCCGGCACCGGCACGCCACGCACCAGCAGCACCGTGCCGTCGGGCCGGGTGCGCTCGATCTCGTGCGGCGCGAAGGCGCGCGCCGCGTCAACCCGTTCGTCGATGAAACCCTGCGTATCGCCCGGGCCGTACTCGCCGCGCTCGGCGTTGAAGCGGATGAAACTCTCGAACGGCGCGCCGACATAGCCCATCTCGGGCGGGAAACCGAGCAGGCGCAGAAAGGTCTTGTTCCAGGCCACGAAGCGCAGGTTGCCGTCGATCAGGGTGAAGCCCTGGTCGATCAGGTCGAGCGCCGCCCGCAGCGATTCGTAGCGGCTGAAGCGGTCGTCCGCCGGTTTTGCGAAGGGCTCGTTCATGGCAGGCGGGTGGCAGTCAACTCGTGGGGTCG
Organism: Methylibium sp.; assembly: GCA_031378125.1. Lineage (GTDB taxonomy): Bacteria > Pseudomonadota > Gammaproteobacteria > Burkholderiales > Burkholderiaceae_C > LGRD01. The sequence continues at coordinate 3,549 of JANNDW010000134.1, read as the reverse complement.
CGCAGATTCTAGGAGTCGGCATCCGCTCCCGCCGGCCGATGCAAACATTCGTCACATTGCGCGCAGGCTGGTGAAACAGTCGTCGGCCATCCTTCTCGTCAGGTTGCCGCCCGCATCGCCAGGGCCGGCCGAGCGGGTTAAGAAGGAGACAAGATGACGCGAACCAGCCCGTACGAACTCGGCCTCGACAAGAACGAGGCCAACTTCGTTGCCCTGTCGCCGCTGAGCTTCATCGAACGCTCGGCCGGCGTCTATCCGGACCGCACCGCCGTGATCTACGGGTCGCGCCGGCAGACCTGGCACGACACCTACGCGCGTTGCCGTCGTCTGGCCAGTGGGCTGAAGCAACGCGGCGTCAGCGTTGGCGACACCGTGGCGGTGATGCTGCCCAACGTGCCGGCGATGTTCGAGGCGCACTTCGGTGTGCCGATGACCGGCGCGGTGCTCAACACGCTCAACACGCGGCTCGACGCCGAAGCCATCGCCTTTATGCTGCGGCATGGCGAGGCCAAGGTGCTGCTGACCGACCGCGAGTTCGCCGGGGTGGTCGAACAGGCCCTCGCGATGCTCGGCGACCGGCGCCCGTTCGTGATCGAGGTCGAGGACGAGGAAGCCCCCGAGGGCAAGCCGCTCGGCGACGTGTCGTACGAAGTCTTCCTTGCCCACGGCGACCCGGGCTTTGTGTGGCAGCTGCCCGCCGACGAGTGGAATGCGATCGCGCTGAACTACACCTCGGGCACCACCGGCAACCCAAAGGGCGTGGTCACCCACCACCGCGGCGCCTACCTGAACGCGGTGTCGAACATCATCACCTGGGAGATGCCGCGCCACTCGGTCTACCTGTGGACCTTGCCGATGTTCCATTGCAACGGCTGGTGCTTCCCGTGGACGCTTGCCCTGCAAGCCGGTGCCAGCGTGTGCCTGCGCAAAGTGGACCCGGCCTTGATCTTCGACCTGATCCGCGAGCACCATGTCACCCACCTGTGCGGTGCGCCGATCGTTTACGGCATGCTGATCAACGCCCCCGACGCGCAGCGTGCCGGCCTGAATCAAGCCGGGCACGCCGTCAAGGGCCTGATCGCCGGGTCGGCGCCGCCGGCCGCGATCATCGAAGGCTGCGAGCGCATTGGCATTGCCATCACGCATGTCTATGGCCTGACCGAGTCCTACGGCCCGGCGGCGGTGTGCGCCCAGCAGCTTGAATGGGCCGGGCTGCCGATCGGAGAGCAGGCCCGCCTGAACGCACGCCAGGGCGTGGCCTATCCGATGCAGCAAACCCTCACCGTGCTGGACCCGCAAACCTTGCAGCCCGTGCCGGCCGATGGCCAAACGATGGGCGAGATCTTCTTCCGCGGCAACCTGGTGATGAAGGGCTATTTGAAGAACGCCCAGGCCACTGAAGAAGCCTTTGCGGGAGGCTGGTTCCACACCGGCGACTTGGGCGTCATCCAGGCCGACGGCTACGTCAAGATCAAGGACCGCAGCAAGGACGTGATCATCTCCGGCGGCGAGAACATCTCCAGCGTCGAGGTCGAGGAAGTGCTGTACCGCCACCCGGCCGTGTTGGTGGCGGCGGTGGTGGCCAAGCCGGACCCGAAGTGGGGCGAGGTGGCGGCGGCCTTCGTCGAACTGCGCGACGGCTCAACGGCCACCGAGGCCGAGATCATCGAACACTGCCGCGCCGAGATGGCGCGCTTCAAGGTCCCGATGCTGGTGGTCTTCGGCGAGTTGCCGAAGACCTCGACCGGCAAGATCCAGAAGTTCGTGCTGCGCGAGCGGCTCCATTCGGCCTCGGCCATTGACTGAGGGCGCGTGACATGGCCGACGACATCATCCTCAAGACCAGCGGTCTGACGAAGGAATTCAAGGGCTTCGCCGCCGTCCAGGACGTGAACCTGAACGTCAAGCGCGGCAGCATCCACGCGCTGATCGGGCCGAACGGCGCGGGCAAGACGACCGTCTTCAACCTGCTGACCAAGTTCCTGCAGCCCACCCAGGGAAGCATTCACTTCAACGGCATCGACATCTCGAATGAGGAGCCGGCGCAGATCGCGCGGCGCGGTGTGATCCGCTCGTTCCAGATCTCGGCCACCTTCGGCCACATGACCGCACTTGAAAACGTGCGCGTGGCCTTGCAACGCCCGCTCGGCACCTCGTTTCACTTCTGGCGCTCGGCGCAGAGCCTGAACCAGCTGAACGGCCGCGCGATGGAGTTGCTCGAAGCGGTCGACCTGACCGACTACGCACGCACGCTGGCGGTGGAGATGCCCTACGGCCGCAAGCGCGCGCTCGAGATTGCGACCACGCTGGCGCTGGCCCCCGAACTGATGCTGCTCGACGAACCCACCCAAGGCATGGGCCACGAAGACGTCGACCGCGTGGCCGAGCTGATCCGCAAGGTGGCAATGAACCGCACCGTGCTGATGGTGGAGCACAACCTGTCGGTGGTCGAAAAACTCAGCGACGTGATCACGGTGTTGCAGCGCGGGCAAATCCTCGCCGAAGGGCCTTACGCGGTCGTGTCGCAAGACCCGCGCGTGCTGGAAGCTTACGTGGGGGTGGAAGCATGAACCGCCGGGCCGTTCCCAAGGCGAATACCGCAGTGCGCAGCACGGAGGTTGCCTGATGAGCGCCGCGTTGTCCCACGCGAATGAAATGCTGCGCATCACCGACCTGCACGCGTTCTACGGCGAATCCCACATCCTGCACGGCATCGACCTGCGGGTGAACGAGGGTGAACTCGTCACCTTGCTCGGGCGCAACGGCTCGGGCCGCTCAACCACGCTGAAGGCCATTTTGGGCCTGGTGGGCCGGCGCACCGGCTCGGTGATGCTGGCGGGCAGCGAGATCACCGCGTTGGCACCGCACAGCATCGTGCGTCTCGGGCTGGGTTACTGCCCGGAAGAGCGCGGCATCTTCTCGGGGCTGACGACCGAAGAGAACCTGATGCTGCCGCCGGTGGTGCGCTCTGGCGGCATGACTCTGGAAGAGATCTACACCGTCTTCCCGAACCTCTACGAGCGCCGCGCCAGCCCCGGCATGCGGCTGTCCGGCGGCGAGCAGCAGATGCTGGCGATGGCGCGCATCTTGCGCACCGGCGCGCGGCTGCTGCTGCTCGACGAGATCACCGAAGGCCTGGCGCCGGTGATCGTGAAAAAGCTCGGCGAGGTGATGCGCCTGCTCAAGACACGCGGCTACACGATCGTGCTGGTTGAGCAGAACTTCCGCTTCGCAGCACCGCTGGCCGACCGCCACTACGTGCTTGAGCACGGCCGCATCGTTGCGACCGTGCTCAAGGACGAACTTGAGTCCAAGACCGAGATGCTGCATGAGCTGCTCGGTGTCTGAGGCGCGGCTGCCACCTGATTCATTTCTTCCCGTTCAACCACTCCGGAGACACGCATGAACTTCAAGACCCTCACCCTCACCGCCGCGCTCGCCGCGGCCTTCGCCCCGGCGCAAGCCCAGGTGTCCGACAACGTGGTGCGCATCGGCGTGCTGACCGACCTGTCGGGCGCTTACTCCGACATCGCCGGCAAAGGCACGATC
>JANNDW010000130.1:0-8015 GCA_031378125.1 Methylibium sp. | reverse complement strand
CAGCGGGGCGTATCACATGCCCACCAGCGAGCGCCTGCGCGGCCACCTCGACCGCGCCGCGCTGGAACGCGCGCTGCAGGCGCTGGTGCGGCGCCACGACAGCCTGCGCCTGGGCATCTCGCTGCACGACGGCACGCCGATGCAGCGCCTGCGCGACAGCGCCGCGCTGCCGCTGGCGTTCCACGACCTGGGCGCCGTGCCCGCCCCCGCGCGCGACCCGCGCCTGTTCGCGCTGCTGGCCGAGCATGCCGACGCCCGCTTCGACCCGGCCGAGGCGCCGCTGGCGCGCGCCGTGCTCGTCCGGATGGCGGATCAGGAGCATGTGTTCCAGCTCGTGCTGCACCACTTGGTCAGCGACGGCTGGTCGGCCCAGCTGCTGCGCGAGGACCTGGCTTCCCTGTACCGGGCGTTTGCCGAAGGCACGCCGCCACCGCCCTCGCCCACCGGCCCGGGCTACCTCGACTACGCTGCCTGGGAAGCGGCGCGCGTCGAATCGGGCGCGCTGGCAGCGCACACCCGCTACTGGACGCAGCGCTTGGCGGGGCTTGAGCCGCTGAACCTGCCCTTCGTCGCCGGCACGGTTGAGGAGGCCGATGCGGACGCTGATGGTTCACGCGACGGTGCGGCCGGCGATGCGGCTGACGGTGCGGCCGGCGGAACGAAAGATGCCGGCCACGCCGAAGCCATCGACCCCTGCCTCACGCTCTGCCTGCCCGCTGCCGTGGCCACCGGTCTGGCCGCGCTGGCGCGGCGTTGCAACGCCACGCTGTTCATGGTCAGCCTGGCTGCATTCAAGCTGTTGTTGATGCGCTGGTGCGACCAGACCGACGTGGCGGTGGGCACGCCGGTCGCCCTGCGCGACCGCGCCGAGCTGGCGCAGATGGTGGGGCCGCTGCTCAACACCCTGGTGCTGCGCACCGACCTGTCGGGCGACCCGAGCTTTGAGGCTCTGCTGGCACGCGTGCGCGACACCGCCTTGCAAGCCTTCGTGCACCAGGAGCAGCCGTTCGACGGCCTGGTGGCTGCCCTGAACCCGCACCGCATGGACGGGCGCAACCCGCTCTTCGACGTGCTGGTCAACGCGCTGCCCGAAACGGCGGGCGACGCGCCGTTGGCGGGCCTGGAGAGCCGGCCGATCGAGCCCGGCGCCGGGGCGGCCAAGTTCGCGCTCACGCTGTACATCCGCAGCCAGCCCGGCGCGGCCGACTTCCGCCTTCACTACCGCGGCGCGCTGTTCGCGCCGGGGCAAATGGCGGCGCTGCTGGACCAGTACGGGCAGCTGCTGGCGCAGATCGCCGCGCAACCACGGGCCGCCATCGCAAGCTACCAGCTCATCACCGCGTCAGCGCGCGCCGTGCTGCCCGACCCGCGCGCGCCGCTGCGGCGTGCGCCCGCGGGCAGCCACGCGCGGACGATCTTCGCGGGCTTCGTGGCGCGGGCTGCCGAGCGGCCCGGCGCACTGGCGGCGAGGTCTGCCGAGGGCGAGCTGAGCTATGGCGAATTGGAACAACGCTCGCGCGGCCTGGCCGGCTGGCTGGTGGCGCGCGGCATCCATCCGGGCGACCGGGTCGTGATCCATGCCGATCGATGCCTGGGCCTGGTGGTTGCCGTGCTCGGCGTCGCACGCGCCGGCGCGGTGTTCTGCATCCTGGACAGCGCGTACCCGGACGAGCGCAACCAGGACTGCATCGACCAGCTCGCGCCGCGCCTGGTTCTGGTCTGCGGCGACCACGCCTGGGCGGGGCCGCGCAGCGGCACACCGATGCAGCGCCTCTCGGCCGGCGCGCCGGGCCTCTTGGACGACACGTTGCGCTCTCTGCAAGTCACCCGGCAGGCCGCCCAGCAAGTCGTCCGGCAGGCCGACGGCGTTCCCGCGCGCGACTCCGAACAGCCCGCCCGCCACCCCGCGCTGCCGGCGGTGGACCCGCGCGCCGCGGCGTACGTGTCGTTCACGTCGGGCACCTCGGGGCGGCCCAAGGGCATCGTCACGGCCCATGCGCCGCTGCCGCACTTCGTGGCCTGGCATGTCGCGCAGCACGGCCTGCTGCGCGGGGACCGCTTCTCGTTGCTCAGCGGCCTGTCGCACGACCCCTTGCTGCGCGACATCTTCACGCCGCTGTCGATCGGCGCGACGCTGTGCATCCCCGCCGCATCGACGCTGCAGCGGCCCGACACGCTGGTGGCGTGGCTGGCCGCGCAGCGGGTGTCGGTCGCCCACCTCACACCGGCGCTCGGCGACGTGATCGCCGCCGGCTGCGGAGACGTGATCGCCGCAGCCGGCGGCGACGGGCGCCGGTTGGAGTCGCTGCGGCGCATGTTCTGGGGCGGAGAAATGCTGACCGGCCGCACCATCGAACGCCTGCGCGCGGTGGCGCCCGACGCCACTCAGGTGAACTTTTACGGCGCCACCGAAACCCCGCAGGCGATGGCGCATTGGGCGGTGCCGGCGGGCCGCGCCGCGCACATGCAGCCGATCGGCCGCGGCATCGCGGACGCGCAGCTGTTGCTGCTCAACCCCCGCGGCGCTCAGGCCGCCGTCGGCGAGCCGGCCGAGATCTGCATTCGCACGCCGTACCTGGCGATGGGCTACCTGGATGACGATGCGCTGACGAGTGCGCGCTTCGTGCGCAACCCGTTCGCGACCGACCCCGAAGATCGGTGCTACCGCACCGGCGACCTGGGACGCTACGACAGTGACGCCAACGTGGTGCTTCTCGGGCGCATCGACGACCAGATCAAGGTGCGTGGCCTGCGCATCGAACCGGCGGAGATCGAACGCGTCGCGCAGTCGTTCCCGGGCGTGGACCGTGCGGTCGTGCGGCCCGTGAAGGACGGGTCGGGGCAGACCGCGATGCTGCTGTACTACAGCTGCCACGCCGGCGCCCAGGTGCCGGTCTTGGCGGTCGAAGCCACGATCCGCCAAGCGCTGCCGAGTGCGATGTGGCCGCGCGCCGTGCTCGGGGTGGCCGGCTTCGCGCGGCTGCCCAACGGCAAGATCGACCTGCGTGCGCGGCCCGCTGCCGTGCCGGCCAGCGCGCTGCCCGCCGTGGTGCTTGACGCGCCGCGCGGCGCCGCCGAGAGGGCCGTGGCGCAGGTCTGGCAAGAGTTGCTGGGGGTGTCGCGGGTGGGCCGGAGCGACAACTTCTTCGACCTCGGCGGGCATTCGCTGCTGGCCGTGCGTGCGGCCTTCGCCATCGAGCAGCGCTGCGGGCTCAGGCTCGAACCGCGGCGGTTTGTGCATGAAAACCTGGCGCAACTCGCCACGCCCACCCCGGCTGCGGCCCCACCGCCCCAGGGCGGCGCGCTGCCGCCCCGCACCGGCCTGGTCGGCCGCATTCTCGACGGCATCGGACTCGGCCGCGGCGGCGGCCCTCGCTGAGCCCGCGGCGACCCTCGCTAAGCCGCGGCGACCCGCGGCGGCCGCACCCCGGCCACCGTTTTCGGCAGCCGCGCCGCGGAGTTTGATATATATCAGACTAGTATGATATAGTTATATCAAATCAGGTGCGCCATGAACTTCCTCGCCCTCTTCATCAGCCTGCCAACCCAAGGCGGCACCGACCGTGTGCGGGTGTGGCGGGCGCTCAAGGGCCTGGGCTGCGGCACCTTGCGCGATGGCGTGTACCTGCTGCCGGACGGGCCAAAGCATGCGGACTCGCTGGAGGCCGTGGCACACGATGCGCGCACGGCTGGCGGAACCGGCGACGTGCACCAGCTGGCGGCGCGGGACGCCGATCACCAGCAAACCCTGTTGCAGCTGTTCGACCGCACCGCCGACTACACCGCCCTGGCCAGCGACGTGCGCCGGCTGCTGGCCGAGCTGGAAACAGTCGACGGCCCCGCGGCGCTGCGCCGCGAACAGCCCTTCGGCCGGCGCTTCAACCAGCTGACGGGCATCGATTTTTTTCCCGGCCCGACCCAAGGGCAATTGCAGACGCTGATGGCCGAGCTGCGCCAGGCGGTGGCCCGGCGCGTGTCGCCCGGCGAGCCCAGCGCGCAGGCCGCGGCGGTGCCGCGACTCGACGCGGCGCAGTTCCGCAAAAGAGTCTGGGCCACCCGCCAACGCCCGCGCGTCGACCGGCTCGCGTCGGCCTGGCTGATCAAGCGGCACATCGACCGGCAGGCGAGCTTTGTGTGGTTGCGCAGACCCAAGGATTGCCCGCGCGGCGCGCTCGGCTTCGACTTCGACGGCGCGGCCTTCAGCCACACCGGCCGGGGCGTGACCTTCGAGACGCTGTTGGCTGCGTTTGGCCTGGACGGCGATGCCGCGCTCGCGCGCATCGGCGCGCTGGTGCACTTTCTTGACGTCGGCGGCCTGCCGGTGGCCGAGGCGGCCGGCATCGACGCGGTGCTCGCCGGTGCCAGCGCGCAGCAGGCCGACGACGACCGTTTGCTGAAGGACACCATGCCGGTGTTCGACTGGCTCTATGCGCACTACGGCGCCACGTCGGAGAAGAAATGACGCCCATCGATCAACAGGCGCCTTCCGACCCGCGCCCCGGCATGAACGCCGCAACCACCACCCCCGAAGCACCAAGCTTCGCCCAGGCGCTGCGCTTCTGGCTGCAGCTCGGCTTCGTCAGCTTCGGCGGCCCGGCCGGGCAAATTGCGCTGATGCACCAGGAACTGGTCGAGCGGCGGCGCTGGATCTCGGAGCGGCGCTACCTGCATGCGCTGAACTACTGCATGGTGCTGCCGGGGCCGGAGGCGCAGCAGCTGGCCACCTACATCGGCTGGCTGATGCATGGCGTGAAGGGCGGCATCGTGGCGGGCGGGCTGTTCGTGCTGCCGTCGCTGTTCATCCTGATCGCGCTGTCGTGGGTCTACATGGCGTTCGGCCAGACGCCGGTGGTGGCCGGTGTGCTGTGGGGCATCAAGCCGGCGGTCACGGCCATCGTGCTGTTCGCGGCCTGGCGGATCGGCTCACGGGCGCTGAAAAACGCCGCGCTGTGGGCGATTGCCGCGGCGGCGTTCGTGGCCATCTTCTTTCTGCAGTGGCCGTTCCCGGCCATCGTGCTGGCGGCCGGGCTGATCGGTGCGGTGGGCGGGCGTTGGAAGCCGGAGCTGTTTCGCACCGGCGGTGCACACGGCCAGGCCGGGACGAGCGCGGGACCGGCGGTGATCGACGACCACACGCCCACTCCCGCGCACGCACGCTTCTCGCGCGCCACGCTGATTCGCTATTGCGTGGTCGGCGCGGCGCTGTGGCTCGGCGCGTTCGGCCTGCTGGCGCTGGTGAACGGCAGCCACGGCGTGCTGACCCAGATGGCCTGGTTCTTCAGCAAGGCCGCGCTGCTGACCTTCGGCGGCGCGTACGCCGTGCTGCCCTATGTGTACCAGGGGGCGGTGACCGAGTTCGGCTGGCTCACCGCGCCGCAAATGATCGACGGCCTGGCCTTGGGCGAAACCACGCCCGGCCCGCTGATCATGGTGGTGGCCTTCGTGGCCTTTGTCGGCGGCTGGGCCAAGCAAGTGTTCGGGCCCGACAGCCTCTTTCTGGCCGGTGCCGCGGCCGCCACGGTGGTCACGTTCTTCACCTTCCTGCCGTCGTTCCTGTTCATCCTGATCGGCGGCCCGATGGTCGAGGCCACCCACGGCGACCTGAAGTTCACCGCGCCGCTGACGGCGATCACCGCCGCGGTGGTCGGCGTGATCGTGAACCTGGCGCTGTTCTTTGCCCTGCACGTGCTGTGGCCGCAAGGGCTGAACGGGCGGTTCGAGTTCGTGTCCGCGCTGATCGGCGTGGCGGCGGCGGTGGCGCTGATGCGCTTCAAGGTCAGCGTCATTCAAGTCATTGCCGCGAGTGCGGCGCTGGGCCTGGTCAAAGGCCTGCTGTTGTGATGATCTTCCAAGGGGTTGGTCCATGAGCCTGAGCCCGTTGCCCCTGAAATCGACGCGGCTTGCCGGCCTGTCCGAGCGGCTGATGCAAAGCCACCACCAAAACAACTATGGCGGTGCGGTGAAACGGTTGAACGCCATCCGCGCCCAGTTGGCGACGCTGGACTTCAACACCACCCCCGGCTTCACGCTGAACGGCCTGAAGCGCGAAGAACTGCTGGCCACCCACTCGATGCTGCTGCACGAGCTTTACTTTGCGAGCCTGGGCGGCGACGGGCAGATTCCGGCGCCGATGGCCGTGGCGCTGGCCGCAAGTTTTGGCAGCGCGCAACGCTGGCGCGACGAGTTCATCGCCATCGGGCGCGCGCTCGGTGGCGGCTCGGGCTGGGTGTTGCTGGGCTACCTGCCGCGCGAGGGGCGGCTGGTCGACCAATGGGCGGCCGACCACTCGCACGCGGTGGCGCTGGGCACGCCGGTGCTGGCGCTCGACATGTACGAACACGCCTACCACCTGGACCATGGCGCCAACGCGGCGGCCTACGTTGATGCCTTCATGGCCAATGTCGACTGGACTGGCGTGGCCTTGCGTTATGCGCAGGCCGTGCATGCGGCCAGCGACGGCCTGGGTGCGAACCATGACGCCGTGGTTGCGTCAGCGCTGCTGCTCGACGTGCGTCGCGCCGGCGTGTTCGCCAACGCCGACACGCTGCTCCCCGGCGCATCGTGGCGCGACCCGGCAGACATTGCCACATGGATGCCCGCGTTGCCGAAAGACCGCGAGATCGTGGTCTATTGTGTTTACGGCCACGAAGTCGGGCAAGGCACCACGCTGCGCCTGCGCGCCGAGGGCTACAACGCCCGCTTTCTGGAAGGCGGCATCGACGCGTGGGCCGCGAAGGGCCGGCCGCTGCAAGCCAAGGCGCAGCGGGTGTCGGCACCAAGCTGCGAGCGGGTTGATGGGGTCGGTCCCGAGCAGCGGTAGTTCCCCACTGCGGTAATCTCGCTGTTCGGACCGACGCGTCGACGTCCCACCAGGCCCTCGGTGGAGTTCGCGCCGCGGCGGCCGCACCAAGGAGACAGCCCGCCATGACCACCGCAGCCGCCCCCGACGCACTCGCCCTGCAGCGCCTGTACCACTGGGAAAAGACGGCCCCCGACCGGGTTGTGTTCACCCAGCCGGCCGGCGGCGGCGCGCTGACCGACTTCACCTGGAAGCAGGTGATGGACCAGACGCGCCGCATGGCCGCGCACTTGAAGGGGCTGGGCCACCCGCCGGGCACGCGGATTGCGCTGCTGTCCAAGAACACCGCGCACTGGCTGATGTGCGACTTCGCGATCTGGATGGCCGGCTACGTATCGGTGCCGCTGTACCCGACCTTGGCCGCCGAGACGATCCGGCAAATCCTCACCCACAGCGAAGCCAAGCTGCTGTTCGTCGGCAAGCTCGATGGCTGGGCAGCGATGAAGCCCGGCATCCCTGACTCGTTGGCGTGCATCAGCCTGCCGTTGGCGCCAACCAACAACTACCTCGGCTGGGACAGCATCGTCAAAGCCACCGCGCCGATGACCGGTGAGCCGGTACGCGACGGCAATGAGATGTCGACCCTCATGTACACCTCGGGCACCACCGGCGCCCCCAAGGGCGTGATGCACAGCTTCGCCACGTTTGCCTGGTCCATCGAGGCCGGCCTGAAGCGCGTGCCGCTCGGCCCCGAGACTCGCATGCTCAGTTACCTGCCGCTGGCCCATGTGGCCGAACGTTCGCTGGTCGAGCACGGCCTGCTGGCCACCGGCATGCGGGTGTTTTTTGCCGAGAGCCTGGAGACCTTCGCGTCGGACATGCAGCGCGCCCGGCCGACCGCCTTTTTCTCGGTGCCCCGGCTGTGGGTCAAGTTCCAGCAAGGCGTGCACGCCAAGATGGCGCCGGCCAAACTGCAGCGCCTGCTCAAACTGCCCATCATCAAGGGCATCGTGGCGGGCAAGATCCGCACCGCGCTGGGCCTGGACCAATGCACGTTCGCGGCCGGCGGCGCCGCGCCCATGCCACCCGAGCTGCTGGCCTGGTATGCCCGCCTCGGCTTGCCCGTTGTCGAGGTCTACGGCATGACCGAGAACTGCGGCGTCTCGCATGCCACGCTGCCCGGCGTTCAGCGCCCCGGCACCGTGGGCAAGCCCTA
>JANNDW010000118.1:0-6737 GCA_031378125.1 Methylibium sp. | reverse complement strand
ACGGCTTCTTGCGATTGTCATCGGGTGGGCCGCGGCTTCAACGTTGATTGCCGGTTGCGGTATCACGCAGACGTATTTTTCGCAGCATCCCGGTTTCGCCGAGTACCACGCCGCCCACCCACCGCGGGACTCGCTCTCGGGTCTCGCGGCGGGATTTTCCGGTTGGCGTGCGGCCCTGCTGGGCCTTTTTGCAGACCTCGACGATTGGCATCAACTTGATCACTACACCGCGGCGACCGTCGTGTTGGCAGAGTCCGGGCGTCCGGTCGCGCTCATGCTGCAGCAGCACAACTATCACCACACCTATCTGCTCGGGGATCGACTCGAGGATGGGTTGCCAGCGCCTGCGGACGAACGCATCGGTGTGGACGTCGCCACGCGCTCGAACGAGCGGGAGCCGGCGCTCCAGCGTGCGGGCGAGCGTGTCGGGCGAGCGTCGTGCCGGCAAACCTGCCCCCGACAATCACAGTGTTCTTGCTGTGATGCATGGAGACTTCCTGTTCGCGCCGCCCGGGCTGGGCGGGCCGCTGTTCATGAAGAGCAAGTCTGGTCGGCGCGCTTCACGCGGCCATCAACGAAAGCTCACGTTTGTGTCACGTTGCGGGTGGGCCGCCACCAAGTGAACTCGTGCCCGAAACGAAGCCGAGTTTTCGGACGAGCGTGGATGCGAATACGTTAAAAGAAGATAGTTGTACTTTTAACGCATAGGAGGCACACTCAACCATGTCCACACGACGCCCGAGCACTACGGTCAATCGCAAAGCCGCGGCTGCCGCGAAGAGGCAACGCCCTGCGTCGAAGCACGCGGATGCACCATCGCAGGCGCCCAGCATCGCCCAAGAGATCGGTCGACGCATCGCCAAGGCGAGCAATGCCAACCCGGCGCGCGTACACACCCCGTTCGACTTCCTCGACCTCGGTTCGCCCCACAGCGTGGGCATGGCGCTGATGCGTCTGGTTCGCAGCGGTGCCTTGCGTCGCCTGGCACGTGGCCTCTACGACGTGCCTCGCCAGCATCCGCTGCTCGGTGAACTGCAACCGACTGCCGACGAGATTGCGCAAGCCCTGTCTCGCCGCGACGGCACCTTCGTGCAGCCGGCGCAAGCGATGGCTGCAAACCTGTTGAACCTGTCGGAACAAGTACCCGCGCGTGCCGTCTACGAAACCGATGGCCCGAGCCGCACCGTGAAGATCGGCTCGCTGACCGTACAACTCAAGCATCGCCCACCACGCCAGGTGCGCAGCGCCAGCCCGATGAGTAACCTGGTCTTCGCAGCACTGCGCAGCGTCGGCAAGGCCAACGTCAACGAGGCTCGGGTCGGCCATCTGCGCGAGACGCTGTCGGCGAAAGACCGCGCGGCCTTGCTGAAAGACCTGCCCCTAGCACCTGCCTGGATGCACCCGCACCTGCGATTCGTTGCGGTACCGCAGCAGCAACTCGATTCCGCGGTGAAGGCAACGAAGCGGCGCAAGCAAGCCGCATAAACACGCCTGCACGATGACGCCTTTCTCCAACTTGCCGCCCGACGAGCGCGCGCTGGTCATCAACGAAGCAGCCGGCCGGCTGGGACTCGTGCCGTTGATCGTGGAGAAGGACTTCTGGGTCTGCTGGACGCTTGGTCGCATCTTCGAGGTCGAGGCCGTGGCCCCGCACGTCGTGTTCAAGGGCGGCACCTCGCTGTCGAAGGTGTTCGGCGCGATTCAACGGTTCTCTGAAGACATCGACCTCGCCGTCTCACCGCGTGCGCTCGGCTTCACGGCGGCAGAGCTCGACGAAGCGCCTTCGGCGAGTCAGCGCCGCAAGCGCGTGCAAGCGCTCGAAGCTGAGTGCGAGCGATGCGTGGCGGAGCGCTTTCGGCCGGCACTCGAAGCCGCTATCGCTGCCAGGCTTGGTATCCCGCAGTACACGGATGGCTGGCTGCGCTACGAGATTGATGCGCTCGCCGGCACGCCGAACTTGCTGTTCACATACCCGTCAGCGCTGGCGCAGGCCGGTGGCTACATCGACAAGCAGGTGAAGCTGGAGTTCGGCGCCCTGACCGATCAGCAGCCCACTGGAACGCACGACATCGCCGCACTGCTCGTCCAGACACCTGGCGTCGATCTGGCGAGTGCCTACGACGATCTGCGAGCCAACGTGGTGGCGCTGGAGATCACCCGCACGTTCTGGGAGAAGGCGACGATCCTGCACGCCGAGCATCACCGGCCGCCTGATCTGCCGATCCGTGACCGCTTCGCCCGCCACTACGCGGACTTCGAAGCGCTGTGGCGCCACCCGAGCCGCGCCGATGCGTTGGCCAGGCTCGACCTGCTCGAAGACGTGGTGCGACACAAGAGCCGCTTTTTCGCCTCCGGCTGGACCCACTACGAAACCGCCGGGCCGGGGACGTTCAGGCTCGTACCACCAGCGGCGCGCCATGCTGCCCTGGCGCGGGACTATGCGACGATGGCGCCGATGTTCATCGGCGTGCCGATCGAGTTCGATGTCATGTTGCAGCGCCTTCAGACTGCGGAACAGCAGCTCAACGATGGGAGCCTGCTTCGTCCCAAGTGATCCTCACGTAGTGGGGGTATGACTGGGGGTAGTTTCTGAAAAGCCCACAAGAAAACACAAGAAATTCAACAGCAAATTGATATCATGAAACTGACCACTTGGAACGTGCAGTGGTTTTGTGGCCTGGACGACGTGGTCAGCGTCGAGCGGGTGCTGCAAGAGGCCCGCGCGATGGCCGACTTCGATGTGCTGTGCCTGCAGGAAGTGGCCATCGACTACCCACGCCCCACCGGCGACGCCGGCTTCGACCAGGTGACGCGGGTGCGCGAACTGCTGCCCGGCTACGAGGTGCGCTTCGGCGCCGCGGTGGACGAACTCGGCCGCCATGGCCGGCGCCAGTGTTTCGGCAACCTCATCGCGTCGCGCCTGCCCGTGGCCCAGGTGCAGCACCACGCCCTGCCCTACCCGGCCGACGGCGGCGTGCGCTCCATGCCGCGCATGTGCACCAGCGCCACGCTGCTGGCGCCGACCGGCCCGGTGCGCGTGATGACCACGCACCTGGAGTTCTATTCCGCGGTTCAGCGCGCGGCGCAGGTGCAGGCGCTGGTGGACCTTCATGCGCAGGCTTGCGGCCACGCGCAACATCCACCGCTCGACGACGAATCCGGCCAGCCGTTCCAGAACAAGCTGCACACCCGCAGCGCCATTTTGTGCGGCGACTTCAACCTGGAGACGGCGAACGCCGAGTACGGCGTGATCCAGGCCAAGCCGGCGGGCGATGCCACGCGCTTGACCGACGCCTGACGCGTGCTGCATGGCGACAGGCTGCACGAGCCGACGTTCCACCTGTTTGACCGGCGCTACGGCTCCGAGCCGATCGTCTGCGACTTCGTGTTCGTCAGTGAAGACCTGAAGCCGCGGGTCAAGCGGGTCGAGGTCAACCTGCGCACGCGGGTGTCGGACCACCAGCCGGTGCTGCTGGAACTCGTCGTGCCGGCGGGTGCACGGTGAGCGGGCCGGCCCATTCGGGGCTTCTACGTACGTCCGCGCGAGCCGAGGCCATCGGGTGACCGGCTCCGTTCATGTCCTCCGGGCCGAAAAAGACCGGCCCTCCCCCTTTACTTCACCTGCGCCGGTCACCCGACGCCCTCGGCTGCCACCGTACATTGCCCCGCGTTGAAAGACCGCGACGTTGTACGTCTCCAGAGGCATCAACTGATGCAAACTCTGATGCCGAACTTCGGAATTCAGAGCATGCGCACAACGGTCAATATCGACGACGAACTACTGGCGAAGGCCACCAAGCTGGCCGGCCCGATGGATTGCTCTGCGATTCTGACTGAGGGGTTGAAAGCACTGATCCAACGTGAAAGCGCCAGGCGCCTTGCCCGGCTGGGAGGGTCGCAGCCCACGTTGAAGGCCGCGCCACGCAGGCGCCGGGGGAGCCCCGCCTGATCCAAGAAGCGCGGTCACCCACTGCCCATCTCACCGCCAGGATGCCACTACTTTCGACTCCGATGCCTCGCGGCCCACCGGCGCAACCGCCATCGCTTCGCCACCATGCACCGCCGGGTTGAACAGGGCCAGACGCTCGGCGAGCGTTGGCGGCTTGTCGCCAAGCGGCGTGATGATGACGCGGCCGCCCTCCACGGTGATGCGCACCAGTTGATCGACCTTCAATCTCGCCGCACGAGCCACCGCTGCCGGCAGGCGCATGCCCAGGCTGTTGCCCCAGGCCTTGATGTCGAGAATGGCTTCGGTCATGCTGAATCCTTCGATACGTCAACGCGCTTGTACATGAGGATTGGCATACTGGCACGCGATGCGCCTTGGAGGTCAACCTGCACACGCGGGTATCGAACCATCCGCTGGCGCTGCCGGCCCTCACCACGCCAACGGGTCCACGCCGAACAGCCCGGCCAATTCACGATAGACCGTCGGCGCCTCGGCGGCCAACTCCTGGGGCCGCTCGAAAAACACTTCGGTCACCACCGCGAAGAACTCGGCCGGGTCGCTGGCACCGTAGGCGTCGATCAGCGCCGACGGCTCGCGTTGCAGCCGCTCAAAGGCATCGCCCATCACCGCATCCCAGCGCCGCCTGGCCGCAGCACCGGGCCGCCACGGCCGCCCATCGGCCACGCCGGTGTCTTGGTCGACCTGGTGGGCAAACTCATGCAAGCTCACGTTGCGGCCATCGCTCGGATCGGCCGCGCCCGCCACCACCTCGGCCCACGAGAGGATGACCTGGCCCTGCACCCACGACTCGCCGGCCAAGGCCCGCCGCTGCTCTTGAACCACGCCGGCGCCCACCGCCCTTTCGCGGTCCACGACAAAGGCATCCGGATAGACCAAGATCTGGCGCAGGCGCGGATAGCCCTCCGATCGCGGGTGTCCGAGCAGCAGCAGGCAAGCCTGCGCGGCGATGGTGATCCGCACCTCGTCGGTGATGGCCTGGCCCTGGCAGCCGATGAACGACTTCTCGGCCACGAAGACCTGGATGTGGCGCTTGAGACGAAGCTGCAGCTCGGCCGGCAGGCGCGCCACGAGGGGCACGCGCTGGCGCAGGATGCGGCGCCATTCGGCTGGGAAAGGTTGGGCGCGCAGGCGGGCGCGGCGGCGTTCGGTGTACCAGGGTTGGGCGGCGAGGACCGCCACGCCCAGCGGGGCCACGACGGCCAGGGCAAGCACGGGCAGCGTGGCGCTGAAATCTGCGGAGATCATCCACGGCATATAGGCCCGGGGGGCATCAATTCAAGCGCGGTGGCTGGGACCTGCGATGAAGCGGCAGGTGGCTGAGCGCTCGGGACTTCGTGTTAGTTGGAGAAGACATTGGGACTCGGCAACGACAATGCCGTGGCTATTGAACTTCCTGAAAGCCGACTGTCGTGAGTGGCAACAGCCGGCCATTATGAGAAGACCCCAGTTATGAGAAGTTCTGCGGCGTCGTAGCCAGGCAGACCGCGCCAACACTCGCGATCTGCGGTGCGGCCACGCGCTGCGCTGGACATAAGTTGGCTGCAGGCGCAGCACTGACGGCTCCACTTCTGGAGACCGTCATGACCAAGATTGCTGCGCTGCACCCGACCCTGCGGGCCTGGTTGCTCGAAGGCCCGCTGTCCGCCCAGGTCCCGGCTTACATCGCGCGGCTGTGGCGCGGCCGGTATGCCACCTACACCTGCGGGCGCTGCTTGAACGGCGTGGCGCACTTCGCGCACTGGATGTCGATGTGCCACTTGCCGGCGCGCATGCTCAACGAAGGCTGCATCGACCAATTCTTCGCTACCACCTGCCTCGCTGCGACTGCCTGGGCGGCGCGCTGCGCACACCGAGTCAGGCGCATGCGGCGTTGGTTCCGATGCTGGAGATCTTGCGTACTGAGGGCGTCATTGCGCGGCCTCCCGCTCCCGCCGGCCCCATTGCAGACGAGCTTCGCAGCTACGACGCCCACATGCGTGACGCGCGCGGCTTGGCGGCTGGAACGCGCAGCGGTC
Organism: Methylibium sp.; assembly: GCA_031378125.1. Taxonomy (GTDB): domain Bacteria; phylum Pseudomonadota; class Gammaproteobacteria; order Burkholderiales; family Burkholderiaceae_C; genus LGRD01. The sequence goes on along the minus strand of JANNDW010000118.1, from coordinate 752 downwards.
GGCTGCGCATCGTCGAACGGTTGCTGGTGGCCAAGTTCGCCGGTCGGCCCGTCGTGGTCGGTGAAATGCAGACCGACGACATACGGCAGTTCATTGCCGACCAACTCGATGCCCTGGGCACCATCAGCAACGCCATTACGATCGCCTCGACGCTGCGCGCTTACCTGCGTTACCGCGCGACCCGTGGCGACGCGGTGCAGCCGCTCTTGGCCATCATCGCTTCACCCGCGCACTGGAGCATGGCGTCGCTGCCGCGAGGGCTCAAGCCCGAGGAGGTGGATCGGTTGCTGAGTTCGTTCACCTCTGCACTGCCTTCGCCTCGCCGTGGCTACGCCGTCGTCCGCCTGGCGCTCGACCTGGGACTGCGCGGCATCGGGATCAGCCGGCTGCAGTTGGCCGACATCGACTGGCGGCAAGGCACGGTCACGCTCAAGCGCACGAAGTCGCGCCGCCAGGACCTCCTGCCCCTGCCGGTGAGCACCGGCCGGGCCCTGGAGGCGTATCTCCGCCACGAACGCCCCAAGACGAGCGACGCGGCGGTGTTCGTGCGCCGCTTGGCGCCCCACGACGAGCCCATCGGCGTCGACGCCATCCGCCGCATCGTTCGCGACGCCTTCCGCCGCGCAGGCATCCCGCATGGTCGCGGCCATGCACTGCGGCACACCTTGGCCTGCCGCATCGTCAACCAGGGCGGCTCGATCAAGGAGGTGGCCGACGTGCTGCGCCACCGGTCGCTGAACACCTCGATGATC
>JANNDW010000081.1:0-38994 GCA_031378125.1 Methylibium sp. | reverse complement strand
GGCAACACAGTTTCATCGGAACGATTCGCGGGCGTCAGCCTGCGCTGCGGCCTAACCCCTCGCTCAAGCGGAGCGCCAACGGCAGGCCACCAGGCCCGGGCCGGTGGTACTCCGTACATTTTCGCCAGCCCGGGCCTGGCGTCCTGCAGTCGGCGCCCGCTTAGCTCGAACGTTAGGCGTCTCATGAGCACCACTTCCATCGTTCCCAAGAAGCTCAAGTCTGCTTACTGCACCGTCTGGCGCGAGAGAAGACTGGCGTTCTCTTATACACAAGGTCGCTGGAGCTACTACGAAGTCATCAGACCCTGGGATATCCACGAAGCGCTCCGAATCGCCCTTGAGAGGATTGAGGAGGCCTATCCTGGTTCGAGGCGTCGGCCTCGCTGCAGTCGAAGAAGGCTCTAGTGTAGTGTTTGATTCTTGAATGAACTTAATGGCTTTATCTGTCTCCAATGCTCTACTTCGGATTGCATTGGAGCGAGAAATTGCGAGTTGCCCCGGCCATTGAGTTGACGGATGAGCAGGAAGGCGAGCTGAGCAAGCTGGCCCGATCCAAGCGCACGAGCGTGAGACTGGCGCAGCGCGCGCAAATCGTGCTGTTGGCAGCGCAGGGCCTGCAGAACAAGGACATCGCCGAGCAGCTTGGCATCGGGCGCGTGCAGGTTGCGCGCTGGCGTGAACGCTTCCTGGAGTCCGGACTTCAAGGCATAGAACGCGACCTGCCGCGCGGCGCGCCACCGGTGAAAGTGGACGTGGCCAAGTTGGTGGAACTGACGACGCAAAGCACGCCCGACGCGTCCACGCATTGGAGCACGCGCAAGATGGCCGCGGTGCTGGAGGTCAGCCCCAGCACCGTGATGCGCCACTGGCAGGCCAATGGCCTGAAGCCGCATCTGGTGCGCGGCTTCAAGATCTCGCGCGACCCGAAGTTCGTCGAAAAGCTCGAAGACATCGTGGGCCTGTACATGTCTCCACCCGAGCATGCGCTGGTGCTGTGCTGCGACGAGAAGAGCCAGATGCAGGCGCTGGACCGTACGCAACCGGGTCTGCCGCTGAAGAAGGGCCGCGCCCAGACGATGACGCATGACTACAAGCGCCACGGTACAACCACGCTGTTCGCCGCGCTGAACGTTTTGGACGGGCAAGTCATCGGCCAGTGCCAGCAGCGGCACACACATGCCGAGTGGCTGAAGTTCCTGCGCAAAATCGACCGCGAAACGCCCAAGGACAAGACGCTGCACTTGATCGCCGACAACTACGCCACCCACAAGCACCCGGTCGTCCAGGACTGGCTGGCCAAACACCCGCGCTTCAACATGCACTTCACGCCCACATCAGCGTCGTGGCTGAACATGGTGGAACGATTCTTCCGCGACATCACCACCGAAAGGCTGCGTCGCGGCGTATTCACCAGCGTGCCGGAGCTTGAGCGTGCGATCAAGGAATATGTCGATCATCACAACACCAACCCCAAGCCGTTCATCTGGACCAAAAGCGCGCGCGACATCTTGCAGAAAGTAATTCGGGCCAACTCGCGCTTAAGTTCCAAACAGAACGCAACACCACACTAGCTTCCGTGTTCGATATCGACATCAAGGCGCTTGAAACCAAGGAACCACCAGCCATGGTCAAGCACGAGTACATGTCACTAAACATACCGATCAAGAAGGGATTTCTTTCAGGAATCTCGAAGACACCTCTACCGAACATCGGCTCCAGGGAGTTATCCGACTGGCACGCAGGGGGATTCCGGCGAACAGGCGGCTAAGGAAATAACTTGCTTTTGTTGTATCACATAATGCTGTATTCTGAACAGCGTTTCGCAACTCGACCGATATCGTCATGGCTGACACCCTCTTACATTGCCCCGCCTCAGCAGCCATGACCATCAGCAGCGACGAGCGCCAGTTCTTCGTGACCATGGGCGAGCACATCGCCTCCATTCGCAAGGCGCGCAACCTCACGCAGACCCAGCTGGCCGAAGCGCTGGGCGTCACCCAGCAGACCGTGCAGGCCTATGAGGCCGGCAGCCGACGCATCCCGGTCTCGGCGCTGCCCACCGTGGCGCGCACGCTGTCGGTGTCGCTGATGGAGCTTTTTGGCGAGGAGCAGCAGAGCAAGGCGGCGCGCAGCGCCGGCAGCAAGCGCGGCCCCATGCCACAGTGGCAGCAGCACATCGAGGCCATCGCCAAGCTGCCGCGCAGCCGCCAGCAGTTCGTGGCCGAGATGCTCAAGAACGTGCTCGGCCAGGGTGCGGCGCAGTGACAGCGCTTCGGACCCTGGCGCCCGAGGCGATCACGCTGCGCATCGCCACGGTGCGCGGCCAGCGGGTGATCGTGGACGCCGACCTGGCCGCGCTCTATGGCGTGGAGACCAAGCGTTTCAATGAGGCCGTCAAGCGCAACCTGGCCAAGTTCCCGGCCGACTTCATGTTCACGCTCTCCGCCGAGGAGTTCCAAGCTTTGAGGTCGCAATTTGCGACCTCAAACGATCAGGCCCCAGGACGTGGCGGCCGGCGCTATGCGCCGCGCGTGTTCACCGAGCATGGCGCGCTGATGGCCGCCACCATCCTCAACAGCCCGCGCGCGGTGGAGGTTTCGATCTTCGTGGTGCGCGCCTTCGTGCGGCTGCGCGAGTTGGCGACCACGCATGTGGACCTGGCCAAGCGGCTGGCCGAGCTCGAAGAGAAGACTGAAGCGCTGGCGATCAACCACGACACCTTCAGCCACAACACCCGAGCCCAGCTCAAGAAGGTGTTCGACGCGCTGCGCGAACTCATGACGCCGCCCGATCCGCCCAAGCGCCCCATCGGGTTCGTCACGTCCGAGGACAAGGGCAGCAAGAAGACCTCGGGGGCAAGGCTCAAGACCTGACGCCGAAGCCCCGCCTGACCCCGAGGCCACGCCGATGCCATCAAACATCGGACGAGACCTGGATTGCGACCACCCGGTCATTTGCGACAACGAAGAGCGCGGACAGAGCCAAGCTCGGATCAGCTGGAACGTACTGAAGCGCCGAAGTCAAGCCTTGTGTCTTGGAGAGCATGATCTCGGCAACGACTTTCGAGGTTGCTTCCAGCGTGTGGGTTGCAGCTCCATACACAGCCTGTACACGAGCTACTGATTCCCCAAGCAAGAGGCCTTCGCTCGTCTTCAAAACTATTGCGCGCTTCAAGGGCGTGGCTGCGGTACAGATAGGGCTCTCAGAAGCGCGAATGGAGACAACTCGCCAACCATCACCGAAGTTCTTGAGCGCAAACAGCAGGTGCGCAGTCTTCTTCTCAAGCGCCGCAACCTCGTAGCAGTAGCCGCGCGTGCGGAATCCGAGATCGAATGACTTCCCGCCGAAGCGCTGCTTTAGGGCGTGCTCAGTTGGCGCTTTCTCGCCGACGCACACCCCCGCGAGGCATGTAGGAGTCGCTGAGCGAACCCCATCTGCGCACGCAGGCTCTGCAAGCAGCAAAACCCCCAACAAGGTGGCAAGCCGACGGAGTGAGTAGACCGTCATGTTCAGCACCTGCAGTAGCTCACCTTGACCTCGGGGTTCGCGCTCTTGAACGCCGAAATCGCTTGACCGAGCTTCTTCACGTCGTCGTTCTGACCACGCGTGCAGCCCATGGTCGGCTTCCATCCTTGGTTTGACGCGAACGGATCCTTGAGGCCTGTCCCACCACCATGGATATCGCGCCCACGTGAATCACCGGTGTCGATGTACGAACCATTGGGCCCGTATGCGATGCTGCTCGTGCCTGAAGCAATCCAGTTGACGTCGACGGTACAGAAGCATCCGTTGGCGCCGGGCTTAGCACTTCGAGCCACTGACGCACTCGTAGGAATCGTCAAGGAAGCACCTGGATATGGCCATGGATTGAACGTCGTGGTTCCCGCCTTGCTGTCGGTGGAAACTGACTGCAGCCCGACGGGATCGACGAACGAGATCGGATTCCCACCCACATACGCATAGGTGTTGATTCCTCCGGCGAGCCCGATGGGATCGGACTGGGTGTATGTCCGCTCTGACGCGAGTCCACCGTAAATGACGGTGGGCGCCAGGCGCGAGTTCAGCAGGGACGGGGCGATGAAGAAGACGACTCTCCGGCAGCGGCTAAGGGATCGGATCGAGGGGCATTCTCGCGCGCCGGCGCGCACGCGGGAGGGCCTTTTCTTAGCCGCTGGCTGTTCGGCTGTTGGCTGTTCTGGGCCGTGGGCGTGCTCAGGTGGTGTTCGGGTCAAGGCCGCGGCTTTGGCCGCGCCGCGAAGGCGGCTTGGCCTTGACGCGCTCTGGATTCATACGCTGCTGCTATGCGGTGCAAGGCGACTCTGGCGGCTTGCACCGCATGGCAAGCCTTCAGCGTCTTGGAGCACTGCGGCGCGGCCACCGCCGGCACAACAGCACCGGCCGTGCCGGTGCTGGCCGCGCCAGCGGCCAGCACTGAGCAGCTACCGCTGCGGCTTGTACAGCCACGGGTAGCCGACCCGTTCGTAATACTCCATCGCGTAGCGGCGTTCATCGCTGCCGTTGTTGCTGTAGCCATCGGCGCGCGGGTTGTTGACCCAACTCGTGAGTTTGCACAGGTCAGCGATGAAGCCACGCAGAACGACGTCCGGCGGCACGTTGTCTTGCTTGCACAGCGCGATGAACTCGGGCGGTAGTTCGATGCTGATGCGCTTGTGTTGCCGCGAGGTGAGAGGCTTGCGTGGCATGTCGGTTCCTTGTTGGTACCAGGCATTCGGCGAACGCCACTGGCCTGGTCCACGGAGTGCCGCGCGCAGCCGGGTCAAGGGCGCGAAGCGGCGAAGCGAACCCTTGACGCGGCGAGCACGGCGCTACGCTGGGCAAGGACAGTGGAGAGAGCCAGGGAGCCCCCTCGGGGGGCGGATGGTGGGGCGGGCGGGGGCCAACTCGATGACTGCGCGCGCAGCGCGCCTGCCCATGGTCCTTGCGGCGCAGCCGCACGAGCATCGGTATTGCAGGCGCGGAGTGGGCGCAAGACATAACGGGGGTTGATCGAACCCGAAGGGCGCGAAGCGGCCGCCCCGCAGAGCGAGCTTGCGAGCGAACGGGGCGGCTTCGATCAACAGCCCGTTATGTTGAATTGCGCAGCAATTCACCCCGCAGCGCCTGCCAGGCAGCAGCCGGCTCGATGCCGGCTGTTGCCTGTCGGTGGCGGTCCACAGGTGGTGCCCACCGGCGCGGGCCTTGCTCTGCAAGGGCCGTGACGACGAGGCAATGCCGGCACGCGTCGCGTCCAAGCTCAGCGGCGCCCGTCAGGCGTCCGCTGGAGCGCCGCCGGCGTCGCCGGCTGGGTCGAGGTCCACCGCGCCTGTTTGAACGCGCCCAAGGCCCGGCATTCGCGCTGGATGCGTCTTCTCGTGCACGGCCTTCAGTTGCTGGATCGACACCCGCGTGTAGACCTCCGTCGTGCTCAGATCGGCATGCCCGAGCAGCGCCTGGATGTAGCGGATGTCGGCGCCGTTTTCCAGCATGTGCGTGGCGCACGCATGGCGCAGCAGGTGGCACGCGGCGTTCGGATGCGTGTCGGCGAAGCGCTCAAGGTGTGCGGCGGCGATGGCGCCTCGCACGATCACGCTCAACTGCTTGGCCTGCATGCCCTGGCCGTGCTTGGCCAGGAACAGCACACCGTCGTCGTCCACGTCCACCAACTCGGGGCGAACGCGGAAGAGGTATTTCTCGATCCACCGGCAGGCACGCTCACCGATCGGCACGACCCGATCCTTGGCGCCCTTGCCCTGGCGCACGAAGACCGTGCCGCGGTTGAAGTCCACGTCGTCCACGCGCAGGCTCGTGATCTCGGCGCGCCGCATGCCGGTGGAGTACAGGGTTTCGAGCATCGCACGGTCGCGCAGGCCCAGCGGGTCGCTCGTGTCGCACGCGTTGAGCACCTGCTCGACCTCGGCCACGCTCAGGATGTGGCGCGGCAGGCGCTGCTGCTGCCTGGGCAGCTCCAGCTCGGAGGCCGGGTTGTAGAGCAGGTGATGCTGGCGAGCCATCCACTGGAAGAACGCGCGCACCGAGATCAGCCGCTTGCCCTGCGTCTGGTGCGACAGCGGCGCGCCATCGGTCTTCCTGCGGTACTGGAAGATGTGTTGCCGGTAGCGCTCAAGCATCGCCCGCGTCACCTCGTCAGGCCGCCTGATGCCGCGCTCCTCGCACCAGTCGATGAAGTAGCCGACCTCGATGCGCCGCGCCTTGACGGTCATGGCCGAGTACTGGCGCGCGGCTGTCCAGTCGATGAACTCGACCAGGTAGCCCCGGAAGCCACCGACGGTTTCGGGGTCACCGGCCACGCGCAGCGCGCCGGGCTTCTTGCCGGGGCGGCCAGTCACTGGCGAACCTCAGCGGCTAAGGAGGGAGTGACTACGTACGATGGGTGTTTGCCGTTCGGCCGCAGGATGCGCGTTTGCTCGTCTTCGTCGGCCGCATCGGCGGGAAGCCGCGCCAGTGCTTGCGTTGCAGCCGATGGCGCCGCCTGAACCACCCCCGACCGCAGGCCGACCGCCCCCCGACCAGGGGCCGACCGCTCGGGTTTTGACCCCGACCGCTGCGCGTCGTAGTCGCGCGGTCCAAAGCCAGCGACATCGATCAACCCGGACAGGTGCACGCCGGCCGCAGCGTCACCATCGAACAGCAGCTCATACGCGAAGCCCTGGCCGCGTTCGGCGCGGTGCGTGAGCAGGTATTCGAGTTCGACCAGGCGGGCCAGGTGCACCTTCATCTGGGTATCACCCCAGCCGGTGGCCTCGCGCACGTCCTTGCGCGTGAAGCGCACCTCGGACTGCGGGATCGCCTGCGCACGGGCCTGGCCACGCACATGCTCGACCACGCTGGCCAGCAGCCGCCGCGTCTGCGGCGGCAGTTCGTCCAGGCTGCGCCCCAGCACCTCGTGCGCGAGTGTGTTGGCCTGCGTGATGTCGTCGGCGGTGACCTCGATGTATTCGACGACCTGGCCAGCATCGAGCATCGTTCTCACCGGCCGCTGGTGTTGATGCAGCAGTGCAATGGTGTCGATGAGGGTTAGGTACTTCTCGTGATCGCGCCGCATGCGCGTCTTGTCGCTCAGGAACGTGAGGCGGTCGGCATACGGGTTCACCACCGCCAGCTGACGCAGCAGGCGCTGCGCGTTCTGGTGCAGCGTGACCAAGTGCGCCTTGCCCTGCTTGGCCTTGAGGCCGGCCAGCGTGCGGCGCTCGCGCTGCAGCCGGTGGATGGCCTCGGTTTGTTCGCGTCCCTCGTCCACGCTCAAGACCATGCAGCGGTTGAGCAACTCCTCGTCGATCTCGATGGCCGTGGTGGTCAGGAAGATCATCACCGGGCCCTCGACGCGGTATTGCTGCGTGATCAGGTTGCCGGTTGTCGCGTCCTTGCCGGTGCTGGCAATCGTCAACTCGCCTTCGCTCTGCAAGAGCTTCAGCGCGTAGCTCGCGCGGCTGGCGCCTTCTTCCTCGGCGATGGCCAGGATCTTGTGTTTGAGGTTCGTCTCGCCCATGTAGAACAGGCTCTGCCCCGTCATCGCGCTGTACTTGATGCGCTCCTCCTCGGGCATGAAGGCCAGCACCGCATCCATGAGGCTGGACTTGCCGGCCGCACTCGACGACTGCACGACGATGGCCAGCGGGCCGCCCAGCTTGCGGCTTGTCGCGGCCAGGTAGCCGACGAGTTTGTTTGTGGCCTCGCCCACCAGGCCGCAGGCGTCGAAGTCGGTGACGATGCGAGTCAGCAGATCGGGCGCGCGCAGCAGCGCAAGGGCTTCGGCTTCCTCGGCCTCATTCATCCTCGGTGCCGCGGGCTCGACCTTCATCGCCGCCTTGATGCGCTCGGCCTGCAGCGTCTCCAGCTTGAGCAGCACGCGGCCGAGATCAAGCTTGATCACGTCCTCGCGGCAGGCGAGTTCCTTGGCCGCTTGGGTGATGTAGTGCGCGCGGGCACGCGCAGCGTACAGGTCGAAGCTGTCGACGTGGTACGCCTCACCCTTGGACACCAGCACATTGATCTTGAGCACCTCGGCACTCAGGTTCTTGGCCAGGCCTCGCACGCGGTAGCGGCGCGCACTTTCCCCGGAAGCGAAGCTCATCACCACTTCGTCTTCGCTGACCTCGGCCGCGATCTCGGCAGCCGGCGCTTCGCCAGACGCAGCAGCCGAGGCAGCGGCTAAGGAAGGAGGCTCCACCGATGGTGCTGGCTCGGCCACCACGGCAGGCAACGCCACGTCCTCAACATGCTGGCCAGGCGTCTGGGCCGGCGGTGCTCCTTTGCCCAACCACACGGCCTTGCGGATCAACAGGCCCAGGGACTTCTCGGCCGGCGTCACCTTGCACGCGTACTCGTTGGTGTCCATTCCGCGCGGGAACTGCACCCGGTAGCACTCCAGGCCTTCGGCCATCAACGCTGAAGCGGCTTTGTCGGCGCCACGCTCGCCGGCGTCGTCGCGGTCGAAGGCGATCAGCACGCGCTTCACGCCGCAGCGCTTGAAGGCGGCCAGGTGGTCCTCGGTCAGGCCCTCTACGCCATAGGCCGCAGTCACATTGCGGTAACCCGCGCACCAGAACGTCATGGCGTCGATCAACGCCTCGGCCAGGATCACCTCGGCCTGGCCGATCAAGCTGCGCCCGTTCCACACGCCGCGGTGTGGACCCGGCAGGTACAGGTGCAGCGGCGGGTTCACGCCATCGGTGATCTTGCGGCCGTAGACCTCGGTCACGTGGCCAGCCTCGTCGATCACCGGCACCACCAAGCAGCCGTTGAAGTGCTCGTGGCCCGACTCGCGCAACACACCAGCCTTCTGCAAGCGCCCGCGCACCTCGGCACCGGCCTTGACCTGCGTGGCCGGCAGCCGCAGGCCCAAGGTGCGGTTCGCGAAGCCCAGGCGGTGCTGCTCGATCAACTCGCGGCTGGCGATGCCTCGGCGCTCCAGGTAGGCCAGCGCTTCAGGGCTCGCGAGCAAGGTCTCGTGGTAGTAGCCGATGACTTGGTCGAGCAACTCTTGCTCGCCAGCGTCCAGCGCCACCGGCGCAGGCAAGCGCGTCACTCGGGAACGCTTGAGCGCGCCAGGCTCGCCACCACCAGCGGCCAAGAACAGGTCGGCCCGCAGCAACTCCACCGCGTGCCGGAAGCTCACCCCGTTGCGCTTGATCACCCAATCGATGGGCCCACCGCCGATGCCGCAGCCGAAGCAGTGCCACAGGTTCTTGGCCGGCGTCACCACCAGGCTGGCGGTGTCGTCTTCGTGGAACGGGCAGCAGCCGAGCAAGTCTTTGCCGCCGCGCTTCAACTCGATCCCTGCCGCCTCGACCAGGCCCACCACCTCGACCTCGCTTTTTAGCCGCTCGATCTCGCTCTCGGGGATGCGCGCCATGGCCGGTTCCTTCAAAAAGCTGTCAAGTACTTCTGAGTAAAAATAACTCCGTTGCATACTACTCACGACATGAGTAGAGTCAAGCTCGTTCTTGGAACCGGGGGTAGCTTCATGGCCGTTTCTTCACTCATTGCCACCATGAACACCCGGGACGAACAGTTCTTCAAGGAACTCGGCGCGCGCATCGCCCAGGCGCGCAAGGACCACGGCCTGACACAGAACGAGCTGGCCGAGCAGCTGGGCGTGGCCCAGCAGACGCTGGCGCACTACGAGGTCGGGCGCGCCCGCATGCCGGCCTCGATGCTGCCCACCGTGGCGCGGTTGCTGACGCTTTCGCTGGATGAGCTGATGGGCCAGCCGGCGGCGCCTCGCGCCGCACGGGGCAGCGGTGGCGGTGCCGGCAAGCGCGGGCCGGTGTCCAGGCTGCAGCAGCAGATCGACGCCGTGGCGCGGCTGCCCAAGACCAAGCAGCAGTTCGTCTCGCAGATGCTGGACACCGTGCTGGCCCAGGCCAGTCGCTGAGGACCTGGGATCAGATGACCAGCAAGACAAGTCCAGCAACGCCGGCGCTGCTGCCGCGCATCGAGAGCCGCATCGTCAAGCTGCGCGGCCTGCGGTTGATGATCGACGCCGATCTGGCCACGCTCTACGGCGTGACGACCAAGCGGCTCAATGAACAGGTCAAGCGCAACGCCGACCGCTTCCCGGGCGACTTCATGTTCCAGCTGAACACGGCCGAGAAGGCCGAGGTGGTCGCAAATTGCGACCACCTCGCCAAGCTGAAGTTCTCCAAGGTGCTGCCCTACGCCTTCACCGAGCACGGCGCCATCCAGGCGGCCAACGTGCTGGCTTCACCCCAGGCGGTGGAGATGGGCATCTTCGTCGTGCGCGCCTTCGTGCGCATGCGCGAACTGACCACCGTGCATGCCGACCTGGCCAAGCGGCTGAGCGAGCTGGAGCAGAAGACCGAGGGGCTGGCGCTGACGCATGACACCTTTAGCCGCAACACCCGCGCTCAGCTCAAGCAGCTCATCGAGGCGGTCAACCAGCTCATGGCGCCGCCCGATCCGCCCAAGCGGCCGATTGGGTTCATCGCGCCCGAGGACAAGGGCAAGAAAACCTCGAGGGCAAGACTCAAGACCTGACACCGGCGTCGCTTGCCCAAGCGGCCTATCGGGTTCGTCACGCCCGAGGACAACAAAAAGACCTCGAAGAACTCGGCAACGCCAAGACTCAAGAAATAGGCGCCGAACCAGTAATCGAGGCACGGCGCGCCCGAGCAACGACATGGCCGATGGCAAAATAGAGAGCCCCGTTCAAGGCGACTGATACAACCCAGAGCGTTGGGTTGTTTTCCATTGGGTCGGCCACCAACAATATCGCTGAAGGCCACAGCACTAATCGTAGTGTTCCAACCCAGGTCGGTGTCGAGTAGACCCAACCATTAAATGCCGGCACCAAAAAGTACAGGGCAATCCATGCACATGGGAGCAGTAGCCCGACAAGTGCGAACCAGAGTGGTTTGCGCGACATATCAGGGGCGAGTTGGTTTACCCGGAAGAGACCTGAAGAAAAGCTCTGGTCGCGGCGAAGCCGCCGGAACCGAGAGACCGCCTTGAAGCAGCACTTCACGAACAAAGTTAGTGCAGTTGTTAGTAAACAGCGCGTAGTCCGAGGGTGTGCCTTGGCTGGCCATCTTCATGAACTCAGACATTAGTCGATCCTGCTCTGGCGTGGTCTCAATGGCCTTGCACTGATTCGCGGACTTTGTGTCGCGCTGGACGATACCTGCCACGCCGGTGACAGGATTACCAGGAGCATTGCTCCTCGGATAGAAGCCACTCGTTGAACTGCTGTTAATCCCGATACCAACGTGGCCAAAGCCACCAGCACCAGGATACTGGCACACCATCGCATCAAGCCCTGTCGGGTCAACATTGCTCAGTGGATTCCCTCCCACGTAAGTGTAGGTATTGATCCCTCCCGCCAGCCCGATGGGATCTGACTGGGTGTAGCGCCCGATTCCGGCGTCGTAATATCGATTCCAGTTGTAGTACAGACCGCTCTCAGCATCGAAGTACTGGCCTGGAAATCCTACGTTCATGCCGCCGATGCTGTCAGTAACCACCGTGCGGTCAAACGCATAGTTCTGCGCCCGCCATGCCACGCTGCCCCAGCGGTTGAGCACCACTTCGGGCCGGCCGAGATGATCGTTGTGGCTGGAATAGAACTCGCCACCCCGGTGCAAGCCGAGCAGCCCGCCGTCCAGCCAGACATAGGCCGTTGGTGCGGCTCCGGTCTCGTAGAGCAATTCACCGCCCGGCCCGTAAACGAAGTGCTGCACACCAGCCGCCGTCGACTTGTAGGCCCGCTGATTCAGCGCATTGCTGACATAGCGCCCCACCCAAGGGTTGCCTGGCTGCTGCACGACAGTTTTGCGGTTGAATGGGTCGTAAAGGAAGGTGCGGTTGATACCGGGCCCGGCTTCGTTCTGCAAATTGCCAATCGCATCGTAGCTGTACGAGCGTGATGTCGCCCCGCTGACCGATGCCACTCGCTGCGACGCAGCCTCAAGCGTGTAAGCAAAGCCGCTGCCATTGCGCGTTTGCGCGGTGCGATTGCCCACCGTGTCCAATGTGAAGCCCTGGTTGTCTCCGCTTCTGGTGACAGAGCTCAGCCGGTCGCGGGCATCGTAGCCGAAGGTCGAATTCTGGCCGGCCCACACGTGGTCGGTGATCGACCGCATCGTGTCGGTGTTGTAGTAGTCCATGACGGAGTACTGAGCGCCCCAGCTCCAGATCAATTGCAGCCGGCCGTCGGTGTCATGCTGGAAACCTCGCAACTGCCCGCTGCCAAAACGCCAAGCGTAGCGGCGGTCCGTGGCAGGTTGGTATAGGAAGGAATCCGCCACGGTGGGCCAGTTGCTGATGTTGCTGCCGATGCGATTCAGGCGACCGACCGAATCGTAGTGGTACGTCACTACTGTGCCATTGGGAAACACCAACTCAGACAGGCGGCCAGCGGCGTCATAGCGCCACTGCGTCGTGTAGACCGCGCCAAAGATGGTTGTGACCTGGCGTTCGAGTTGGCCGTCGGCGGCGAAGGCATATTGGGTTTGACCGGTTGCATCGGTGAACCGGGTCAAGCTACCTTTGCCGTAACTGCCCTCATCGTAGAAGAAGCTTTCCGTAGTGCCCGAGGCCGAGCGCGAGGTGACGCGGTCCAAGGCGTCGTAGGTGCTGGTTACTACCGCGCCGTTGGCGCGGCTCTCAGATGTAAGGCGCCCCGCGGAGTCGTAGCCGAAGATGGTGACTCCGGTGTCGGGGCTGGTCCGCTTGGTCATGGCCCCAAACCCGTTGTACTCGTAGCGCGTAACGAGGTTTCTCGGGTCGGTGATCGACGCCAGGTTGCCCCTGGCGTCGTAGCCGTATTGGATGACGCCGCCATCGGGTGCTGTCAGCCGGGTGAGCCGATTCAGCGCGTCGTACTTGTACACCGTTTGGCGGCTCGCCGCGTCGATCTGCCTTTGCATGTTGCCGTTGTCGTCGTACGTGACGGTGACCAGCTGGCCGTTGTTCCCAATCTGCTTCCACACTCGGCCCAAAGCGTCGTTCTGCGTGGTTGACACGAATTCACCAGCCGCTGTCGCCACTGGCGGGCTTGCCAGCAGATTAGGCGTTTGACGCGGCGAGCGGTTGCTGAAGGTGCGAGTGGTCACGTCGTAACCCAGGCCCACAACTTCGTTGCTCGCGTTCCCCTGCTCAACAAGTCGACCGGCGGCGTTGTACCTAAGTCGAAGCGCGCGGCCACTTGCGTACGCAATATCTGCGGGGCGATCAGCACCATCGTAGGTACTACTCATCGTGCGCGAGCCAGTATTCAAGTTCTGCGTTGTCGCTGTCCGGTTGCCCCGGGCGTCGTAGACGAAGCTCGCCGAGACACCGTTTGGATCGGTCCGGCTGCTGGGCAGCCCAAGTCCGTTAAAGCCAGACCAGGTAAATTGATGCCCGAGCGCGTTCGTGATCGAAACTTGGTTGCCCAGCGTGTCGAAGAGTTGCGTCGTTGCGCGCGGCGGCCCGGATGGCTGATTCGTTGCTGTAATGACCGATGCCAAAGCGCCATTGGGATGGAAGGCATAGGCATAGCTAACTTGCCTTGTCCCACCGCCGAGTATCAGATCAGTCCACGTCTCGCTCCCAACCTCTCCGGTGGCAAAGCCGGACGTATGGTAAGTGAACGTCTGCGTTGCATACGCAACGCCCGCTGAATCCACCAGCGTTCGCTCACCCAAACGTTCGGGCGTGAGCCAAACGTAGTTCTCCGTTAGCTGCACACTCGTGTCGGCGGCGCTGGTCTTCGCGAGTAGCCTGCCATTGCTATCATACGTGTAGTCGGCCTTGACGCCATTCCAGTCAAGCGTGTAGTCAATGTACCCATTTCCGTCGTAAACCGTTGTAGCCGCCGCAGCGCCACAATTAACGCCTGCCGCGCGAGAAATCGTTGCGACTTTGCGTGCCGTGCCGCTCTGAACGCTGTTGAGCGTGGTGTATGTCGTCGCCATTCCCTTTTCGTCTGTCACGGTCGTCGAGTTCTGGCCGTAGGCGAAAGAATCCCGCTGATCTCCCCCTTCCAAGCCGCTCACACTCACTCTTCCGTCAGGTTGGTAGGAATACGTGCTGTAGCGAACGTACGCGTTGGCTGTAATCTGCCAGATTGAAATACCGGTAAGGCGAGTCCGATTGGCCGCGTCTTCGTAATGGTATAGACGAATGGTCGAATTTGGCCCCGGTGACGTTACCGAGACAAGCATGCCTGTGCTGCCGTCGTACGAGTAGTTCCAAGCGCTACCAGCGGGATCGGTGACCCTGGCAACTCGGTCACCAGTCCACGTGAAGTTAACCTGCTGGCCCACAAGGTTGGTGACACGTGTGATGCGCCCGCTTGTGCTGGTGAAGGTGAGTAGGGCTCTTCCAGTGTTGTCGGAAACAACGTCAGAAATGCCGCCGGGGCCAGGAAACGTGTACCTTTTGTTGTTGTAGTTCAGCTGCCATTGCCCTGCGCCAAACCATGGCAAGAAGCTCAGAGTGCCCATTCGGCTGTTATTAACAGCGGTGTACACGTTGGGGCTTGCCATATTCAGATGGTAAACGTAACGCCCTTCGCCCGGCAGGACAACAGTAACGCTGGAAACTCTAGACCCGTAAGTGGTTGACACGGGATAGCCCGTTCGCGTGAGTGTAGGGGCGTCCAACGAAGACGGCCAATTAGGTCCAAACAGCGTGCCATTTGTATTGACACTTCTGTAGGTTCGAGTTAAGGAGAGGCCATAGAGCCCGAACGACGCGAAATCGGATTCGTTCTTGACCTTCTCACCCGTGGCAATGACCACGGGATTCCTGGTCCTCGAACATTCTTCATTTTCCGAGTTTTGCTCTGCGTCAGCCGGACTGTTTGCTGGTGGCGGTGCTGACTGACTTTGAACTCCAGTTGGATTGCTGTTAAGAGTGGGTTTATATCCTCCCATCATCCCCTTCCAGATATTGTAGGCACTTTCGCCGCAGTAGGACCTCCCGGAGCCGATGTCACGACATCCATTGATCTCAAAGGTTTGGTCTTGGGCCAGCGCGCTCGCACCGCCACCCAATATGACCATGGCCAAAAGCAGGGCAAGAATGAAATCAAGCTTACATTTATGCGTACAGTCTGTTTTCACGACGTGGCTCCCTTAAAGTTCGTTAATTCGAAAGTTGGAATGCGAGTCGCAGAGGCTGATGACCCAAGTTGAAGCCCATACAAACTGAGCTTCTTTTTGATTTCACAGCGCCTCCCTACCTTATGTGTTGACGCAGTACGCCGAGCCTTTGACCTGAAACATGCTAGCCCGCGGACCGCCGACCAGCGCACCTTGGCGCTCCACGTTCCACGTTCCACTAACGTTCTAAGTTAGTCTTCCGACAACCAAAGAGCATGGCTACTGGTGTTTCTACTTAAGAAGCCGGTGTTCTTCTTGCAGCGCTAGCCGCAGCAAATCGTGGAACTTGTGCAGCGAAAACCGGCGGCGAACTTGAGTCGAGACCGTGCCGGGTCCCGCTTTTTGCTTGGTCTCCTGCGCTGCCCGCCAAGACCGATCGCGTATCCAGCCCCAGCCACGTGCCGCCAGCTGCCGGACTTGACACTGCTCAGTCGCCAGGTCGCTAGCTGAGGGCTCGCGCGCAGCTGGATTGCCCGGTCAATCCCGCACTCGCACCCATGAACGAGCACTACTGGGAGCGCCCTTACAGCGCCTGAGCGTACGCCGCAACCACGTCGTCGCCGAGCTTGCCCATGTAGCGCATGGTCATCCGCTCGTTGGAGTGATTGAGCATCTCCAAGATTCTGAACGAAGAAGGTGCAAATGGCTGGCGCCTGGTCCAGATCCTCACTCCGGACCTGCTCACGACCTGGGGCAAGGCCACCGAGAACATGGTGGCCCTGTTCGAACGCCCAGTACAGTAGGGCCACCTGCACCTATCCAACAGTATAGAACGGCCAGTCGCTCTGCACCGGCGCGCACGGCGGCCTAACCCCTCGCTCAAGCGGAGCGCCAACGGCAGGCCACCAGGCCCGGTCTGGCGGTACGCGGTACATTTTCGCCAGCCCGGGCCTGGCGTCCTGCCGTCGTCGCCCGCTTAGCTCGAACGTTAGGCATCACATGGCGACGCCGCAGCCCGTCCTCCCGCTCCAAGACTTCCAGCGCATCTCGAACGCGATCGCTGGCATCATCGTCGCCGAGCGCGGCGAACTCATCGGGAAGTGCGTTCTGTTCGGCATCATGGGCGAGCGGCTGCTTCGCAGCCACTACAAGATGGCTGACGCTCGCGCAGTCGTTGGCGCCTTCTTCTGTATGCGTAGCGCCGTCGAAAGTGATTGCCTTTGCAGGTCACCAGGGCACCTCCGACAACCGCCAGAACTTTCACTGTTGGGTCGAGGCGGCGGGTTCCGTGTTTGACTTTTCGAGCTTCTTGTATCCCGCGCTTGCCTTGAAGTACCTTGGAGCCACGTGCAAGTCGCTCATGTTTCAGAAGTCGATGGCGCAGGTCCGAAAGTCCATAGACACCCTGCAGCAGCCCGGCGACTTTTACCTCTCTAAGGATTGCGCGCTGCGCCGGATGACGATTGACACCACGATGGGTATTCCAGCAATGCAAGACATCCTGGAGATACTCGAAGGTTGGTATGAGCCGCCGCCGAAGAAGATGCATCGCATCGGCATCAATGACGGCAAGGGGAACACGAAACCTACGTCCATTCATAATGCGGTCCTGCTTGGTGCGTGGTGATGCCTAACCCCTCGTTCGAGGCGAGGCCCAACATCAAAATGCCAGGCCCGCACAGCGGGCTGGCGCATTTTCCACCGTGCGGGCCTGTCATTTTGCTGCCGGTCCTGCCTCAACTCGAACGTTAGGCCTCAGAGGGCACCATGGATAGCGACTCCACCGTACTCGAATACATCAGCGAGTTCTATCTCTCCTCTGGCGACTTCAACGGCGTCCCTGTCAGAGATTTGCGTCACCGATACGCACTAAGCGCTGGCGACGCACGGCACTTGGTCGAGCGCCTTCTCAGCGCGAAACTGGTTGACGTCATGTTCGGGAATACACACTCAAACCCACACATCAGGGCCTATTCTGGAATCTCCCATGAGCGCCAGTTGGAGTTCCTGGCTGAGCTTGACCTTGCAGACCACCACTGCGTCTATCCCGCCGAAGCTCACCTGACAACACTGCCCCTTGATCGGCGTTTCGAAGGTCGACCATATGAGTTGGAGCTAGCTCGCGGCGCTGGTCAGCTGGACTACCGAGCCTTTGACCTCTCGGTGCTAGAACACTACCGAGATGATTCGCGCTACTACTACGAAACCAACTTCATCGGAGGCTCAATCTGCGTCAGCGACGACCACTACAAGAGTGAGTCAATGCCAGAGCGCGATCAGGTCCTCCTGCAGACCTTCGGCTTTGCGTACGACGACGAGCTCAACCGTGCCGTAGCTGTCTTCTTGCGCTACCTCGCAGGGCTCAGTCCCGAACATCAACGCATCTGGCACGCAAGATCGCTCCCTCATCACTACAAGCTGCACCCCGACTACTACCGCGCGACCATCGAAGGCAGTTGGGGGATCAAGCTGTCGATCTTCGAGGCACTCCCCATGGAGCTAAAGGTCATCAATGAGATGGCCACGTTGATGGGCAAGCCACCACTGTTCCGCCAGACCTTTGCAGAGGATCATCCGAAGGAGTTTGGATTCCTGCTGCGCCCAACGTTGACCGAGTTCAACGCATTCGTTCTGCTCTTGGACAAGATGCTCTCCGACAACCTCAACAAGGACTTCTTTGCTTGGGACATTCCGCTCGAGGAAGATCGGAATCGCGCAGACGGCAAGATCGAAGTAAGACAGAAGGGCACGATTGCGCTGTTGGAGGAGTGGTTCCAGAAGCACTATCGCGCGCACGACAAAGAGCCAGTCGAAGCCATGTTCAAGACGTTCCGCGAGGTTCGCCGCCTCCGGCAGCAGCCCGCCCATTCGCTGAAAGAGAATGTCTTCGACATGAGCTACTTCAAGACGCAGCGAGATCTCGTGGTTGACGCCTACGATGCAGTACGCACGCTCAGACTGTGCTTGGCAAACCACCCGAACGTTCAGCGCAAGCCACCTGAGATTCACGAGAACCTCGTCACCGGCGACATATGGGACATCTGAGGCCTAACCAGTCGGCCCTGCAAAACGCCAGGAACCCGCATGGATGCTGGCTTTCTGGGGTGAGCCCGAATGGTGATTTCTCTTGAAGTCCATTCCAATTGGGTTTGATTTCTGAGGGATTCGGGGATGGAGACGACGGACTTTTTCCGCTGCCGCATCGACGCGATGATCAACCTGCGCCACCCGCTTGCGGTGCTCGCGACCCGGCTGCCCTGGGGTGGGATCGAGGCGTCGCTGGCAGCGAAGTTCGAGCGCCAGGACCGACCCGGTCGGCTCATCGAAGTGCAGGACATGCTGGGCCCGACGACCGCGCTGGTGGGCGCCGGCCGCAGCAACGCGGGGCGCCCCAGGATGCCGATCCGGCTGATGGCCAGCCTGCTGTACCTCAAGCACAGCTTCAACCTCAGCGACGAGGACGTCTGCGAGCGCTGGAGCGAGAGCCCGCTGTGGCAGTTCTTCAGCGGCATGGACTACTACGAACACCGCCTGCCCTGCGACGCCACGCAGGTCGGGCGATTCCGCCACGACATTGGCGAAGACGGCATGGAGCAACTGCTCAAGGCCACCATCGACACAGCAGTGGCCACCGGCACCGTCAAGCCCGCGGCGCTGGAGCGGGTGACGGTGGACACCACCGTGCAAGAGAAGGCCATCGCGCATCCGGTGGGCAGCCGGCTGCTGGAGATCGCGCGCCACAAGGTGGTCAGCGCGGCCAGGCGCGTTGGCATCGGTCTGAAGCAGACCTTTGCCAAGCAAGGCAAGGAACTGCGCCGCAAGGCCGGTGGCTACGCCCATGCCAAGCAGTTGCGCCGACTCAAGCGCACCGTCAAGCGCCAGCGCACGATCTTGGGCATCGTGATGCGCGAGGTGCAGCGCAAGCTCGACGAACCAGGCTTTGCGGCCATCAACGCCAAGGCGCTGAGCGATTTGATGATGTGGCTCGAACGCGCCGAGCGGGTGCGCATGCAGACGACCCACGACAAGAACAAGCTGTACGCGCTGCATGCGCCCGAGGTCGAGTGCATCGGCAAAGGCAAGGCACGCAAGCCCTATGAATTCGGCGTCAAGGCCGCGGTGGTCATCTCGCACCAGACCGGGCTGATGGTGGGCGCGCGCAGCTTCCCCGGCAACCCGTACGACGGCCACATCCTCAGCGCCGTGCTGGAGCAGGCCACCAACTTGCTGCAGGACGTGCCGGGCAAGATCAAGGTCGTGGTGGCGGACCTGGGCTTCAGGGGCGTGGACGCTGACAACCCCGGCAAGCAGCTCATCCACCGCGGCAAGTTCAAGAGCCTGAACCCGCAGCAGAAGGCGTGGCTGCGCCGACGCCAGGCCATCGAGCCTGCAATCGGGCATCTGAAGTCGGACCACCGCATGGACCGGTGCTGGCTGAAGGGCAGTTTGGGCGATGCCTTGCACACGATCAGCTGCGCGGCGGGCTACAACCTGCGCTAGCTGCTGCGCGCCATTGCCAGGCTGGGCATCGGGCCGGCCTTTTTGTGCCTGCTTCAAATGGTGCTGCTGACAGCGATGATGCCGCGAATGGCGCAAGTGGGCGGCAGTCGGGCACGCTTGGCCGTGTGAGGCACGCCCGAATGCGCTGTCGGTACGGGTGACTTCGCCACCGACGCGCAACGCGGCTGTCGCCGTTGCGCGCAAACGGATTTTGCAGGGCCGACTCCGTAAATGGCGCCCCGTTGCGCAAGGCACCGGGCTTTCGCTGCAGCACCGCCAGGTAGTGGCGCCAGTCGTAGACCGTCTGCCCCGGGCCGTGGTGGCCGCGCTGGAACAGCCGGGTGTGTTCGCACAGCACCTGTCCTTCGGCCATCACCACCAACCGTGTGGCGTACACGCGCAGGCTCACGGGGCGGTTGGCGTAAGAGGCCGGCACGCTGTAGCGGTTGCGCTCGAAGTGCAGCAAGCAGGTGGGGCTGACGCGCTTGGTGTGCTCGACGAAGCCATCGAAGGCCCGCACGGGCTGCATCAGGCAGGTCCGCTCGGCCGCCAAGACCTCGGCCACGTTGCCTTGGCCGCTGGCATGCTTGATCCCAGTCCACAGCGCCTGGCAGCGCAATTCCAGCCAGTCGTTCAGTTCCTCCAGCGTGGCGAAGCTGGGCGCCTGCTGCCACAGCCGGTGGCGCGCATCGCGCACGTTCTTCTCGACCTGCCCCTTCTCCCAGCCCGAGGCTGGGTTGCAGAATTCCGGCTCGAACAGGTAGTGGCTGGCCATGGCGGCGAAGCGCTGGTTGACGTCGCGCACCTTGCCCACGCCCACGCGGTCGACAGCCGTCTTCATGTTGTCGTAAATGCCCCGGCGCGGCACACCACCCAGCACCCGGAACGCATGGTTGTGGGCGTCGAAGAGCATCTCGTGGGTCTGCAGCGGGTAGGCCCGCAGGTGGAAGGCTCGGCTGTGGCTGAGCTTGGTGTGGGCCACTTGCAGCTTCACGCGCTCGCCGCCGACCACGGCCCAGTCCTCGCTCCAGTCGAACTGGAAGGCCTCGCCGGGCGAGAACACCAGCGGCACAAAGGTGCCGCGGCCCGTGGTCTTCTCGGCCTCGTGCTGGCGTTGCCGCCAGGCGCGCGCAAATGCCGCCACGCGACCGTACGAGCCGTCGAAGCCCAGCGCCACCAGATCGGCATGCATCTGCAGCAGCGTGCGCTGCTGCTTGCGGCTCTTGGCCTGTTCGGCCTTCAACCACAGCGACAGCTTCTCCGCATAGGCGTCGAGCTTGCTGGTGCTCGTGCGCTTGGCGTACCGGGGCTCCACAACCCCTGCAGCCAGGTACTTCTTGATGGTGTTGCGAGACAGGCCCGAGCGCCTGGCGATCTCGCGGATGGACAGCTGCTCGCGCAGCGCCCACCTCCTGATGACACTAAGTGTCGCCACGTCAATCACTCCTATGACCCCTGCCGCAAAAAGCAGCAGGTTAGGGTTCTTACGTGGATCAGATTTGCGTGGAAATCACCGGACTTGGTGGCTCAGTTCGCGGTGGAAGTCAACATACCTTGCGCTGAATCAATCAATGTTGGCTGTTCGACGGCACTGCCACACGGCTGTCATGCCTGGGCCTGACCCTGAACCAGCCTCCCGGCTGCCACGAACGGAAACCATGCAAAAGACCCAAGCGGTCGCCTCCCTCGGCCAACACAGACTGATGCTGCCCGCCTGGGTCAAGGCGGCGCTCTCGGCCAACGACCGTCTCAAGGTCTACCTCACGGTGCTGCAGTCGGCCGCTGCGCACGCAGCCCACCCCCATCGCGAAGTGCCCGACTTGTCGAAGGAGATTTCGGCGGCTGGCATGAACACTGCGTGGTTGCATGAACTCGCTGCCGTGGCGCGTCGTGTCGATGAGGACCTGTTCGTCCCCGACCTGCCACGCCTGGTCAAAGGCTTCGCCGACGACCTCGCGACCATGGCCCGTCCGGTCCTCGAGACGATGGCCACCGGCGACGAATTGCGCCGCCGCGTGCAGCAACGCCTCGACTGGCTGGGCGGCCTGGCCGCCGACAGGCTCAGTGATCCACAGATCCATGAACTGACCCATGGCCACCGCGGCGAGGGCGACAGCCTGCACTTGCTGGTGATGGACCTGCACAAAAAGATCAACAAGCTGTCCAGCGAACTGGCCAGCGAGGTCATCGACGGCGCAAACGTGTGGGAGTTGCTGCCCCAGGATCGCCCACGGGTGGCGGCATTCATGCGCGGCCTCAACCGCACCAGCATCCTGAAGTTCGACCACCCTGGTCTGGACACGGCGGCCACGCGCGACGGCGAGCGCCTGCTGATCCAGAACGACATCGGTACCAACGATGCCCACGTGCTGGTGATCCAGGTCGCCGCGCACGCGATCACGCTGACCTATTCCGATCTGCACCGTGTCCGTCTGGAGTTCTTCCAGACGCTGCTCGAGCCTTTCGGTGCCAAGTGGTCAGGACTGGAGTCGCGCACGAACGC
Source organism: Methylibium sp. (assembly GCA_031378125.1). Taxonomy (GTDB): domain Bacteria; phylum Pseudomonadota; class Gammaproteobacteria; order Burkholderiales; family Burkholderiaceae_C; genus LGRD01. The sequence continues at coordinate 16,926 of JANNDW010000081.1, read as the reverse complement.
GGATCTCAACGAGGGCGCAGCTTACTCGGTGGCGACCGCGCAGTTCGACTGCGCCGATGACGCCGCGGTCGAAGCCGCGCTGGAGGGCATCGGCTCACGGATCGTGTTCCTCATCGACTGGAATCGGGCCCGCAAGCGCCTGCAGGCCTTCGTCGAGAAGGAGAACGCCATCGTCATCCTGGCTGAGGTGGCGCGTCTGGACATCGGCCACCGCGCCTGGCTGCAGGTCGGCGGCGAGCGCCTGATCTTCGCGGCGATGCAGGCAGCGGGCGAAGGCGCATTCCGCATCGGCGACCGGCTGGACGAGATTGTCGGCGTCGCCGACGCGCATGCCTTCCTGGTGGCGGTGATGCGGCTGGCCTGCGACGCCCTACGCCGCGGTCAGCCGGCGACCCTGGTGGCCGACGAAACGCGCATGTTGCTGGCCCAGCATGTCCGCCAACGTACCAGCGAGTTCGACCTGCTCGCCGAGCACGCGTCGTACTGCCAGGCGCTGGCCCAGGCGGTCAGCGACGGACTGGCGCATGGCGCCGAACGTTCGGGCAAGGCGGCGAACGAACTCGCCGCGCGTTCGAAAACGTGGGAGCGCAAAGCCGATCACCTGGTGATGCAGGCGCGCGACAAGGCAGAGCGCCAACCGCGCTGGCGAGCCGTGGCTCGGCTGATCGAACAATCCGATGACGTCGCCGATGCACTCGAGGAAGCCGCATTCCTGATCAGCCTGATCGCGGACCACCACCTCAAGGGCTGGAACGATGAGGTCCGCAAGGTGCTGGCCCGGCTGGCCGGCACGGTGTTGCAAGCCACTCAGGACCAAGTCAAGGCACTGGCCATTGCCCGGACCCTGGGGAGCAACGGCGAATCGGTCGACAACGATGCCTTCCTCGGTGCAACCTGGCGCGTGCTGCAGGCCGAGCGCCAATGCGACTCCCTGTTGCGCGACGCGCGGCGCGTGATCCTCGGTGCGGTGCAGGACGCACCGTCGCTGATGCTCGCCAACGACCTGGCCGCCACGCTCGAACTGGCTTCGGACCGTTTGCTGGCCGCCGCCTATGCCCTGCGGGAACTGGCATTCGACAAGGCCGGGGTGCGAGGATGAGCGGTCACCGACACCGCCATGGCGACGACAAGCGGGCGGTCGCGGTTGTGCGCGACAAGGCACCCGCGGTCCCTCTTGCGCTCGATGGCGTTCCGCCGAAGGCCCCCACCGTTGTCCAGGCCCAGTCGCCGTCGCTGCCCATGGGCTCCACGTCGGCCGCTTTGCCACCCGAGGTGTACCTGATCGGCTGCGGCGGGGACCTCGCCGTCCGCGGGGAAGCTTCGGCCATGAGCATGGGCTTCAAGGCCTGGAACCTGCTGAGGATGGCGCAACTGGCGCTGCCAGTGCCGGCAGCCTTCGTGATCGGGACCCCGTATTGCACCGAGCCCTCCACGCCGGACGCCCCCTCCGGTACAGAACTATGGCAGGCGGGCCTGCGGGCCTTGGAGTGCTCGACCAGCCAGGCGCTCGGCGACGCGCGCCATCCCTTGCTGTTGTCAGTCCGCTCGGGCGCTCCGGTCTCGATGCCCGGCATGATGGACACGCTGCTGAACATCGGCCTGTGCGACGCGACTGTTGCGGGCCTGATGCGCCAGACGGGCAACCCGCGGCTCGTGTGGGACGCCTACCGGCGACTGGTGGCCACCTACGGCGAGGTGGTGGCCGGCCTGCCGGCGACGCTGTTCGACGAAGCTGCGACCGCGCTGTTCCCCGGGCGCGACGAGCGAGAACTCGACTTCGCCGAACTGCGATTACTGACTGTGCGGTTCCTTGAGGTCTATGCGCTGTCCGCAAGCAAAGCCTTTCCGCAGAACCCTGCCGAACAACTGGGCGGTGCCATCGACGCTGTGTTCGCGTCCTGGCAATCGCCCAAGGCCCGCGAGTACCGGCGCCTGAACCACCTTGCCGCCGAAATCGGCACGGCGGTGACGGTGCAGTGCATGGTCTTCGGCAATGCGGGCGGGCAGTCGGGGGCTGGCGTGGGCTTCACGCGTGACCCGACCAGCGGCGAGCCGGCACCATGGGTTGACTTCCTGTTCAATGCCCAGGGTGAGGACGTGGTGTCGGGGCGGCGAAGCGCGAATGGCCACGACGAGCTGGCGACCGTGCTGCCCGAGGTCTGGCATGAACTCGTTGAGGCCACACAACGGCTCGAACACGATTTCGGCGACATGCAGGACTTCGAGTTCACCGTGCAGGACGGCAGGCTCTTCATGCTGCAGACACGCTCCGGCAAGCGAACACCGCAGGCCGCTGCCCGCATCGCACTGGATCTGCTCGATGAAGGACTGATCGGGCCCCAGCTCGCGCTGGAGCGTACGGCGGGCCTCGACCGCGAGTCCCTGGGGCGCGCCGGTGTCGTCGCGACCAGCGGTACGCCACTGATCCCGCTCGGTCGCGCGGCAACTGCGAGCAGCGGGGTGGCCGTCGGCGAGATCGCGCTCGATGAGGCTCGCGCTGCTGCGCGGGACGAAGCCGGGGTCCCGGTGGTCCTGGTGCGTCGCGATGCCGAGACCAGTGACATCGCAGCGCTCGAATCGGCTGCCGGACTGTTGACGCAACGCGGAGCCCGGACATCGCACGCAGCGGTGGTGGCGCGGCAGCTGGGCAAGGTCTGTCTCGTGGGCTGCAGCGAGCTGCAGATCGACGAGGCCGCACGCACCGTCCGGATCGGCGAGACGACCTTGCACGAGGGAGACGTGATCACCCTCGATGGCAACGCCGGGCTCCTCTACGCCGGTGCCGCCCAGGTCGAGAAGCAGTATCCGGAAGCGCTGCTCGTGCGACTCGACGTGCTGCGGCAGCGCTCCCCGAAGCCCTGATGCAAGGGACCCTATGTGGACCGAGCGGCCGCTGACAGGCTGCTCAAAGGCCCCTTGCAACCGACTCTGCGACTGGTCGTCTCAGGGCACGCCCACCAGTACCTCGACACCACGGTCGATGGCGTGTGCCACCTGTGGATGCCGTCAAGCGCCTTCATCCTGCCAGACGCCATGCAGTCGCGGATCGGCGAGAAGCTGGTCGGCATCGGGCTGCTCGACGTGAGCCAGGGCATCGCGCGGTTCGACTTGTGGTGTCCCGACGGCATGAAGCGGCACGACGTCAGCTCGCTCGACTTCTTCAACGCCGCGGCCAACATCGTGCCGGCTGCGCAGCCGTCGGCTCAGAGCCCGAGAAGCTTTCGCTTCCGAGTCGAGCGAGACTGAGATACGGTGGCGCGGGTGAACGCCGATCCGGTGATGCAAACGCCAGTGTTCGTGCGATTCGGTAGGGCGCAGGGGGTGTGCACGGACGTGGATTGGCGGTTCTCGGGCATGTTCTGGTGCCTCATGCCGCTCTTGCGGCCATCGCGGACGCAGGTGTGCCCAGACCGACGAGTTGCGGCGCGAGGCTGACCATGCGCATCAGCTTGTGCGCGAGCGCATATAGCTTGCCCACGCACCTGACCCTGGCCAGACCGCACACCGGCATGCGCAGCAAGCCCCGGTTACGGGCCTGCGCGTTGACGCATTCAGCCGTGGCCGCACGATCCTTGTGGATCTCGCGCGCGGCATCGGTAGCCATGCGAGCGCGCCACAGCGCCACTGCGCCACCGCGACGCCGCGAACTGAACCCGTGCTTGACGCGCGGGCCTGGAAACCCTTCAGGCGCGCGTTCTGAGCTCAGCAAAGGATCCTGGACCTGAGGCGGCCCTCCGCCGTCAAGAAGACGGTGGCCATTCTTTGTTCTTGGCCAACTCGCGCATGGCACGGCGCAGGAACTGCATCTGTTCGTCCACCGTTCGACAGGTTTGGCAAATCACGAAGTGATAGCGCAAGCGGACGCGCTCCGGCGCCGGCAGGGCCTGGTCAAGCCCTTCGCTGATGAGCTTCGACACTTCCTTGCAGTCCAGCCCGACTTTCATCTCTGCCCCGCAAACCAGTTGCGGTCCAGGCAATCGCGCAGCCGCATTCGGGCGCGGTAGAGCATCACGCCGCAGTTGCTGGCGGTGATGCCCAGTTCGGCGCAGATGTCATCGACTTCCTTGTCCAGCCACTCGCGCATCATGAACACCCGGCCGACCTTGGCAGGCAGCCGGTCGACGCAGGTCTGCAAGGCCTCGAAGAACTGACGCTGCTCGAGCGACTTCTCGGGCTGCTGCCAGGCCGGCGGCGGTTCCTGCCAGTGGCCGTCCTTGGCGAAGAGTGCATCCGTAGCGTCGTCCAGGCTTTGCTCGTCGAGCGGCTCAATGTGCACCTCGCGTCCGCGCTTGCGGATCACGTCGATGATCTTGAACTTGAGAATGCCGGTGGCGTAGGTGCGCAGCGAACTTCGGCCCTCGAAGGTGTCCGGCTTCTCGAGGATGGCCAGAAAGGTCTCTGAGACCACGTCCTCGGCGAAGCACTCGTTTCGCAGTTGCATCATGGCAAAGCGCAGCAAGGGCTGGTGCAGTTGGGCGAGTTCAGCTTCGATGCTCATTGGGGAAGGTACTTCATGTGTCCTGTCGAAGTTCGGCGGCAGTTTGTGTGACCACCGATCCGGTCGGCCTCAGGACCCACGCCCTTCAGCACTCATATTCTCTCCTGGGCGCGACAACCTCCAGCGAATGGCCCGCGCTCTTTCGCGTTCTTCGGTCAGCCTCGCGCTGGCTGGTCGATGTCTACAGCGTCCACCAACTCGCAGCCCAATGTGCCTTGGGTGGGGAGGGCCCAAAGAGGTGTAACACAAGCTTGGACAGTCCGACTACGAAGACTTGTACTGCCTCACCGGCTTGCCATCATGAGACTCATGCTCGATTGCTGCGCCTTGGCCAGGCTGCTCAGTCAGTCGCAAGACGACCCGCCGCCGCTGGCCATCCGGGCCCGCATGCGGCTGCACCTGGTCACCTGCCAAGCCTGCCGCAACGTCGATGAGCAGATGCGCTTCGTTCGCACGGCGGCGCAAGAGCTGCAGCTGAACACGCCGGACGACAGGCCGGCCGCGAAGCAAGCCCAATGAACCGCCGTCGCTGCGCGAACTGCTGATGACCGCCGGCTGCGGCCGATTCATCAGAGGCAGCGCATACGCTGTAAAAACCACCGGGCGCACCCTGCGCTGCAGCACCCTGGGCGACGAGCGCGAACCCGCCTGCGACCACCTGGTGCTGGCCCGCGGCAACCGCGCGCGCCTGGGTCTGCTTCCTGCACGGCCGAGCACGCTTGGCCGCTGTCTGGCAGACGGAACGGGGTTGCCGCCCCGCCTGACTGACAGGGTACGCCCGCGTCAGGCTGGCTGGCACCCCGGGTCTGGCCGGGCGTTGCCCGTTGAACTCTATCGGCGCGGCCTCGGCTCAGCCGCCCTTGCTCACGAAGGTCGAAGTGGCCTCGTCGAAACGGTACATCTTCAGGAAGCGGACAGTCTCGGCCTTCACCTGTTCACGTGTCATCTTGCTCATGTCCCGCGGCGCACCCTTGACGGGAATCCACTGGCTGCTGTTGTCGTCCCAGTTGTGCATGCTCAGGAACTTGTCGCGCATGGCCTTGACTTCGGCGCGAGACGGGACACCTTCCGGCATGGGCATGTTGTCCTTGAGTACCCAGTTCTCGGTCGCGCTGTCCCAGCGCGCCATGGCGAAAAATGCATCCCGGTCCATCTTCACCTGTGCACGCGTGGTGGTGCTGCCCTGGGCCTGCGCGGGCGCCAAGGTGATCGCAGACAAGCCCAGCACGAGGCCGGCTGCGATGATGGAACGGGTGATGCTGAGCTTCATGTCGATCTCTCCAATTGGGGGTTCGGTCGGGGTCAGAACGCTGCTGGACTGGCGCATAGTCGAGAAGCTGAACTCCGGATTACAAGGTTCGGTCAACGACTTGAATGCCCGCTACAGATGGTCTTCCGGCGTCAGCGGTTGCAGCAGGCTGCCCAGCCAGTGCATCCACCAGCGCGAGTCCGGCTCCAGGCTCAGGACCAGGCGGCCGTCGCTGTCGGAGATGACCGATTCGCGGCAACTGCCGTCTGCCGCCAGGCGCAGCGCATAGGCGCTGTGCAGGCGGTCGATGTCGATCAGGGTCTTCAGCTGCATGGCCAGCGCGCGGCTGTCGATGAGGGCACCGAGTTCAGCGTTCAAGGTGGCCGAACGCGGGTCGAGGTTCATCGAGCCGATGCAGGCCAGGCGCTCGTTCACGACCACGGTCCTGGCATGCAGGGGCCCCAGCGAGGCGCCGAACAGGAACATGCGCATCTTGATTTTCATGCGGTAGCCGCTGGGGCCTTGGGCGCTGCCGTCAGGCATAGAGGGCGCCGGCTGCAGGCTTGCAGAAGCTTTTGTCTGGGCGCCATCGGTCGCCAGTGCTTGCATGGACGCCAGCGCCAGCCGCTCCAGGGGCGTCTGTGGCGATGGCGGCAAAGCATGGCTCGCGGGGGCGGTGGGTCGAGTCTGGGCAGACCCACGCGGCCGCCAAGAACCAGCAGGCCCGCCAGGCAAGCCACCCACCGGGCCACCGAGCGGGCGCGGATGTGGGCCCGAGTGCGGATCTGGGTGAGGGTGCGCATCCGGACGATCAGTTCAGGCTGGAACATGGTGTCGTTTGCACCTCGTGCAGCCGGGGGTCGGTTCAGTCGCGGCCAGGGCATGCTGCGATACGGTGGCTTCTATTGTGGCCATCACACTGGGGCCGGTATCACGCCGCGCAAGGCCGTGCGATGTGTCGGCAGTGCCTCAACAGGCTGCCCCCGACAAAGGCGCCCGGGCGCCAGCAAGAATCGGCGCGCCCCTACCCAACCCCAGCACGGCGCGCCCCGCCGGTAGCTGCCTGTCCATGTGTCTTGCAGCCTTTGCCGTCGGTCTGCGTGCGCGCTTCCCGTTCGTGCTGCTGGCCAACCGCGACGAGAACTTCGATCGCACCGCCGCCCCCATGGCTTGGTGGCCAAGGCCTGCCGCGGCGCCGGGCCTGTTGGCTGGACTTGTTGTGGAAGGGGATCGGCACCTACGCACGCGACCACGGCGCGCGCTACCTCATCGGCTGGAGTTCGTTCACCACGCACGACGCGGCCGCCGGCGCTGCGGCCTACCAGCAGCTTCTGCCCCACCTGGCGCCGCCAGCCTGGCAGACGCGGCCGCGGCCGGCCTTGGCCTGCGCGCTGGAGGTGGTGGCCCTGCCTGCGCCGCGCATTCCGCGCCTGCTGTCGGCCTACCTGGCCATGGGGGCGGCGATCTGCGGGCCGCCGGCGCTGGACCGCGCGTTCAAGACCGTGGACTTCCTCACCTGGGTGGACGTGCGGGCGCCGGCAGTGGTGGCGATGCAACGACGAGGGCGCTTAATCGTGTGAGGGCTTGTTCGATGTCGGCTGTCTCTCTGGGCGCAAGGGCAGCGAGATGGGCTCCGGATGCCGATCCTCCAACGGGAACGAAGATGCGGTGCGGCATCAGGCCCAAGGGATCGGCTCACACATGCTCGGCACGCCCTCGCCCCCAGCCATACGCTACCAGCGAGTCGACGACGGCCTGCTGGGCAGCACTGGCGGGCCGTTCGGCCTGCGTCAGCACGCTGACCTGCCGGACGATGGGTACATCGGTCATGGTCACATGGGTCAAACGGGCCGCCCGCGCGAGCGAGATGGGCATGAAAGCGACGCCGAAATTGGCGCGCACCAAAGCCTGTATCCAGTCCTCGCGCGACGACTGCTGAACCACTTCCAGCATGACGCAGCGATCGCGCAACAGCCGCTCGATGTAACTCGAGAATTCGCACATCACACGTTCGCAATAGCGCTCGCGGTGCAGTTCGGTCATCTCAACGGTCGTGCGCCCGCTGAATCGGTGATCGTCGCCGATCGCCAGCACGTACTCCTCGCTGAACAGCAACGTGGCAGCAAAACGTTTGGGCATTTCGTAGGGTGAGCACATGATGCCCACGTCCACGTCACCCTCGTCTAGCGCGTCAGTCAGCGCTTCGAGATTGCCTTCTCGAAAACTCAGCTCGACCTCGTTGTGGCCTTCCTGGCTGTCGACGAAGCCGGGCAGAACCTGATGGAAGTCGATCGTGCACATCACACCGACGCGCACCACTTCCTTTTGCGCCCTCGTCAGGCGGCGCGCCTCTTCGCGTGCATGGTTGGCGGTTTCATAGATCTGGCGGAAGTTCGGCAACATGCCCCGGCCCAGCTCAGTGAGCTGCACCGAATTCTTCGTGCGGTCGAACAAGCGGCCGCCGATCGCCTCTTCAAGGCGCTGGATGGCCTTAGTCAGGGCCGGCTGAGACACGAAGGAACGCTCTGACGCCCGCGTGAAGTTCAGCGTGTCGGCGACGGCCAGGAAATAGCGGATCTGGTACAGCTCCATACGGCGCTTTGTCGTCGCCCGCGGCCAGACATTACAGCGATTCAACGCCGACCCCATAACCGGCACCGATCGGTCGATGAATTCTTGTGATTTTCAGAAGCGACCGACCGACCATAGGCTTGCCTTCGTTGTTGAGCAAGCCATGAACCCCCACCCATCCACCCTCAAGACCATCGTGATCGCCGGCGGCGGCTTTGCCGGCACGACGCTGGCGCGTTCCCTGGAAAGCCGCGTACCCGCCGGCTGGCAGGTCGTGCTGCTGAGCGAAGAGAGCTACACCACGTTCAATCCGATGCTGGCCGAAGTGGTCGGCGCGGCCGTGTTTCCCGAGCACGTGATCGCGCCGATCCGGGAGATGGTGCCCGCGACGCGCTTCATTATGGGACGCATCCATCGCGTCGATAGCGCAAGGCAGATCGTGGGCTGCTCGACGCTCGCGGGTCCGCTCGAGGTCGCCTTCGACCACCTGGTGCTGGCCTTCGGCCAACGTGCCAACCTGGCGATCATCCCTGGCTTGGCCGAGCACGCGTTGCCGCTCAAGCTGGTAGGCGACGCGATGCACATCCGCAACCGGCTTTTGCAGCAGCTGGCTCACATCGAACTGGTCGAGGACGCGTCGCAACGGCGCGCACTGGGCCACTTCGTCGTCATCGGCGGGGGCTTCTCGGGGGTGGAAGTGGCGGGAGCCTTGGCTGACTTCATCCGCAGCGCCCGCCGGCACTACCGCCGCGTCAAGGGCGACGAACTGCAGGTCACGCTGCTGCACGACATGGACCGCCTGCTGCCGGAACTGCCGGCGCGGCTGGGCGAGGTGGCAGCGCGCTCGCTGCGGCAGCGTGACGTCGACGTGCGCCTGGACGCGCGTGCCGCGGCCGTGGACGCACATGGCGTTGACCTGGTCGACGGCAACCGCCTGGCGGCCGACACCGTCATCTGCACCATCGGTGCGCGCAGCAACCCGCTGGTCGATCAACTCGCCGTGGCCACGCGGCGCGGCCGCATCGTGACCGAGCCCGACGGCCAGGTCGCCGGCCGGCCCGGGCTGTGGGCCCTGGGCGACTGCGCGGCCACCGTCAACGCGGCCGATGGCCAGACGAGCCCGCCCACCGCGCAGTTCGCGGTGGCGCAGGCCCGGCAGATGGCCCGCAATCTCGTCGCGCATATCGAAGGGCGCGCCACACGCGCTTTCCTGCATCGGTCAAAAGGAATGATGGCCACGACCGGGCATCACAAGGGTGTGGCCCAGCTATTGGGCGTGCCCTTGACCGGCCTGCCCGCTTGGCTGGTGTGGCGCGCCTATTACCTGATGCGCATGCCCACGCTGGGCCGCAAGGTGCGCATCTGGGTGGAATGGACCTGGAGCTTGTTTTTCCCGGTCGACATCACCCACTTGCGCTTCACCCGCAGCACCGACATCGACGCGCCGTTCGCAGAGCAGACGCCTGCGACCCTGATCCGACACCCGCAACCCTAGGAGCACCTCATCATGTTCATCGGCAAGACCGCCCTCGTCACCGGTTCGACTTCGGGCATCGGCCTGGGCATCGCGCGCAGCCTGGCCGCGCAAGGCGCCAACGTCATCCTCAACGGTTTTGGCGAACGCGGCGTCATCGATCGGCTGGTGGAAGACCTCACCGAGCTCTACGACGTACAGGTGCGTTACGACGGCGCCGACATGAGCCAGCCGGAGGCCATCGAAGCGATGATGGGCAAGGCCCTGTCGGAGTTCGGCTGCATCGACCTGCTGATCAACAACGCTGGCATCCAGCATGTGGCGCCAGTGGACGAATTCCCGGTCGACAAGTGGTACGCGATCCTGGCGATCAACCTGTCGGCCGGCTTCCACACCACGCGGCTGGCGCTGCCCGCGATGAAGAAGAAGGGCTTCGGCCGCATCGTCAACATCGCCTCGGCCCATGCGCTGGTGGCCAGCCCCTACAAGTCGGCCTATGTCACGGCCAAGCACGGCGTGGCCGGGTTCACCAAGACCGTGGCCCTCGAAGTCGCCGAGCTCGGCATCACCGTCAACGCGGTGTGCCCGGGCTACGTCTTGACGCCGCTGGTCGAACAGCAGATCCCGGATACCGCCAAGGCGCGCGGCATCACCCAAGACGAAGTCATCCGCAACGTGTTGCTGGCGGCCCAGCCGACCAAGAAATTCGTCACCGTCGAACAGGTGGCGGCGCTGACCTCTTTCCTGTGCACGGACGACGCAGCCTCGATCACCGGCGCCATCCTGCCCATTGAAGGCGGCTGGACAGCGCATTGATGCCTCAAGCCTCACCCCATTCCGATCCGTTTCATCAACCCGGCCTTTGTGCCAACCCCCACGGAGAACTCGCATGAACCACTCGACCTTTCGCCAGATCGCCCTCGCAAGTGCGCTTTCGCTCGCCGGACTTGCCCACGCTGGCGAGTGCCCGTCCGACAAGGTGGCTGCCAACGACCTGAAGGGTGCGGCCACCGCGCCCATGGGCGTGGCCGACACCGAACTCGCGTCGATCGACCTGGCCAAGGAAAACGTCAGGCTCGACCAGCGCCGCCTGCGCCTGCGCCAGATGACCATCATGCCGGGCGGCGTCGTGCCCTTGCACAGCCATGAGGACCGGCCGGCGCTGATCATGGTCAACAGCGGCGAGATCTACGAGTACAGCAGCAAGTGCGCCGTGCCCATCCTGCACAAGGCCGGCGAGACCGCGCGTGAGTTCATGGGCACCAAGCACTGGTGGAAGAACACCGGCTCGGTGCCGGTCAACCTGACCATTGGCGACATCGTCAACGACAAGAAGCCGGCCACCATGGAAAAGATGATGTAAGCCCGCGCCCGCGCCGTCGACAGCCTCATGCTGGCGCGGGGCCACCCTGACGAACGAGAAATGCAAGCTAGGAAACGCGCCATGAACAAGACCACAGTCACTTCTGCCGCCAGTCGGCGCCGCAGTGCGGCCCCACAGTCCGGCCTGCCCGGCGAGGTGGTGCTGGTCCTGCAGGGCGGCGGCGCACTGGGGGCCTATCAGGTGGGCGTGTACGAGGCACTGCACGACGCGGGCATCGAGCCCGCCTGGGTCATCGGCACGTCAATCGGCGCCATCAATGCCGCGCTGATTGCCGGTAACCCGATCGAGAACCGCATGGGACGCCTTAACGCCTTCTGGGAGCACGTGGAGCAGCCGGCCACGATAGCCGGCCCGCTGGACTGGCTGGGCATGGGCAACATGATGGCCAACATGACCACCGTGATGCGCGGCATCCCGGCGTTCTTCGAACCCAGTATGGCGGCCTTGCGCGGCCAGCGGGCCAACGTGGGCGTGGAATCAGCCGCCTACTACAGCACCGAGCCGCTGCGCAAAACGCTGGGTGAACTGGTGGACTTCAGCAGCCTGCAGGACGGGCCCACGCGGCTGACGGTGGGCGCAGTCAACGCCTGCAGCGGCGCCATGCGCTACTTCGACAGCCGCGACGAGACTCTGTGCGTGGAGCACGTGATGGCCTCCGGCGCACTGCCGCCAGCCTTCCCGGCCGTGCGCATCGACGGCGAGCCCTACTGGGACGGCGGCATCTACTCGAACACGCCGATCGAGGCCGTGCTCGACGACCGCCCGAGGCGCGACTCGCTGATCTTCGCCGTCAACGTCTGGCACCAGACCGCGCCGGAGCCGGCGTCGATCTGGGAAGTGATGGGCCGCACGAAAGACATCCAGTTCGCCAGCCGGGCCGACAGCCACATCGCGCGGCAAAAGCAGATCCACCGCCTGCGCCATGTCATCCGCCAGTTGACGCAGCAGCTCCCCGCCGGTAAGCAGGCCGACCCTGCGGTGAAGGAACTGTCGTCGTGGGGCTGCGGCACCACCATGCACGTGGCCCATCTGCTGGCGCCGCGGCTGGAAGGCGAAGACAACACCAAGGACATCGACTTCTCGCCCGGCGGCGTGAAGGCGCGCCGCGAAGCCGGCTACGCCGACACCATGAGCATGGTCAAACGTTCGCCGTGGTGCGAGCCGACCGATCCGATCGAGGGCGTGGTTGAACACCGCTGAACCGTTGGCCCTCACCTCTACCCAGACACAAGCACCAATCAAGATCGACAAAGTGACATGAACAACACGACCAGAAAATTCTTTACCGCCGGCGCTCTCGCGTTGGCCTGCTTGGGCTCCGCGCAGGCGCAAACGGCGGGGCCGGACGGCATCATCCGCGTGCGCAGCGACTACTCCGTGGACGAGACTGTCGCGCGCATCCGCGCCGACATCGCGGCCAAGGGCATCCTCTTCTTTCAGGCCGTCGATCAAGCGCAACTCGCGGCGAAGGCCGGCATCAAGCTGCGCCCGTCAACGCTTCTGGAGTTCGGCAACCCTCCGCTGGGCGCGCAGTTCCTGACCGCCAACCCCAATGCGGGGCTGGACTGGCCGGTGCGCCTGCTGATCACGCTGGACGAGTCGGGAACGGTCTGGGCGAGCTGGACCGATTTCAACTGGATCGCTAAGCGCCACGGCATCACCGACCGCAAGATGCAGTTCGACACGGCCACGGGCGTGGTGCAGTCCATCACCTCGACGGTGATGACGAAGTAGTTGCTGCGGCAGGTCGGCAGCCACCCATCCCAAGGGCACAGGAGACGCCATGCACACGCACGACGCCATCGTCATCGGTAGCGGTCAGGCCGGGCCCTTCCTGGCCGCGCGCCTCGCGCAGTCGGGCCTGAAGGTGGTGCTGGTCGAACGCGAACACTACGGCGGCACCTGCGTCAACGACGGCTGCATTCCGACAAAAACGCTCGTGGCCAGCGCGCGCACGGCCCACATGGCCCGGCGCGCGGCGGAGTACGGCGTGATGCTGGGTGGGCCCGTCAGCGTGGATATGAAGGCGGTGATGGCGCGCAAGGACCGCATCGTGCAGCAATCGGTCAGCAACCTGACGCAGTGGCTCCAGGGCACTTCCGGGCTTGCCCTGGTGTGGGGCCACGCCCGCTTCACCGGCCCCGATGCCATCGAGGTCGGCGGCCGGGGCTTGTCCTCGCCGAAGGTCTTCATCAACGTCGGGGGTCGGCCGGTGCTGCCGGACTGGCCCGGCATCGACAGCGTTCCCGTGCTGACCAACACCAGCATGATGAGCCTGGATGTGCTGCCGGAACACCTGGTCGTGGTCGGCGGCAGCTACATCGGCCTGGAGTTTGCACAGATGTTCAGGCGCTTCGGCGCGCAGGTCACGGTGCTTGAAGTGGCCGAGCGTTTGATCGCGCGCGAGGACGCGGAAGTCTCTGCCGAGGTGAAGGCCATCCTCGAACGCGAAGGCGTGCGCTTCGTTCTGGGGGTGCGCAATGCAGGCGTCGAGCGTCGCGGCGACCAGATTCGGGTGACGTGCGACGCCGGCGGCGTCGCACACGAGCTCACCGCGAGCCATCTGCTGGCGGCCGTGGGCCGGCGGCCCAACACCGAGGACCTGGGGCTGCAGGCCGCCGGCATCACCACCGACAGCCGCGGCTTCATCACGGTAGACGACCAGCTGCGCACCAACGTGCCCGGCGTCTGGGCGCTGGGCGATGCCAACGGCCGCGGGGCCTTCACGCACACCTCCTACAACGACTTCGAGATCGTCGCGGCCAACCTGCTCGAAGGTGGCCAGCGCAGCGTCAATGACCGCATCCCCGCTTACGCGCTGTTCATCGACCCGCCGCTGGGGCGCGTCGGCATGAGTGAAGCGCAAGTGCGTGCGACGGGCCGGCCGGCGCTGGTCGGCGTGATGCCGATGAGCCGCGTCGGCCGTGCCAAGGAGCGCGGGGAAACGCAGGGCTTCATGAAGGTGCTTGTCGACGCGCAGACAGAACGCATCCTGGGAGCTTCACTGCTGTGCATCGAAGGCGACGAGATCGTGCACTCGCTGCTCGACGTGATGGCCGCCGACGCCTCGTACCGCGTGGTGCAGCGGGCCGTGCACATCCACCCCACCGTGAGTGAGTTGATTCCGACCTTGCTCGGGCAACTGGTCCCGCTGCCGCCCCAGGAGCCGTGAACATGCGAACCAACGTCCAGCTGGCGCCACGAGCGGATGCCCCTCCGCGCCTGACCCTTGACGCCGTCTTTGCGCGCGATGTGCTCGCGGGCTTGTCGCGGCAGCAGAAGTTCGTCCCCTGCACATGGCTCTACGACCGCAGGGGCTCCGAGCTGTTCGAGAGCATCACGGCCGTGCCGGAGTACTACCCGACACGCACCGAGATCCTGATCCTGCGCAGCTGCGCCGCAGAGATTGGCGCACTCGCCGGCCCTCGGGTCAGCTTGATCGAACTGGGCAGCGGTTCGAGCCACAAGACGTCACTGTTGCTCGAAGCACTGGATCAGCCGGCCTGCTACGTGCCCATCGACATCTCGGCACAGTTCCTGGAGGAATCCGTGAGCGCGCTGCAGGCGCGTTTCCCGGCGCTGCCCATTCATCCCGTGGCGGCGGACTTCACACAGCTGGGCGCCTTGCTGCTGCACGCCGAGGCCGCGGCCACCGAGCGGCGTGTCGTGTTCTTCCCGGGTTCGACGATAGGCAACCTGGCGCCCGAAGAGGCTGTCGACCTGCTGCGCCAGTTGGCACGGCTGGCGTGCACGGGTGGATTGCTCGTCCTCGGCGCCGATGCCACACAGGACCCGGCGCTGCTGCTCCCGGCCTACGACGACGCGCAAGGCGTGACCGCAGCCTTCAACAAGAACCTGCTTGTGCGCATGAATCGCGAACTCGCTGCTGACATCGATGTCGACAGCTTTTGCCACGAGGCGCGGTTCGACAGCCACCAGCACCGTGTCGAGATGCACTTGGTGAGCCGCCGCGAACAGTGGGTGCAGGTGGCCGGCGAACGCTTCCGCTTCGATCGGGGCGAGTCGATCCACACCGAGAACTCCTACAAGTACGGGCTGCTGCGCATCCAGGCCATGGCCCGCAGCGCGGGCTGGGCACAGCGCCAGATGTGGACCGACGCACATGCACGCTTTGGTGTCCATGTCTTCGAGTGTGTGGACTGAAGTCATGAGCGGACGGATCGAACAACTGATGCGCAATAACCAGGCTTTCGTCGCCGAACAACTGGCCTCGGACCCCGGTTACTTCGAACGGCTCTCCGAAGGCCAGCATCCCGAGTTCCTGTGGATCGGCTGCTCCGACAGCCGCGTGCCGCCCGACCGCATCACCGGCACCCAGCCTGGCGACATGTTCGTGCACCGCAACATCGCCAACCTGGTGGTGCAGACCGACATGAACCTGCTCTCGGTACTGCAGTACGCGGTGGACGTGCTGCAGGTCCAGCACGTCATCGTCTGCGGCCACTATGGCTGCGGTGGCGTGAAGGCGGCCATGGGCGACGCCGACCACGGTCTGATCGACAACTGGCTGCGCACCGTGAAGGACACGCAGGACTACTTCTGGCCGCAACTCGGCGTGCTCGACGAGGCAGCCCGCTTTCGCCGCCTGGTGGAGCTGAACGTGATCGAGCAGGTCTACAACCTGGCCAAGACTCACATCATCCAGGACGCGTGGAAGGCCGGGCGGCGGCCGATGATCCACGGCTGGGTGTTCGACCTCGCGAGCGGCTTCCTACGCCGCCACACTGGCGGCATCGACGGCAATCACGCCATCCACGAGGTCTGCAAGTTCCACGGCGCCGGTGTCGGTGCGGGTGCAGGGGCACCCCCAATACCGCGGCCTGGCGGGTGGCCATCCTGTGCGTGGGGCTTATGGGCTTTGCCATCCAGCGCGGCGCGACGTGCACCGTGGCGGCGGTCGACGAAGTGTTGACCAAGCGTCGGGCGCACCGCCTGGTGGCGATGCTCGAAGCGTCGCTGTGGGTCGCCGGTGGCCTGGCGCTGGCGCAGCTGGCACACCTGGCGGGCAGCATGCCGGCCGGCTACGCGGTCAGCGCCTGGACCGTCATCGGTGGCGCCTTGCTGGGTCTTGGCGCTTGGGTCAACAAGGCTTGCGTCTTTGGCGCCGTGGCGCGTCTCGGGTCTGGAGAGTGGGCGTATGCGGCCACACCGGTCGGTTTCTACGTCGGCTGCCTCAGCGTGATGCCCGTCTTCTCACGGCCGGTGGCCAAGCCGCTTTCAGAAGGTTCTCCGCTGTTCCAGGTGTCCACCCTGTTCGCGGCAATCTTCCTGATCTTCGTTCTGTGGCGCCTGCGGCCCAGTCTGGGTGCCTTGCGCGGACCTGATCTCAGCGTATGGTTGCGCCAGAAGGTCTGGGCGCCACACGCCGCCACCATCGTCATTGGCGTGAGCTTCGTCATCACGCTCCTGCTGGCCGGCCGCTGGGCCTACACCGACGTGCTGGCCGATCTGGCGCAGGCCATGGACGCCGGGTCGGTCAGCCTGCTGTTGCCGATCCTGCTGCTGACTGCGCTGTATGTCGGTGCGTTGATCGGCGGCTTCACCGCGGGTCGCTGGCAATCCGTGCGCGTGTCGGCATTGCAAGTGCTTCGATGCTTCACTGGCGGCGTCGTGATGGGCTGGGGGAGCCTGCTGATTCCAGGCTCGAACGACGGACTCATCTTGATTGGCATTCCGCTGCTGCGCCCTTATGCCTGGTTGGCGTTTGCCAGCATGTTCGGGGCGATTGC
>JANNDW010000067.1:0-10495 GCA_031378125.1 Methylibium sp. | reverse complement strand
GCCGAACTTTGAAGCATTGATCAGGCCGTAGCCCAGCATTGGCGCGGGTTTCGGCCTTTTTGTCATGCCAATATGTAGCCATGTAAATAGTTCGTTGTTCTCTTGAATTGCCCATTGGATTGATCTATAAATGCAGTCATGTACATTGAGTCCGTGCCGAACCGCAACTCGCCCGCCGCGGTGCTCCTGCGCGAGTCCTACCGCGAGGATGGCAAGGTCTGCAAGCGCACCCTGGCCAACCTGTCTTGCCTGCCCGATGAGGTCGTCGAAGGCCTGAAGGTGCTGCTGCGCGGCGGTGTGGCTGTACCCAGCGTTGAGGAGGTCTTCACCGTCGAGCGCACCCTGCCTCACGGCCATGTGGCCGCCGTGCTGGGTGCTGCACGTGGGTCGGGTGCTTCGTCCTGGTTCGGCTCAGCACCCCAGGAACTGCAGCCCGTGTTGCTGGCCATGCTGGTGGCCCGCGTGATCTCGCCGGCCTCCAAGCTGGCCACCCACCGCTTGATGCACGACGACACCGCCAGCTCCTCGCTGGGCCGTGTGCTGGGGGCGGGCCAGTGCAGTGCCGATGACCTGTATCGGGCACTGGACTGGCTGCATGACGCCCAGCCGGCCATCGAGCGGCGGCTGGCCCGTCAGCACCTGGCGGGCTCGACCCTGGTGCTGTACGACCTCACCTCGACTTGGTTGACGGGACACTGCTGCGAACTCGCCGCGCGTGGCCATTCACGCGACGGCAAACGCGATGACCCGCAGATCGTCTTCGGGTTGCTGTGTTCTTCCGAGGGTTGTCCGATCGCGGTGGAGGTGTTCAAGGGCAACACGGCCGACCCGGCCACGGTGGCCGCTCAGGTGAGCAAGCTCAAGGATCGCTTTGGCATCGAGCAGCTGGCCTGGGTGGGTGACCGCGGCATGCTGACTTCGGCGCGCATCGAGCAGGTGCTCAAGCCCGCTGGCATGGACTGGGTGAGCTCGTTGCGCGCGCCGCAGATCGCACAGCTCGCCGACGAACACGGCCCCTTCCAGCCGTCGCTCTTCGATGAGCGCAACCTGCTTGAACTCACCAGCCAGCACTTCCCCGGCGAGCGGCTGGTGGTGTGCCGCAATCCGCTGCTGGCCGAGGAGCGCGCGCGCAAGCGGCTGGAGTTGCTGGCTGCAACCGAAGCCGATCTGGACAAGATCGTGTCGGCCACTCAGCGCAGTCGCAACCCGCTGCGCGGCGAGGATGCCATTGGCCTGCGCGTGGGTCGTGTGATCGGCCACTTCCACATGGCCAAGCACTTCGAACTCACCATCACCCAGAAGTCGTTGACCTACCAGCGCAAGCTGCAGGCCATTGAGGCCGAGGCCGCACTCGACGGTCTGTACGTGATCCGTACCAGTGTGCCCGCAACGAAGCTCGATGTCGACGCAACGGTGGCCGCCTACAAGAGCCTGGCCCACGTGGAACGCGCCTTCCGCTGCATGAAAACCATCGACCTGCACGTGCGCCCGGTCTTCCACTACAGCGAGCAGCGCGTGCGCGCACACGTCTTCCTGTGCATGCTGGCCTACTACGTCGAGTGGCACATGCGCGAGCGCCTGAAGCCCATGCTGTTCGACGATGAGTTCATCGAACAGGCCAGCGCCGCCAGGGCCTCGCCGGTGGCCAAGGCGTTGCGATCCGAGCATGCCAAGACCAAGGATGCAAGCAAGACGGCAGACGATGGGATCCCTTTGCACAGCTTCAGAACCCTGCTGCAAGACCTCTCCACCTTGGCCTACAACATCACCCACACGCACCTCAACCCCGAGGCCAAGATCGTCACCACCACTCGGCCCACGCCGGTTCAGATCAAAGCCTTCAAGCTGCTCGGCTTGAATCCCGCCTGTACCCAGTAGCCGCTCTCCCTGTGAACGAAAAGCTCAAGCAGGGAGCGCACTTACGTCTCGGTGGTCGCCAAAGTTCGGTCTAAAGGAAATGTGGCTTTGCAACTTTCCTTGATCCCCGCGGGGACGGGCGCCGCGAGGCGGCGTCCTTGGGGCGCTCAGAACGCACCGAGGCGATGCGCCCGTCGGACCGGGCTCACAACATCGCCAGCGCCGTCTTGCGCCGCGGCGGCGGGAAAGCGCGGTCCAGCGCCGCGACGTCGTCCGCGCTGAGCACCAGGCTGGCTGCCGCCCAGTTCTCGCGCAAATGCGATTCCTGCACCGCCTTCGGGATGGCCAACACACCCGGCTGGGCCAGCACCCAGGCCAGCGCCACCTGGGCAGCGCTGGCGCCGTGCCGCCGGCCTATTCCGCTCAGCACGGCATTGCCCGCCAAGGCGCCCTGATCGATGGGGCAGTAAGCCATGAGCGGCATGCCCTGACCGCGCAGCCAGGGCAGCAAGCTGAATTCCGCACCGCGTTGTCCCAGCGAGAAATAAACCTGATTCGCGGCGCAGCGCCCGCCCTGGTCGACCGCACTCAACTCATTCATGTCGCCGGTGTCCAAATTGCTGACACCCCAATGGCGGATCCGGCCACTGGCCTTGAGCTGCTCGAAGGCAGTCACTGTGTCCACCAGCGCGTGCCCGCCACGCCAGTGCAGCAGGTACAGGTCGATGTGGTCCAGCCCGAGCCGTTTCAGGCTGCGCTCGCACGCCGCGCGCGTGCCGCTGCGGCTCGCGTTGTGCGGATAAACCTTGCTGACGATGAACAGCTCCTCGCGCTTCACGTTGCCCGCCTTCAAGGCCTGCGCAACGGCTTGGCCGATCACCTCTTCGGCACCGCCCTCGCCGTACATTTCGGCGCTGTCGATGACGCGATAGCCCATCTCGACGGCGAGCCGCACCGCCTTGACTTCGGCCTGGCGCCGGCTCGCCACCTCGCCCATGCGCCATGTGCCCAGGCCGAGCGCGGGGACGGTTTCTCCACTGGGCAGGGTGACGATCGGCGTTGGCATCGGCTGGTTTGGCGAGCGGCGATACTGCATCGTAGGCGACGGCGCAGCGTTTGTCGCCGGGATGAACAGAATCCGTGCCAGCCGATGGACCGGCGCGCGGCGTGGCCCGACAACAAGGAGACAACCCACGTGAGTACCAACACCTTCGTCATCGCCCGCAAGAACCTGCGCCAGACACAGTGGCTGACGCGCGAAAGCGCCGCACTGTCCGACGGCGAGGCGCGCATGCACATCGACACCTTTGCGCTGACCTCGAACAACGTCACCTACGCCGCCTTTGGCGATGCGATGAACTACTGGAGCTTCTTCCCCACGGGTGAGGCGGGCACCGGCTGCATTCCGGTCTGGGGATTTGCCAACGTCAGCGAGTCGCGCGTGGAGGGCGTGGCGGTGGGCGAGCGCTTCTACGGCTACTACCCCATGGCCAACGAAGTGGTGTTGCAACCAGCCCGCATCGGGCCGGCTGGTTTCTTCGATGGCGCCGAGCACCGGCGCGAACTGCATTCGGTCTACAACCAGTACACCCGCTGCAGTGCCGACCCCGGCTACCAGGCCGCGCTTGAAGCCGAACAGGCGCTGCTCAGGCCGCTGTTCATCACCTCGTTTCTGATCGACGACCTGCTGTCCGACAACACCTTCTTCGGCGCGAAAACCGTTCTGTTGTCCAGCGCCTCCAGCAAGACGGCCTACGGAACCGCGCATTGCCTCGCGCTGCGTCGCGCCACGCCCAGCGCCGTGCGGGTGGTTGGGCTCACCTCCACCGCCAACCTGGCGTTCACGCAAGGATTGGGCTGCTACGACGAGGTCTTGCCGTACGGCGCGGCGGCCACGCTGCCGGCCGGCACGCCCACCGTCTACGTCGACCTCAGCGGCAACATGGCGGTGCGTGCCGGCGTGCATGCGCACTTCGGCGACCGGCTGATGTACAGCTGCTCGGTCGGCGGCACGCACTGGGATGCGCTGGGCGGCGGCAAGGGCCTGCCGGGCCCCCGGCCGACACTGTTCTTCGCGCCGGCGCAGGTCAAGAGGCGCCTCGCCGATTGGGGTGCGGCCGGCCTGCAACAGCGAATGGCCCAGGCCTGGCAAGGCTTCATGAAGCCGGTGACCGACCCGCGGCACCCGTGGCTGAAGGTGGTGCGTGGCAGCGGCCAGACGGCGGTGGCGGCCACCTATGCCGCGCTGCTGGACGGCGAGGTCAAGCCTCAAGAGGGACATGTTTTGTCGGTGTGACGAACCCGTCACCACTCAAGCCCATCGCCCGCGCGCCGATAACGGAGCACGATCACTCCCATCGGGGTTCGCCATGACGACCCGCGCATCACCGCTGACCCAGCCGCTGCCCGACCTGAACGCGTGGACCGCGCATTTCAGGGCGGCCGACATGCCTATCCTGGCCGAGACCGCCGAAGCGCTCGAAGCGATGCGACCGCGGGAAGACGATGTCGACGCCAACCTGATTGGCGAGATGATTTCCGGCGACCCGCTGATGACGCTGAAGGTGCTGGCCTATGCCGCCACGCACCGTGGCAGCCGCATGGTCACCGACACCGAAACGGTGATCGCCACGCTGGTGATGATGGGCATTTCACCGTTCTTCCGCGCCTTCGGGCCGCAGCCCACGGTGCAGGAGCGGCTCGCCGATGAGCCCGAGGCGCTGGCGGGCTTGCTGGAGACTGTGCGGCGCGCCCACCGCAGCGCGAACGTCGCGCTCGGGTTCGCTGTGCACCGGCGCGACCGGGACGCCGCGGTGATCCATGAGGCGGCCTTGCTGCACGACTTTGCCGAGATGCTGCTGTGGTGCCACGCTCCCACGCTGGCACTGCGAATCCAGCACGCCCAGCAAAGCGATTTGACGCTTCGTTCAAATGCCGTTCAGCGCGAGGTGCTGAACATCGAACTCGCGGATCTACAACAGTCGCTGATGAAGTCGTGGCGGCTGCCCGAATTGCTGGTTCGCATCAGCGACGATGCCCATGCCGAACAGGCCAGTGTGAAAAACGTGGCGCTTGCCGTGCGCCTGGCGCGCCACTCGGAGCATGGCTGGGACAACCCGGCGATTCCCGATGACCTGGCCGACGTGGCCGCGCTGTTGAACCTGTCGCCCGGCGCCGCGTTGCAGCTGATCGAGCAGATCGAGCGCTGACGGCGTCGAGCCGGCTCATCAGGCCAGGGCGATGGTCACATCGCTGCGGGCCATGGGCTTCTCCGGGTTGGTTTCTCCGGTCACCGTCGCCGCTCACCGTCTCCCGTCAAACCGGCACGGCAGTGGTGTTTTTCACCCGGTCGAGCACGAAGCTGGTCTTGCAGTCTTCGACACTGGGGTGTTTGAGCAGGGTGTCCATGATGAAGCGCGAGCAGTGCGCCATGTCTTGCACGACCACACGCAACAGGTAGTCCATCTCGCCGGTAAGCGCGGCGCATTCCACCACCTCGGGCCAGGCTTGCACCGAGGCGCGAAACAGATCCATGGGGTTGCGCTTGTGAACTTCGGAGTGCTTTTCCAGCCGCACGTTCAGATAGGCCGTCAGGGCCAGGCCGACACGCTCGGGCTGCACCAGCGCCACGTAGCCCTTGATCACCCCCGACTCTTCGAGCCGCTTGACGCGCCTGAGCGTGGCCGACGGCGACAGGCTGACTTGTGCGGCGAGCACGTCGTAGGTGAGCCGGCCATCCAGCTGCAACGCGCGAAGAATGCGCCGGTCAATCGCGTCAAGCTCGGGTTGGCTGTCCATGGGTGTCATTTTGCAGGTTCCATGCGCCACCCGCCAACACTGAATGGAAACTTGCATAAAAGCTGCGGGTCGCCGAACCTACAGTCTTGGCTTGCGTTGAATCCCCCACCGCCGACCCGAACCCGAGCAGGAGCCAGCATGCAATTCACCCCCTGGGACAACCCGATGGGCACCGATGGTTTCGAGTTCGTCGAATACGCGGCGCCCGACCCCGCTGCCTTGGGCCAGCTGTTCGAGACCATGGGCTTCCGCGCGATCGCCAAGCACCGCACCAAGAGCGTCACGCTGTACCGCCAGGGCGACATCAACTTCATCATCAACGCCGAGCCGAACTCGTTCGCCCAACGATTTGCGCGCCAGCATGGCCCCAGCGTTTGTGCGATGGCCTTCCGGGTCAGGGACGCCAAACTGGCCTACGAACGCGCGCTCGAACTCGGCGCCTGGGGCTTTGACAACCACACCGGCCCGATGGAGCTGAACATCCCGGCCATCAAGGGCATCGGCGATTCGCTGATCTATTTTGTCGACCGCTGGCACGGCAAGGACGGCGCGGCGCCCGGCGCCATCGGAAACATCAGCATCTACGACGTGGACTTCGTGCCGATCGCCGGAAATGAGACGGGCAGCGCCGCCAGCACCGTGGGAAACGGCCTGACCTACATCGACCACTTGACGCACAACGTGCACCGTGGCCGCATGAAGGAGTGGGCCGATTTCTACGAACGCCTGTTCGGCTTCAAGGAAGTGCGCTACTTCGACATCGAGGGCAAGCTGACCGGCCTGAAGAGCAAGGCCATGACCAGCCCCTGCGGCAAGATTCGAATTCCCATCAACGAAAGTTCGGACGACAAGAGCCAGATCGCCGAATACCTGGACCTTTACCACGGTGAAGGCATCCAGCACATCGCGCTGGGCAGCGACGACATCTACACCACCGTGGAGGGCATGAAGCACCAGGGCGTGCTGTTCCAGGACACCATCGCCACCTACTACGACCTGGTGAACAAGCGGTTGCCCAACCATGGCGAGCGGCTGGAGGAGTTGAAGCGCTTGCGCATCCTGATCGACGGTGCCACCCACCAGGGTGCTCCGAACGAGTTGCTGTTGCAGGTGTTCACGCAGACGGTGATCGGGCCGATCTTCTTCGAGATCATCCAACGCAAGGGCGACCAGGGCTTTGGCGAAGGCAACTTCCGCGCGCTGTTCGAGAGCATCGAGCTCGACCAGGTGCGGCGCGGGGTGCTGAGCGATACAAAAACCACGGGGGCCTGATGCGATGAGCACGCCAGCCGACTTCCGTTCGGGCATCAACCAGGGCGTGGCCCCGGTCACGTACGGCCAGGGCGACCGCCCGCCGCGTGGCGACTACGCGCAAGCCAATGCCGACTACACCTGCGCCCAGGACTGGCATGCCTACAACGCCGCCGAACATGACTTGTACCGGCGCTTGTATGAACGCCAGGCCGCGCAACTGCCCGGCCTGGCGTGCGACGAGTTCATCCAGGCGGTGCGGCATCTGGGCCCGCCCGCGCAGATCCCGCGCTTCGACGCGTTGAGCGAAAAGCTGCACCGCGCCACCGGTTGGGAGGTGGTGGCCGTTCCGGGGCTGATCCCCGAAGAAGCCTTTTTTGCACTGCTGGCAAAACGAAAGTTCCCCGCGACCGGCTGGATCCGCAAACCCGAGGAGTTCGACTACGTGGTCGAGCCCGATGTGTTTCACGACCTGTTCGGCCATGTGCCGTTGCTGTTCAACCCGATGTTCGCCGACTACATGCAGGCCTACGGCGCGGGCGGGCTGAAGGCGAGCCGGCTGGAATCGTGCGAATACCTGGCGCGCCTGTACTGGTACACGGTCGAATTTGGTTTGATCGCCACGCCCGCCGGGCTGCGGGCCTACGGCGCAGGCATTCTGTCGTCCGCCGGGGAGTTGCGCCACAGCGTGTTGAGCCCCGAACCACAGCGCATTGGCTTTGACCTGGAGCGCATCATGCGCACGCTCTACCGCATCGACAGCTACCAGGCCAGCTATTTCGTGATCGATTCCTTTCAACGCCTGATCGACGCCACGGCACCCGATTTCACACCGTTGTACGCGCGCGTGTCGAGCCGGCAACCGCTGGCCGCCGACGCGAGCCTTGCGGGTGAGAAAACGTACTGAATCCAAGCGGTCCGGGCGCGAGGCCGGCCTGTCCCATCCCCACCCAGAATGACCGCCACGCGCCTGAAATGCAGCCATTGCAGCAGGCCGATGCGAGCCTTGATGCTGGAGGGCCACTACGGCCAGCGCGTTGAAGTCGACCTCTGCGCGGCGTGCCACCTGCTGTGGATTGACGACCTGGAGTCGGTGCGCCTGTCGGGCCTGGGTTGGATCGCGCTGCTGCGGCAAATGCACGCCGACGCCTCGGGGGGTGCGGTCGAGTTGCAACTGCCGCTGGCCTGCCCGCGCTGCGCAAGCGCGCTCAAGCCAGTCCGCAACCTGACCCGCTTCGGGCGCACCGCGGCGCACGAATGCCCAAAGAAGCACGGGTATTTTCAGACCTTCGCATTGCTGCTGGCCGAGCGCGGCCTGGTGCGGCCGCTGAACCCCCGCGACCGCAAGACACTGCAAACCGAAGGCCGGGCGCTGACCTGCCTGAACTGCGGCGCGCCGCTGGGAACGGCCAGCGCCGACCGTTGTGGCCATTGCGCCAGCCCGCTGGTGGCGCTCGATCTGCCGCGCCTGCTGGCCTCGGTGATGGTTCGCCATGCGCTGCCCTTGCCAGCCGACGATGCACAAATCGCGCACTGGGCCTGCCGAGGCTGCGGCGATGCCATCGACCCGACCCGCATGAGCGGCTGCGAACGCTGTGGCCATGCGGTGGTGGCCCCATCGCTCAGTGATGCGATGCCGCTGCTCGCGGCGCTGGAGCCGCGCTTGAAACAAATGCGCGCGCCCGGCGCCCGGCCGATGGGCGAGCGGCTGCGCCGCCTGGGTGACCATCGGGAAACCGCCCTTTACCGGCATGTCGTCCGGCCGTTCTTGACCGGCCCGCAGCGCCTGGCGGACGGGGAGTGGCGAACCTGGTGGCCTGGGGCGCTGCTGCTGGTCGGGCTGATGCTGTTCTGGTCCTGGCTGGTCTGAACAGTCCGTTTATGCCTCTACAGGGACTTCCGGTGAATGTCACCTTGCCTGCCTGCTCTTTGGTGAGTCTCGGGGGCGAGGAACCGCGCCTCGTTGGTGTTGTTGCCGGTGTGGGTGGGTGCGCTGCTCATGGCTGCCTCGCGTCGTTGGTGGAACAAATCTGCTCTTCGGAGCCGTCTCGACGCTTGAAGAGCGACCAGATGACCTGGCGCAAGGGCGCGCCCGGAGGCCGCATGCGGAGCGCAGCCGAAGGCGAGCACCGAACGGGCGAGGACGGGGGCGAAGCCTTCACCCTTGCGCCAGGGCAGCTGGTCGCTATGCGTCGAGAGAGACGGCTCCGAAGAGCAGATCCACCGGCGTGCCCATGGAGCAGCGCGCCGGTGCTTCCCGCACCGGCGACAACATGCGCGACCCCGCAGGGCGAGCGATCTCCCGCCGCGCAGCGGCGCACTTCAACTCAGCGTTGCCACGCCGAAACGATGCCTCGAACAAGGAACAGACTGCACATCTACAGACGGCCTTGTTGCGCCACGCATGGCGCGGACCCAGATACGCACCGCTCAGCAGGGGCTCCATTCGAAAGACGGCGTGGCTCTGACGAGCGCGCCGGCGGCATAACCGAGCTGCCCTGCTGCCGGTCTGACCTGTTCAATGCATCTTTACTTCAAGTCTGGCAGGAAGGAGTTGGGGTAATGAATCTGTGTTGGTACCTCAGGATGCCGATGCCGGACCGGCGGTCGCGTTCGAGCGGCGGCTGACATGGGACGGATCGAAGTCGAGGCCTTTGGACATCACCGCCCACAGGATGCGGGCGTTCTTGTTGGCCAGCGCCACGGTCGCAACCTGCCACCCGGATCGTTCATGTAGCCGCTGCACCCACTGCGAGATCGGATCGGTGCGTCGCTGCGCCGAGAACACCGCCGATCTGGCAGCCTGGATCAGCAGCATGCGCAAGTACATGTCGCCGCGCTTGGTGATCCCGCCGAGAGTCGTCTTACCGCCGCTGGAGTTTTGCTTCGGCGTGAGCCCGAGCCATGCACCGAACTGCGCACCGTTGCGGAACTGCTTGAAGTCTCCGACGGTGGCGACTAGGGCTGACGCCGTGATGGGGCCAATTCCTCGGAGCTGGGAGGCGCGCTGCACCTGCTCGTCGTCCTTGTTGTGCGCCGCGATGCGTTGATCGCACCACCCGATGTGTTCGTCAAGTTCGCGCCAGTGCTCCTGCGCACGCTGCATGACCAGCCGAGCCATGGACGCGATCTCGTTGCTCGCGTCTTCGAGGATGTCGGTCAGGCGCTCGCGCAGCACCCGAGGGCTCTGCGGCAGGACGACGCCGAACTCGGCCAGCAAGCCGCGGATGCGGTTCATGCAGGCGGTACGCTCTTCCTTGAGACCTTCGCGCAAGCGATGCACGCAAAGCATTCCTTGTTGAGTGATCGTCTTTGGCGGCACGAAACACATTTGCGGCCGAGACGCGGCCTCGCAGATCGCCGCGGCGTCGTTGGCGTTGTTCTTGCCGGTCTTGCCTTGCAACCGATACGGCGCCACGAGTTGGGCCGACATGATTCGCGCATCCAGCCCTAGCCCGAACTTTGGCGACCACCGAGACGTAAGTGCGCTCCCTGCTTGAGCTTTTCGTTCACAGGGAGAGCGGCTACTGGGTACAGGCGGGATTCAAGCCGAGCAGCTTGAAGGCTTTGATCTGAACCGGCGTGGGCC
>JANNDW010000045.1:0-16906 GCA_031378125.1 Methylibium sp. | reverse complement strand
GTGGCGGCCACCTTGGAGAAGGTCTACAACTATTTTCCGCGCCTGAAGACACGCCGTACCAGCCAGGCCGCCTACACCTCGGGCGGCGAGCAGCAGATGTGCGCCATCGGCCGTGCGCTGATGGCCAACCCGAAGATGGTGCTGCTGGACGAGCCGTCGATGGGCCTGGCGCCGCAGATCGTCGAAGAGGTGTTCGAGATCGTGAAGGACCTGAACACCAAGGAGCAGGTGACCTTTTTGTTGGCCGAGCAGAACACCAACATGGCTCTGCGTTACGCCGACTACGGCTACATCCTGGAAAACGGCCGCAGCGTGATGGACGGTGTGGCCAAGGACCTGCGCGAAAACGAAGACGTGAAAGAGTTCTACCTCGGCACCGGCGGCTCGGGCAAGGACGGCGACGCGCGCAAGAGCTTCAAGGACGTGAAGAGCTACAAGCGGCGCAAGCGCTGGCTGGCCTGAATCTCGCTGCCAACCCCGGCACAGGACGACCCCATGGCCCACGCAGACGCCAACGCACTCGAACCGCTGCAGCCGCTGCTGCGCCAGTTGCGCGAGATCAAAGGGTTGAAGGAAATGAAGCCCGGCATCTTCT
Organism: Methylibium sp.; assembly: GCA_031378125.1. GTDB lineage: Bacteria > Pseudomonadota > Gammaproteobacteria > Burkholderiales > Burkholderiaceae_C > LGRD01. The sequence continues at coordinate 16,311 of JANNDW010000045.1, read as the reverse complement.
ATTGCCGTGGCGCTGCCTTTCTTCACTTTCACGAGGAGCAGGGCACGCTGGTGGCCGACCTGAAAAAGCCCGGCGGCTCGGGCTTCGACCGCTACCCGGTCGGCACACCGCCGGCGCAACGCAAGCTGGTCGACGACGCCAAGCGCCGCGCCAACCGCGGTGACGACGACTGAACGATGCAGGCCACACCATGACCGCCAACCACGCCCAGAACGCTCACGCTGCGCACCACGACGCGCTGGAGACCCGCGATCCCGCCCAGCGTGAAGCCGATCTGATGGCCCGCCTGGCCGGGCAGGTGGCGCATGCGCAAGCCCACGCGCCCGCGTTCACCGAGCTGCTGCGGGATGTGCAGCCCGCAACGATCCGCTCGCGCGCGGCGCTGGCGCAATTGCCGGTCACCCGCAAGCACGAGTTGCTGGAGCGCCAGAAGGCGCAGCGCGCGGCGGATGTGTTCGGCGGCTTCTCAAGCATCGGCTGGGGCGCGCTGCAAAGCCAGGGCCGCGGCGCGCTGCGCGTTTATGCCTCGCCGGGCACGATCTACGAACCCGAAGGCCGCGTCGCCGACTACTGGCGCATGGCGCGTGCGCTGTTCGCGGCCGGTTTCCGTGCCGGCGACCTGGCCCACAACTGCTTCAGCTACCACTTCACCCCCGCCGGCTTGATGATGGAGACCGGCGCCCACGCACTGGGCTGCACGGTGTTTCCCGGCGGAATCGGCCAGACGGAACAACAGGTCAACGTGATGGCCGAACTGAAACCGGCTGGCTACATCGGCACGCCGAGCTTCTTGAAGCTGATTCTCGAAAAAGCCGCCGAGATGGGCGTGGCCCTGCCTTCGCTGAAGAAAGCTTCGGTCGGTGGCGAAGCCTTCATGCCCACCTTGCGCGACTGGCTGCTCGAGCGCGGCGTGGTGGCTTACCAAAGCTACGGCACCGCCGACCTGGGGCTGATCGCCTATGAAACTTCGGCGCGCGAAGGGCTGGTGCTGGACGAGGGGGTGATCGTCGAGATCGTTCGCCCCGGCACCGGCGACCCGGTCACGGCTGGCGAGGTCGGCGAGGTGGTCGTCACCACGCTGAACCCCGACTACCCGCTGATCCGTTTTGGCACCGGCGACCTGTCCGCCGTGCTGCCCGGAACCTGCCCCACCGGCCGCACCAACACCCGCATCAAGGGCTGGCTGGGGCGTGCCGACCAGACGGCCAAGGTGCGCGGCCTGTTCGTGCACCCATCGCAGGTGGCCGACATCACGCGCCGCCACCGCGAAGTGCGCAAGGCGCGGCTGGTGATCAGCGGCGAGATGGCCAACGACCAGATGGCCCTGCATGTGGAAGTGAGCCAGCCTGCGCAAGGCCTGTCGGACCGCATCGCACAAAGCATTCGCGACGTGACCAAGCTGCGCGGCGACGTGGTGCTGTGCGCGGCCGGCACCCTGCCCAACGACGGCAAGGTGATCGAGGACGCGCGGCGCTACGAATAGCAGCGGGTTGACCTGCGCTGGTTGGCGAGCGCGGAGGCACAGGGCCGAAACCACCGGCCAGCACACCCTCGACTTGAGCCCTCAAACGCGCGGCCGGCCACAAACTCCAGCGTGACCGCAAAGTAGTTCTCGGATCGACCCCCCGCGCGCCCTCGCCTTCGGACCGGGTTGGCCCGCGTTTCTCAAGTCACGGCGTGGAAGGCCGAAGAAGACCGCACGCCGTGCGGCCCTCTTGCCCGCAGGCGAGATGAATGAGCGCAACCACCGCCTACGAGCAGATCGACGTCCAGGCCCTTCGGGTCGGCATGGTCGTGCATCTTGAGGGCGGGTGGATGGCGCATCCATTTCCGCTCAGCCGCTTCAAGATTGCCTCGGCAGAGCAGATCGCCACGATCCGCTCGCTCGGCATGAAGCGCGTGCGCTGGGAGCCCCGGTTCAGCGATGCGATCGGCGCCGGCGATGAGCTTGTGAGCCTGTCGACCAGTACACGCCCAGCGGCCCCTGACCCAACGGCCGCCGCGGCATCGCCGGAAGAACAGGCCCGCGCCGCCCATCGCAAGCAGTTGGCGCGGCAGCGCAATGCCTTGCAGCTTTGCGAACGCCAGTTCACCGAGGCCGCCAACAGCTGCAACGACCTCACTCGGCGGGTCCCCGCGCAGCCGCTTGATGCCGGACGCCAGGCGCAAGCGCTGTCGCGCGCGCTGGTGGACAAGATGCTGGGCGAACAGGAGATGTGCATTCAGCTGCTCAGCGGCGCGGCCGGCAACCAGGCCTCGGCGCATGCCCTCAACGTGACCATCCTGTCGCTGCTGCTGGGCCGCAAATTCGGTTTGAGCGATGCCGACATGCTCGACCTGGGCGTGGGCGCGATGCTGCATGACATCGGCAAGATCGAGTTGCCCGACCGGGTTCGCCAGCGCGACGATCACTTCATCGCCGCCGAGGTGAAGCAGTACGAAGAGCATGTGGCGCATGGCGTGCTGCAGGCCCGCAAGATGGGCCTGGCGCCGGGCGCCGCGCGGGTGGTGGCGCAACACCACGAACACGACGATGGCAGCGGTTTTCCGCTCCGGCTGGGCGGCGACAAGATGACGCTTGCGGCCCGCATCGTCGCGCTGGTGAACCGCTATGACAACTTGTGCAACCCGAACCTATCGGCCAAGGCGCTGACGCCGCACGAAGCGCTGGCGCTGATGTTCGCCGGCAGCGCCCGCCACTTCGACACGACCGTGCTGGGCAGCTTCATCAAGATGATGGGCGTGTACCCGCCGGGCTCGGCCGTGCAGCTCAGCGACGAGCGCTACGCGCTGGTGGTCAGCGTCAACTCGACCCGCCCGCTCAAACCGCGGGTGCTGGTGCACGACGCCAAGGTAGCGCGCGACGACGCGCTGGTGGTCGATTTGCAAACTCAAGCGGGCCTGGGCATTCGGCGCAGCGTCAAGCCGCTGCAACTGCCGGCCGCGGCACGGGACTACCTGGCGCCGGCCAAGCGGGTGGCCTACTTCTTTGAACCCACTGAACTGGCGCGCGTGCTGGACGATCTTTCATGATGACCGAGGCCAGACCGCCTGTGCCGTCCGACCCGTCCGGCCCACCGCAGCCCTTGTCGGCGCTGATCGAGGCCATGCTGCATGCGGTGTGGCTGGTTGACGCCAACGCCTTGCGCATCGTTGGCGCCAATCGCGCGGCGGGTGTGCTGCTGGGTGTGCCGGCGTCCGATCTGGTGGGCAAAGCGGTGCTCGAACTTGCCGCCACACCCGAAGAACTGTGCTTCTGGGGCGACGTGGCCGATGGCGCCAGCGACAGCATCGAATCGGAGACCCTGGTGCGCCGCTTCGACGGCACGACCGTGCCCGTCACCCGGCGGGTCAGCCGCGTGGAACCTGGCGCGGGACTGGGGCTGTACGTGGTGGCGCTGCACGACCGCAGCGAGCAGGTGCGCGCGCTGCGTGAACTGGAAGTCTCGGCCGCGCAATTTGCCGCCACGCTCGAATCCAGCGCCGACGGCATTTTGGTCACCGATCTGTCGGGCCGCATTCGCAACTGCAACCAACGCTTTGCGCAAATGTGGGGCATGCCGCCCGAACTGCTGCTGCTGCGCGACGACGATGCGCTGCTGGAGTGGATGCGCCGCAGCGTGGTCGACCCGGCTGTCTACATGCGCCGCCTGGCCACGCTGGACGAGACCACGATGTTGCGCTCCAGCGATGTGCTGCTGCTTCAGTCGGGCAAGGTGATCGAGCGGATCAGCCAGCCGCAATGCAGCCAGGGCCGGCCGATCGGGCGAGTGTTTTCGTTTCGCGACATCACCGGAAAGGCCGAAGCCGGTGAACCCATCGACACCCTGTCCTGAATCGACGCGCTGACCACCCCGCCAACCGCTGGCGGCTGACGGTACGCGGCAATGGGCAACGGGCAATGGGCAACGGGCAACGGGCAACGGGCAAGGGGCAAGGGGCAAGGGGCAAGGGGCACAATGGCCGGATTCAAGCCACCGCGGCCAGCGCCGCCGATGCCCTGTGATCTACAAATTCAAGTCCAAAGCCGCCGGTGATGTGATCATGCTGGGGCCCAATGGCGACCATGTGTTGCGCCTGATCGGCAGGGAGCCCGCGGCCAAGGGCATCATCGAGCCGGCGGCCATGCTTGCGGCCATGAGCGCCATTGAGCAGGCCATCGCCGCCGAAGATGCCGCCCGCCAAGGCGCCACCGAGCAGCAGCGCGTTGATGCGCCGCATGACCGGGTCAGCCTGCGCCAACGTGCCTGGCCGCTCGTGGAGCTGATGAAGCGGGCTCACGCGGCCAACCAAGAGATCGTCTGGGGAGTCTGAGCCCGCGCGAAGGGCGTCGGAAGGCGATCTTCGACTGGCGAAGGACTGGCCCTCGATACAAGCGGCCGGGCTGAGCCGAGTGGGGGGAGCGCGAGCATGAGACTGTGGAGCACGAGCTGGATCAACGGCGAGCCCATTTCGGCGCGCTGCGCCGCCGGCCGCGCCACCTTCTCCGACAATCTCATACCGCACCTGGCCTGGAGCGAGGTTTTCGCAGGCACCCACTGCGGAACCTGCACCCTGAACCAGAGGCTGATCGGCTGATGCAGGACCAGCAAGCCACGCGCATCCTTGCTATCCGGCATGGCGAGACGGCGTGGAACGTCGACGCCCGCATCCAGGGCCAGCTCGACGTTGCGCTCAACCAGACTGGCCGCTGGCAAGCGCACCGGCTGGGGCTGGCGCTGGCCGACGAGGGCATTGACGCGGTGTATGCAAGCGACTTGCGACGCGCGCTGGAAACCGCGCAAGCCGTGGCTACCGGCTGCGGCTGCGGCATCGTCACAGACACGGGACTGCGCGAGCGCGGATTCGGCGAGTTCGAGGGCCTGACCTTCAAAGAGGTCGAGCAGCGCTGGCCGCAGCAAAGCGAACGCTGGCGCAAGCGCGACCCGCACTTCGGGCCCGGCGGGGGCGAGGCCTTGCTGGCCTTTTACACACGCTGCGTGGACAGCGTCGCCCGGCTGGCCAGCGCCCACCCCGGCCAGGCCATCGCGGTCGTGGCGCACGGCGGCGTGATGGACTGCCTGTACCGCGCCGCCACCCGCGCCGAGCTGCAGGCGCCGCGCTCCTGGCAGCTCGGCAACGCCAGCATCAACCGCCTGCTCTACACGCCGCAGGGCTTCACCTTGGTGGGCTGGAGCGACACCCGCCACCTGGAAGGTGCGTCACTGGACGAGTCGGCCGACGGCGAGACCGGGCCAGAACAATCCGCACGGCTCTTCCCCGAAGGCCGCGCAACGTGAAGGCGACAAACGCCCGGCCGGGCGACCCGGTCAGCGCCATCGACACACCGGCGCTGGTGATCGATCTCGACGCGATGCAGCGCAACCTGGCGCGCATGGCCGCGTTTGCGGCGCAGCACCGCCTGCGCTTGCGGCCGCACGCGAAGACGCACAAGAGCGCCGTCATCGCCAGGCTGCAGATCGCCGCCGGCGCGGCCGGTGTGTGCGTGCAGAAGGTCGGCGAGGCCGAAGCACTGGCGGCCGCTGGCGTGGCCGACATCTTCATCAGCAACGAGGTCATTGCCGAGTCCAAGCTCGCGCGCGTGGCCGCGCTGGCGCTCAAGATCCGGCTGGCCATCGCGGTGGACAGTGGACTCGGTGTCGAGCGCCTGGCCCACGCATTGAAAGCCGCCGGCAGCAGCGTGGATGTGTTCGTGGAGGTCGATGTCGGCCAGGGCCGCTGCGGCGTGGCGCCGGTCGCCGCCGGTGGGCTCGCACACCAGGTCGTCGCACACGGCCTGCACTTTGCCGGCCTGCAGGCTTACCACGGCAGCGCCCAGCATGTGCGCGAAGCGTTTCAACGTGAATCTGCCATACACCATGCGGTGAGCTTGGCGCGCGCCGCGCAGGCCAGCGTCGCGGCGGCCGGCATCCACTGCCCGCTGGTCACCGGCGCGGGCACGGGCACGTTCGTGTTCGAGGCCGCCAGCGGCGTCTACGGTGAACTGCAAGCCGGCAGCTACCTGTTCATGGACCGCGACTACCGCGACAACCAGCCCGCCGCTCACGCGCCGATATTCGAACACGCGCTGTTCGTGAAGAGCCAGGTGATGAGCCTGGGTGCATCGCATGCAGTGGTCGATGCCGGCCACAAGGCCCATGCGATCGACTCCGGCCTGCCGCGTGTGTGGGGCCGCGCCCTGGAGTTTTCAAATGGCGGCGACGAGCACGGCATCCTCCAACCTCGCGGCGATGCGCTGCCGGCGTTGGGTGACACCGTCTGGTTGGTCCCGGGCCATTGCGATCCGACCGTGAATCTGCACAATGAGTATGTGGTCGTGCGCGGCGGGCTGGAGCACGGCAAGGTCGACGCGGTCTGGCCCATCGACGCACGAGGCTGCCTGAGATGAAACTGACCCCCTGCCAGGCGACGTACCCGACACCTTTCGGCCCATTGCTGCCATTCGCGAAGGTCTGCACTCACGTTGACGGGCCGCGCGGGCCGAGGTCATCGGGTGGGCAACTCCGCTCATGTCCTCCGGGCCGGAAAAGACTCGGCCCTCCCCCTTTACTTCGCTGCGTCGCCCACCCAACGCCCTCGGCTGCATTCGGGTGTTTGGCAGCCGCTGAAAAAGAAGCCCCGTTCGACAGGATCGGGCCGGTGGGGCTTGCTGCGTAGCGATGTAAAGGAGGAGGGCCGGTCTCTTCCGGCCCGGGGGACATGAGCGCAGCAGCATGCGCCAGCGGCCCGATCCCGCCCCGGCATTCGCAGAGCAGCCGTTCAACGGCAGCAACGGGCCGAAAGCCGGCCTTCCCTGGCGCCGGTTCGTTTCATGCCGGCGTCTGAGGCCAACATGTCCAGCACCGACGCCGTCGTCACCCCAGCTTGCAGCCGCCCACCGCCCGTGGCAATGGGCGGCGTGCTGCCCTGGCTCCAGCGCAACTTGTTCGACGGCTGGGGCAACACGCTGGCCACGCTGGTGGTGCTGGGCGCGCTCGCGTGGGCGTTGCCGCCGATGGTCCAGTGGGCGCTGGTGAACGCCGTGTTCGGTGCCGACAACGCGGCCTGCCGCGCCGCCGCCGAGATCGGCGCGTGCTGGGGCGTGGTGGCCGAGAAGTACCGCCTCATCTTGTTCGGCCGCTACCCGTACGACCAGCAGTGGCGCCCGCTGGTGGCCTGCGTCCTGATGATCGCCCTCATCGTCGCGAGTTGCTGGCGGCCGTTCTGGCGCGCCTGGCTGCTGATCGCGTGGGTGGTGGTGATGGCGGCCTTCTTCGTGCTGATGCTGGGCGGCTGGTTCGGGCTGACGGCGGTCGAAACCTCGCGCTGGGGCGGCTTCCCGCTGACGGTGCTGCTGTCGACCGTGAGCCTCGTGGTGGCCTTTCCGCTGGCGGTGGGGGTGGCGCTGGGGCGGCAGTCGCGCATGGTCGGCATCCGCACCATTTGTGTGTTGTATGTGGAGCTGGTGCGCGGCGTGCCGCTCATTTCGGTGCTGTTCATGGCCTCGTTCATGTTCCCGCTGTTCATGCCGCAGGGCACCACCATCGACGTGCTGCTGCGCGTGCTGGTGGGCATGACGCTGTTCGCCGCCGCCTACCTGGCCGAGGTGGTGCGCGGCGGGCTGCAGGCGCTCCCGAAAGGCCAGGTCGAGGCCGCGCAGTCCCTGGGCCTGGGCTACTGGCAGACCACGCTCAAGATCGTGCTGCCGCAGGCGCTGCGGCTGGTGGTGCCGGCCATCATGAACACCTTCATCGGCGCGTTCAAGGACACCTCGCTCGTCACCATCGTGAGCCTGTACGACCTGACCGGCGCGCTGCAACTGGCGCTGGGCGACGCCAACTGGCGCAAGTTCTTCTTCGAGGGCCAGCTGTTCGTGGCGGCGATCTACTTTGTGTTTTGCTACGCCATGTCGCGCTACAGCCGGTGGATCGAGCGCCACCTCAATACCGGGACGCGACGCCAATGAGCAAAGCTTCAACGGCGCCGATCATCGAATTTGCCGGCGTCAACAAATGGTTCGGTGATTTCCACGTGCTGCGCGACATCGACCTGTCGGTAGCCAAGGGCGAGCGCAACGTGAACTGCGGGCCCTCGGGCACGGGCAAGACGACCTTGATCCGCTGCATCAACCGCCTTGAAGAGCACCAGCAAGGCAGGCTGGTGGTCGACGGCACCGAGCTCACCGACGACATCAAGGCCATCGACGCCATCCGAAAAACCGTCGGCATGGTGTTCCAGCAGTTCAACCTGTTCCCGCACCTCACCGTGCTGGAAAACCTCACACTCGCGCCGATGTGGGTCGGCAAGCTGCCGAAGAAGGAAGCCGAAGAACGCGCGATGCAGCAGCTCAAGCGCGTGCGCATCGAAGAGCAAGCCGCCAAGTACCCGCTGCAACTCTCAGGCGGCCAGCAGCAGCGTGTGGCGATCGCGCGCGCGCTGTGCCTCACGCCCAAGATCATGCTGTTTGACGAGCCCACGTCGGCGCTCGACCCCGAGATGATCAACGAAGTGCTGGACGTCATCAAAGAGCTGGCCCAGCAGGGCATCACCATGCTGTGCGTGACGCACGAAATGGGTTTCGCCCGCTCGGTGGCCGACCGCGTGATCTTCATGGACCATGGCCAGATCGTCGAGGAGAACACGCCCGACGAATTCTTCAACCATCCGAGGAGTGAGAGAACACGGGACTTTTTATCGAAGGTATTGGCGCATTGAGGCGTGTTGTGTTTCGCCGGTGCCGTCGCGCCCGTTATGACCCATCGTGCTGACCACCCCATAGAAGTTGAAGACTCACGACAGCGGAGGAGCCCCTCTCAGCCAGCACTCGATTGGAAAACCCGAATGCGCGGCGCGATCAGTGCGCGGAACTCGCGATCGGCGACTCGCATGTCGTACTCCGCTTGCAGGTTCAACCAGAACCGAGGCTCGATCCCGAAGAAGATGCCCAAGCGAAGTGCCGTGTCGGCCGTGATCGGGCGCTGGCCGCGAACCAGCTCGCTGATGCGGCTTGGCGACACATCAATGTCCGCCGCCAACTTGCGGGCGCTGATTTCCAGCGGCCTCATGAAGTCTTCGAGCAGAATTTCGCCAGGATGGATTTCATCGAGTAGTTTGGCCACGTTCGTACTCCTAGTGGTAGTCCACGATTTCGACGCTGTGGGCTGAGTCGTCGCGCCAGACAAAGCACACCCGCCACTGGTCATTGATTCGGATGCTGTGTTGACCTTTGCGATCGCCCCGCAGCGCTTCCAGTTGATTGCCGGGCGGAACCCTCAAGCTCGCCAGTTCTGTTGCAGCGTGCAATTGCAAAAGTTTGCGCCTTGCCACGCGCTCGATGTTCTTGAACCGGGGCACCGACCGGCTGTGAAACAGCGTCTCGGTGTCTTGGCTCTGGAACGAACGAATCATGGGTTATTCTGTTCCGCGTCACGGAACCTGTCAAACGAGTCACCCGGGTCAGAAGATGCAATGCCGGTGATCTGGCCCTGTACCGTCCGCCCAGGTGTGTGCTGGACGTGATCAAGGAGCGGATCCCGATCCGCCTTTCGCCGGAGGTGTTTTAGCCTTTTGGTGCAACCGGCGAGGGCTGGCAAACTCGGGTCGATGCCGCGCTCAAGGACTGGCTGAAACCTCACAAGCCCGCCAAAGTCTCAACGCCAGGCGTCGCGGGCTCGGTCGCCGTGACCAGCAGCAGAATCAGCGCAGTTCTTCGATGATTGAATTTGTTCCCCATGAATACCACCTTCGATCACACCCTGATCAACACCCCCGGCGACGCGTTGCCGCGCCCGCATGCCAATTGCTATTGGCTGATCCCCGGCCGCCTGCTGGCCGGCGAATATCCGGCCGATGACGACCCGCGGGTGATGGCGCGGCAGACGCAGGCGCTGTTGGACGCCGGCGTCACGCACTGCTTGGACCTGACGCATGAGAGCGAGGCGTTGCCGCCCTATGCGGTCTCACTGGCGCAAGCCGCGGCGGGCCGAGGCGTGACGGCGTCGACCCAGCGCTTTTCAGTCGCCGATTTCGGTGTGCCATCGGTCGACGGAATGCGCCGCACGCTGGCGGCGATCGACACCGCGCTGGGCACCGGCGGCACGGTCTACCTGCATTGCCGCGGCGGCATCGGCCGCACCGGCACGGTGGTCGGGTGCTTGCTGCGCGAGCAGGGGTTCGACGCCGATGCAGCGATCGCGGTGATCCGGCGCAAGTGGCAGGTGATGGCCAAGCGAATCGCCGCGCCGCATTCGCCGGAGACGGCGGAACAACGCGCATTCATCGCGGCCTGGCCGCAACGCCCGCCATTCCAACGCTAGCCTCCGCCGGCGGGAAAGACTAGGCAACTTGGAGGATGCGCCCGCGCAGGGACGCGCCTACATTGCCCCCGAGTTGCGCAAGTTGGCACGGCCTGCTTCAGGCGCCATGCGGCGCGCGCAGCCCCTTGGGGGGCAGATCGTGGAAAAGTCCGGCTTCAATATTCCCTGGGCAAGCATTGCGGTGCTGGTCGCGTTTGTCTCGAGCGTGTTGCTGCCGCCGCGTGCGTTCGAGGCGCTTCGCCCTGCCGAGAAAGACGCGGCCCAATCCGCGCATGTGACTGAACTTGAGGTCGAGGCCCGGTTGTGGGAGGACCCGTTCACCGCCATGCGGCGCCACGAGTTGGAGCGTGTGGCGCGCTGCGACAAGCTGAAGCCGGAGCACAAGCCCCGGGTGGCTGATTGCGCCGAGGCAACGCTGGAGGCCAGGCGCGCCCCGTCTTCGCTGTGGACCAGCCTGGACCGCGACGACGACAAGGACCGCAGCGACACGCTGGTGGTCGCCGCGCTGGTGCCGGGCCATGCGTTTGTCGGCGCAGAGGAAAGCCGGCGCCGGACGCGTTACGCGTTGCTGGCCGGCTTTCATGCCAAGGACTATGTGCCGGACAACGCCGGGCGCATCGGCATCGTCCGGTTCGACTGGTCCAGCCAGGGCGCCGACAAGCCTGCCGATCTGTTTCTGGACGTGCCCTACGAGTTGCTGTCGCAGCGCCCGATGCTGCGCGGTGAGACGGAAAAATCGGAGCGGCGCTACGCGCGGATCGCGCTGCTGTGGATCGACGAGTCGGCGCTGCCCGCGCCGAAGCTCGACAACCTGGCGCGCACGATCGGGCGGCTGTTTGACGATGGCGCCGGAGCGAAGGCGCCACAGCTCACGGTGATCGGGCCGTCGTCGTCCGATGCGCTGCGGCTTGCACTGACGGAGCTGGTTCGCGCCACCCAGGACGCCCGGGACAACAAGCTGCCGCCCACGGTGCGCGCGGGCTACGGGCATCTGGCGCGCGCAGAGATTCTGAGCCCCTGGGCAACCGCATCGACCGCCCAGTTCGAGCTGCTCAAAGGGCAGAAGCTGGAGGGCTTCGTGACCGACCGGCTGCAAGACATCGCCGCGTCGCCGAACCTTCCCGCGGGCCTGGTCCGGCGCACCATCGCCCCCGACAACCAGGTGCTTCGAAGCCTGGTGAAAGAGCTCAACCTGCGCCTTCCCGAAGGGGCCGATCGGCGCGTGGTGCTGGTGGCCGAACGCGACTCGCTCTATGCCCAGGGCCTGGTCACGGAGCTGAAATACCGCATGCGCGATGCGACCAAGCTGGAATTCGAGGCGCGCTATTTCTTTCGCGGCATCGACGGTGTGACCACGCGCGCCAGCGCCGAGAAGGCGGCGTCGGACAAGGCCGGGCGCGCCGACGCGGCGATCGAGTGGCCGGAGTCGCGCGACCAGCTCGACTACCTGCGCCGCATGGCCGCCTCGTTGAAGGCCAGTGAAGACGTCGTCGATGGACGGCCGATCGGTGCCATCGGCATCATCGGCTTCGACGTGCACGACAAGCTGCTGGTGCTGCAGGCACTGCACGAAACCTTCTCCGACAAGGTCTTTTTCACGACCGACATGGACGCGCGCTACCTGCACCCGCGCACGCTGGCGTTCACGCGCAACCTGATCGTGGCATCGAGCCTGCCGCTGGAGTTCGAAGCGTCGCTCCAGGCCGGTGTGCCGCCGCTGCGCGATGTGTACCAGGCCGCTGCCTACCTGGCGGCGCGGCGTGCCGCGTGCCGGGGCGGCGGCTGCAAGACCAAGGAGGACTTGCAGGCCAATGCGGTGCTGGACGCGCCCTCGGTCTACGAGATCGGGCGCAGCCGCGCCGTGGCCGTTGCCGGCTACGGCCATCAGCGGCTCAATGGCAGCTCGAATGTCTCGCGCTCGACGGTAGCCGCGACCGGGCTGATCCTGCTGGTGTTTGCGCTGCTCGTCTGGCCGTCGACGCCGGCGTTGAAACTGGCCGGCATTGCGGTGCAGCGCCAGCGCGAGTGCGAAGCCCGCGGGCCGCCCACCCCGCTCACCTGCGCAGGCGCCTCGCCGCAGGCCCTGCGCGCGGTGGCGCTGCCGATCGCGATGTTGGTGGCACTGCACATGGCGCTGCTGGCCTTTTCGGTCGGGTCGGCGATCGAATTCGTGCGCGCCGGCAGCCTGGGCGTGGGGGGCGTGATGTCGCTGGCCACCCTGGTCGGTATCACGGCGCTGTTTGCCTGCTATCCGCGCGGCGACGGCCAAGAGCCCGCGCAGCGGCGCTGGTGCGGATGGATCGCGCTCGCGGCGGTGGCCGCCGTGCTGGGCTGGATGGCCTGGTCGGCGCGAAGCCAGTCGAGTTGCGTCGACTGTGAACCGGTGGCCTGGCTCGAAGGGGTGAGTGCCTGGCCTTCCCACCTGATCCGGCTGTTGGCCCTGTTCGGCATCGCCTACTCGTTCGACATGTTGTGGCGCCACGCGCTGGCCTCGATGGATGACGATTCGACCTGGCTTGCGCTGCCGCTCGGCCACAAGGGTGGGCTGCGGCGCGACAGTTGGCGGCGCGGCGTCTGGGCCTGGTTCCTGTGCAACACCCTGGCCGGCTGGCGCCGACCGGGGTGTGGCAGCGTCGAGTTCGCCGGTCTGTGGCGGCAATACCTGCGCCGCGGCCGGCCCGCGGCACGGGTCATTCGCGTGTTGACCTGGTATGCCGTCACCGTGGCCGTCATCGGGGTGCTGTTCGTTGCGTTCAGCGATGGCTACGTGCCGGAGATTCCGGTGCGCGGTGCGGACCAGCGCCGCCTGGTGGCGTGGACGCTGTACGCCGCCCTGCTGCTGCTGCCGCTGCTGATCGTCGCGGTGGCCGACGCGACGATGTTGGCCTGCCGCTTTGTCTGGCACCTGAACCGCGCCCGCAGCCGGTATCCGTGCGACACCGTGCAGCGCTTCGCACAGGCGCTCGGCCCCGCGCATCAGGAGGTCTGGATCGCCCCCATCGCCGCCGACCCCGCCCACCGCGCGCTGGCCGGCCCGCTGCAACGCGGTGATGAGCATTCGCTGCTGGACGACTGGATCGACGTGCAGGTGGTGGCGCGCCGCACCCGGGCGGTGGCGCCGCTGGTGATCGGGCCGTTCTGCGTGCTGGCGTTGCTGGTCGTGGCCCACAGCCGGCTGTTCGACAACTGGGCCGTGACCGTGCCGGCGGTGCTGGCCGCGGGCGGCTACCTGGCCTGGCTGATCCTGCTGTCAGCCTTGCTGAAATTGGCCGCGGAGCGCACCCGCAAGTCCGCACTCGAACGCATGAACGCCGACCTGCGCTGGTTGGCCGGCGTGAACGAAGGCAAACTGGTGGCAGCTTTCGAGCGGCTCATCAAGGCGGTGGAGAACAACCACTCCGGGGCTTTTGCGCCACTCTTCGAACAGCCTTTTGTGCGAGCCCTGCTCGTGCCGCTGGGCGGCGCCGGCGGGGTGCAGTTGTTCGACCGGTTCCTGCTGGGACGCTGATGGCCGCGCGCCGGCCAGGCTCAGGGGGGCATGGCTTGCGAGCCGGGCGGCGCGCGTCGCACGCTGGCGGCCAGCGGCGCCGCAGGGGGTTCGTCGAAGCCACGCGCGCGCGGGAAACGCCCTGCGCGGGGGGCCAGCGGCTGAGCCATCGCCAGCAGCACCAGGGCCAGCACCGGCAGGTTCTTCACCAGCGTTCACTGCGAGACTGCGAGCGTCTGTGCAAGTCCAATGGCAGCGCTGATCTGGACACCTGCCGGTGCGGGCGCGGACACGATCCAGCCTTCCAGCGGGTCGACCTCCGCGGGCATCCCGAAACCGATGCGCCCGCTGGCCCAGGCTGCCTGCACCAAACACAACACGGCGTCCAACCTGTCTCCGGACGCATCGGCCACCAGCGCATCACGCTGCGCATGGCTCACCCGCAGCCGCAGGCCCAGCCGCGTGCGGCCCCGCTCCAGCGCTTCGAGCAGGTCCTTGCGCGCGATCAGTCGCTCAGGCGTTTGTTTGGCCCGGGTGTCGCTTTTGTAGGAGCGCGCGCCGAGCAGTTCGCGCGCCAGCAGGCCGGGGTAGCCCTCCAGCGCAACCCTGCCTGTGTCGCCGGCATGCAGGCCGGGCAGGTGCACGCCGGCTGCGATCAGCAAGGGCACGCCGGCATGCAGCATGTAAGCGACCGGCGGGTTGACCCACTTCATCGACGGTGAAGATCCGGCCGGTCCGTCGCAGGCCCGATGAGCAAACTTGCGCCCCACCGGGCGGGCATCACAAAAGGCCGCGAAGGTGTGGCGAATCTGTTCGCGCGACAGGGCTGCGTAGTGCCGCATCAACGCCAGCCAGGGCGTGGGCCAGCCCAGCGACACAACGAGTTCACGCGGCAACCCGAACGGAAAGTCGAACGCGCCCAGCCACGGGCCGGGGCGTTGCAGCCAAGCCGAAAAGCTCTCGAAGCTGGCGTGTTCTTCCACCCGTTCGAGGCGAACCACGCCATGTGCCAAGCCGCCCAGCGCCACGGTGATGGGCTTGCGGGCGGTCGGCCGGCTGGTGAAGTCGATGCCGGCAAGCAGGGGGAAATTGCGGGGGAGCGGGGCCATGGGCGACGGTTAGAGTGACGGCCAACTCTAGCGCCTCACCATGACCGACGAGCCCAAGGACAGCCCCGCAACAACCGCCCCGCGCGCCGCACCCGCGGAGCCGCCCGAACGCCTGGTCCGCACCGAGCACCGCCTGGTGATCGGCAAGCAGACGCTGGACTACACCGCCACCTGTGGCACCGTGCTGCTGCGCGAGTACGACAACCGCGGCAACGGCGCCGACGAGCCCAGCGGCCAGGACGGCAAGCGCGACGGCGACAAGGCGCGCGCCGAACTGTTCTTCATCGCCTACACCTTGAAGGGCGTGAACAAACCCGAGGCCCGCCCGGTCACCTTCAGCTTCAACGGCGGGCCAGGCTCCAGCAGTGTGTGGTTGCATCTGGGCATCCTCGGTCCGCAGCGTGTGGCCACCGACGAGATGGGCAACGCGCCCAGGCCGCCCTACGCGCTGACCGAAAACGAATACACACTGCTGACCGAGAGTGACCTGGTCTTCATCGACCCGGTGGGCACCGGCCATTCGCGCATGCTCGAATCGCACAAGCTCACCGAGTTTCACGAATACCAGCGCGACCCTGGACTCGGTGGGCGAGTTCATTCGCCTGTACCTCACGCGCTATGGCCGCTGGGGCAGCCCGAAGTACCTGATCGGTGAAAGCTACGGCACCACGCGCGCGGCCGGCCTGTCGCAGCACCTGCAGGAAAAGCACGACATCTTCCTGAACGGCGTGATGCTGGTGTCACTGGCCATCGACCTGCAAACCCTCAGCTTCGACCACGGCAACGAGCTGCCCTACCCGATGTTCCTGCCCACCTATGCGGCCACCGCGTGGTACCACAAGGCGCTGGCGCCGGAGCTGCAGAAGAAGCCCTTGCGCGAGGTGATCGCCGCGGCCGAGGCGTTTGCGAACAACGAGTACGCGGTGGCCTTGATGCAGGGCTCGCGCCTGGGCGCCGCCGAGCGCGCACATGTGGCGGGCCAGGTGGCGCGCTTGTCCGGCCTGTCGACCGACTACGTGCTGAAATGCGATCTGCGCCCCGGCGAGTTTCGCTACCTCAAGGAGCTGCTGCGGCACCGCGGCCAAACCGTGGGCCGGCTGGACTCGCGCTTCACAGGCGTCGACCGGGACGATGCCGGCGAGAAGCCCGAGGCCGACGCCGCGATGAGCAACCTGGTGGGCGCCTACGCCAGCGGCATCAACCGCCTGCTCAAGGACACACTCAAATTTGAATCCGACGCGCCCTACGTGGTGCATGCGCCGATCTGGGACAAGTGGAAGTGGAAGGACTTCGAGAACCGCTATGTCAACGTCGGCGCCAGCCTGCGCGGCGCGATGCACGCCAACCCGCACATGCGCGTCTACGTGGCCAGCGGCATTTACGACCTGGCCACGCCGCACGCGGCCGGCGACTACACGCT
>JANNDW010000010.1:0-3664 GCA_031378125.1 Methylibium sp. | reverse complement strand
TTCGAGCACCGTCTTGCGCGGCAGGATCACCTCCTGCTTGTTCGGCACCTCGTTCTCGAGCGGCGATTGCGCCAGCGCCAGGCGGCTGCCGTCGGTGGCCACCAGCGTCAGCGTCTTGCCTTCGGCGATGAACAGGATGCCGTTCAGGTAGTAGCGGATGTCGTGCACCGCCATCGCGAAATGCACTTGGTTGATCAAGGCGCGCAGCGTCTTCTGCGGCACCGAAAAGGCCGGCCCGAAGTCGACGCTCTCGTTGACCAGCGGGAAGTCGTCGGCGGGCAGCGTCTGCAAGATGAACCGGCTCTTGCCAGCTTGCAGCGTGAGCTTGTTCTGGTTCGAGGTCAGCGAGACGACCTGGTCAGCCGGCAAAGCACGCAGGATGTCGATGAGCTTGCGGGCGCCCACCGTGGTCGAGAAGCTGCCGCTGTCGCCGCCGAGTTCGGCATGCGTGCGTACCTGGATCTCGAGGTCGCTGGTGGTGAGTTCGAGCACCCCGGCGGTCTTGCGCATCAGCACGTTGGCCAGGATCGGCAGCGTGTGTCGCCTCTCGACGATGCCGGCCACCGATTGCAAGGCTTCCAGCACCTGGGCCTGTGCGGCCTTCATGACGATCATGTTTTCCTCTTATAGAAGGTGGTGGTGGTGGTAGAGCACCGCCATCGCTGGGGACAAGCCTATTTTCGCCTGTTCCATCAACGCCTTAGACCTCCGTCAACCCTGTGGGCCGAACCCGGGTGCTGGTGTCGTGCCGGCATGAACAACTTCCTGCGCCCGGCCCGGGCAGTGGACAAGGGCCGGGTTGTCCTGCGCCTTCGGGGGAATTGTCCACAGCCTGGGTTGAAAGGCGAGACCGTCAGCCTTTCAGCGTTTGTTCCAGCACGTGCAGCTGCTGGTTCAGTTCGGGGTTGACCTTTCGCTCCTCGCCGATCTTGCGCACGGCATGCAACACGGTGGTGTGGTCGCGGCCGCCGAAGAGTTCGCCGATCTCGGGCAGGCTCTTCTTGGTCATCTCCTTGGCCAGGAACATCGCGATCTGGCGCGGCCGGGCGATCGAGGCCGGCCGCTTCTTGCTGTACATGTCGGCGACCTTGATCTTGTAGAAGTCGGCCACCGTCTTCTGGATGTTCTCGACGCCGACCTGCCGGTTCTGGATCGACAGCAGGTCTTTCAGCGCCTCGCGCGCCAACGTGATGTTGATGTCCTTGTGCGTGAAGCGGCTGTAGGCCAGCACTTTGCGCAAGGCACCTTCGAGCTCACGCACGTTGGCGCGAACGTTCTTGGCGACGAAGAACGCCACGTCCTCGGGCATCTCGGTGGCTTCGGCTTTGGCCTTGGCGATCAGGATCGCCACGCGCATCTCGAGCTCGGGCGGGTCGTTGGCCACCGTCAGGCCGGCGTCGAAGCGGCTGGTCAGGCGCTCGTCGATGTCGACCAGGCCCTTGGGGTAGGTGTCGCTGGTCATGATGATGTGCGCGCGTTTGGCCAGCAGGGCTTCGAAGGCGTTGAAGAACTCCTCTTGCGTGCGGTCCTTGCCGGCAAAGAACTGCACGTCATCGATCAGCAGCAGATCGAGGTTGTGGTACTTCGCCTTCAGCTCGTCGAAGGTCTTGCGCTGGTAGTTCTTGACGACGTCGCTGATGAACTGGTCGGCGTGCAGGTACAGCACGCGGGCGTTGGCGTGGTCTTTCAGCAGCGCGTTGCCCACCGCGTGCACGAGGTGCGTCTTGCCGAGGCCGACGCCACCATAGATGAACAAAGGGTTGTACATGGCGCCCGGGGCGCCGGCGACGTGCAGGGCAGCGGTGCGCGCCATCTGGTTGGCGCGGCCGGCGACCAGGTTGTCAAAGGTCAACGCAGTGTTCAGTTTGTGGCTGGTGGCGGCCGGCGGCAAGTGGCGCGGCAGCGGCAGCGGCCGGGCCGCGGCGGGCATGCCCTGGGCCGCCAGTGGAGCGACAAGTGAAGCGGCGAGCGGCGCGTCCTCGGTTCGCCAGTTGCGATCGCCAGCGCTGTGGCCGTCGCTGTTCTCAGTCGGCACTTCGAAAGCGGCCAGCGCATGCGCCGGCAAGTCGTGCGCAGCCGAGCGACGGGCCAGTGCGTGCGCCGCAGCGGTGGCGCCAACGACCTCGGCGGTCTCGGCGCGCTGAGCCAGCACCAGTTCGAGCCGCACCTGACATCCGGCGAGTTCCGCCAGCACGCCTTCGATGCGCCCGGCGTACTGCGAGCGGATCCAGTCGAGCTTGAAGCGGTTGGGCACCGAGACGCTGAGCACGTCTGCCGCGCCGGGCCCCGGTGAGGCAGGCACGGCGTGCAGCGGGCGGATCCAGGTGTTGAACTGGTGCTCAGGCAGTTCGGTGGCGAGCATCGCGCAGGCGCGCTGCCAGAGGTCAAGGCTCATTGTGGACATCTTCTTTTGGGAGCCGCCGTTGACCTCGTCCCTCGGGGTCGGCGGACCGCAGTTATCCACACTATTGGACACGGCGTCAAGCGCTTGCTGCGCATCGACAACCGTGGTGACCTGCGCTCAGGCTTGCACAGCGTGGTGCAAGTGTTTGACCGCAAATGGGGTTTTTGCTGTAATCGTGGGTTTCCCGGAATAGCGCCGGGCCAGACTTTTATCTTTCCACCGCATACCCTTTTGCGAGAACACCCCCATGGCCATGAAGCGCACCTACCAGCCGTCCAAGATCCGCCGCGCCCGCACGCACGGCTTCTTGGTGCGCATGAAAACGCGGGGCGGTCGGGCCGTCATCAATGCCCGCCGCGCCAAGGGCCGCAAGCGCCTGGCGGTCTGAGCCCCCGCAAGGCGCGGGTCGGCGCCCGGTCGATCGCAACGCCGTCGCCGCAGCGCCTTTTGCACAAGGCCGACTTTGTGAGCCTGCTCCAAGTGGCCGCCAAAGAGCGGAGCGCTCACTTCGCGATCCACCATGTAGCGAGTGTGCCGACAGCGATGCGAGCGACCCGTTTCGGGCCACCGCCTCAAGAGTTATCCACAGACACCGAACAAGTTGCCCATCAGCTTGTGGATAACCCGCCGAATGCGGTGTGGATCGGTTGCGTGGTGCCCAAGCGGCACGCACGTCGGTCGGTGACCCGAAGCCTGCTCAAGCGGCAGATGCGCAGCGCGCTGGAGCGCCACGCCGACGGCCTTGCGAAAGGGTTATGGCTGTTGCGTTTGCGCTCGAGCTTCGCGCCCAAGGTGTTTGCCTCGGCGGCGTCTTCCGCGCTGAAGGAGGCTGCCAGGCTCGAACTCGAGGCGCTGGTCTCCCGCGTAGCCGTGCCTGCATGAATCCGACCGGGTGGCTGCCGCGGCCCGCTGACTGGCCGCGTGAAACGCTGATCCTGGCCGTGCGCGGCTACCGATTGCTGATCAGCCCCTGGCTGGGCAGCGCCTGCCGCTTCGAGCCGACCTGTTCGGCATACACCTTGGTGGCGCTGCAGCGGCATGGCGCCTGGCGCGGTGCCGCGCTGGGTGCAGGCCGCCTGTTGCGTTGCCACCCCTGGTGCGCGGGCGGGCACGATCCGGTGCCCGACGCCTTCGCCGGTTCGCCGGCGGAGGGTTCTCTGTCCGCCATGCCCACGTTGCCCGATTCCCCCACGCCCCGCGCTGGAAAGTACCCATGACCGATATGCGCCGCACCCTGCTCTGGGTGGTCTTCACGATGTC
>JANNDW010000002.1:0-16348 GCA_031378125.1 Methylibium sp. | reverse complement strand
GCGCCGAACAAGCCGATGATGGCGCCGGCCCCCTTCATGCCACTGGCATCGTCGAGCACATAGGGCTGGCGGAAATAGATCGCCAGCACGGTGTTGGCGGCACCGACTTCCTTCATCACCGCCTGGATGTCGGCCAGCGAGGGCGTCATGTTCCACGACTTCTTGCCGACCATGTCGCTGAAGGCCAGGAAGTTCATGTCCTCGGGCAGCGCGCCGCCGAAAATGGTGCGCGGCGTCATGCCGGGAATGGGCATCGGCTCCTTCGGGTCGGTCAGCGGCAGCACCGGGTTGCTGACATTGACGCGGATGATCGCGTAGCGCGTGCCGGTGGGCACGGCGGGGCGCGGTGCGTCGGCCGCATGGTCGCCGGTGGTCACCGCGTAACCCGCGCCTTCGGCGGCCGCCTTGGCCAGGCCCATCGTGTAGACCGGCACGCGCGCCGCGGCCGTCGAGGCCGCCAGCGGCAGGGTCTTGTGGGTGTTCTGCAGCAACACGACGGACCTGCGTTGCGCGAGATCAGCCTTGGCCTTGAACTCGGCCTTGCCGACGGTAGCGACCGCGACGGCCGGGTCGTTGTACGGGTTCTCGAACAGGCCGAGCTGGAACTGTTCTTTCAGCAGCCGCTTGACCGATTCATCGACCCGCGCCTGCGGCAGCGCGCCGCTCTTGACGAGGTTCAAGATCTGCGCATTGCTGTTGAAGCCCGACATCACGTCGGTGCCCGCCTCGATCGACGCGACCAGTTGGCTGTCGACTGAAGCGGTCTCCATGCCCCAGGCGCGGTTGGCGCCCGGCGGGCCGATGATGCCGGTGTCGGAGTTGACGTAACCCTTGAAGCCCAGCTCGCCGCGCAGCAGCTCGGTGACGATGCCCTTGCTGAAGGCCATGCCGACATTATTGGGCTGGTACTTCTGGCCCACCGGGATGCCGTAGTACGGCATCACCGCCGACACGCCGGCGTCGATGGCTGCCTTGAAGGGCTTGAGGTGATAGTTGAAGTTGCCGCTCGGATAGACCTGGTCGCGGCCGAACCAGTAGTGCGGGTCGCCGCCGCCCTCTTGCGGGCCGCCGCCGGGAAAATGTTTCATCGTCAACGCGACGCTGTTCGGGTTGATCTCCTTGCCCTGCAGGGTGGTGACCAGCGTGGTCATGATGTCGGCCGCCAGGTCGGCATCTTCGGTAAAGGTTTCGTGCACGCGGTACCAGCGCGGCTCGGTAGCCAGGTCGGCCATGTAGCCGTACATGCCGTGCAGGCCGATCGAGGTCCACTCCTGGCGCATCGTGTCGGCGAATTCCTTGACTAGCGCCATGTCGCGCGTGGCGGCCAGGCCGGCCTCTTTAGGCCAGGTCGAAAACGAGCCGGCGGCCACGTTGATGCCGGGCCGGGCGTCTTGCTCGTAGTGGTTGCGCGCGTTCGACTTGAACACGACAGGGATGCCCAGGCGCGTGCCTTCGGCCAGTGCCTGCACGCGGTTGGTGTATTCGGCTGCCTGTTGCACCGTGATCTGCGGGCCGGCCAGGCCGCCCTGGATGGCCGGGTTGGGCGTGGGCACCACCGGGTTGCGGAAGATGAAGCGCGTCATGCGCTCGTCGTTGACGAACTTCGCCGCGTTCGGGCCGAGCTGCCCGCCCGGGTCGGCGTTGAGCGTCTGGATCAGCATCATCCCGGCTTTCTCTTCGGGCGTCATTTGCGCGACGAGGTTGTCCACGCGCTGCGCGATCGGCGCGCGCCAGTCTTCATAGACGTCCAGGCGGCCGTTGCCGTTCAGGTCCTTGAACTTCGTGCCGTCGGCGGCGGTAAGGAGGGTCTTGACGCGGGCTTGCAGATGGGGCGCGGTGGCGCTGCCCATGCTGGCACAGCCGGCCAGCAGCAGGCTGCCGGTCAGCACGCTGAGCGGGAGGCGCGCGCCAGTGGCCGCAGGGCGGCGGCGAAGTTCGGTTTTCATCCAGGTCTCCTGTTGAGCTGAGTCGCGCCGGGGGCGCGGCAATGCGGCGCGGCGCTAGCGCTCAAGCGCCGTCGCGGCCGGGTGGTTGCGGCGCGGGCCGCCAATTCGTTGGGCTACTTGAACAAGCCCGGCAGCCACAGCGAGAACGCCGGCACGTAGGTCACCAGGAGCAGGCACAGGCCGAGCGCGCCATAGAACGGCGCGATCGTGCGCATCACCTGGCCGACCGTGATGCCGCCGATGGCGCAGCCGACGAACTGCACCGTGCCCACCGGCGGGGTGTTCAGGCCGAGCGCGCAATTGATCAGCATGATGATGCCGAACTGCACCGGGTCCATGCCGAACTGCACCGCGATGGGCAGGAAGATCGGCGTGCAGATCAGGATGGTGGCGGCCATGTCGAGGAAGGTGCCGAGCACGAAGAGCAGGATGTTGATCATCAGGAAGATGACCCAGGGCTCGCTGCTCACGGCCTTCATCAGCTCGCCGGTTTTCTGCGGCACTTCGTACAGCGCCATGAAGTAGCCGAACGCGGCCGAGATGCCGATCAAGAGCAGGACCACGCCGGTGGTCTTGCAGGCCTTGGCGCAGGCTTTCATGAAGTTGGCCCACGACATCGACTTGTAAACGAAGACGGTGACCAGCAATGCCCAGGCGACCGCGATCGAGGCCGACTCGGTGGCGGTGAATGCGCCGGACAGGATGCCACCGAGGATGATCACCACGACCAGCAGGCCGGGCAACGACGCCAGGAAGGCCGTGAACACCGCAGCCCAGCCAGCGAAGCCGCCCGGGCGCACCG
The DNA here is from genome assembly GCA_031378125.1 of Methylibium sp. Taxonomy (GTDB): domain Bacteria; phylum Pseudomonadota; class Gammaproteobacteria; order Burkholderiales; family Burkholderiaceae_C; genus LGRD01. Next base: position 13,600 of record JANNDW010000002.1, on the reverse strand, counting down.
GGTAGCCGCGTTTGACTGCCACCCAGTAAGCCGCGCCCAGGTTGCACAGTGTCAGGATCAGCGCCGGCACGATGCCCGCGAGCATCATGCTCAAGGCGCTGACCGAGGCGATGCCCGCGGTGGCCAGCGTGTAGATGATCAGGTTGTGCGAGGTCGGCATGATGGCGCCGACCAGGGCCGCATGCGTCGTTACGTTGACGGCGTAGTCGGCGTCGTAGCCGTCCTTCTTCATCAGCGGGATCATCACCGAGCCGATCGCCGAGACGTCGGCCAGCGGCGAGCCGGCGACGCCGCCGAAGATGGTGCAGCCGATGACGTTGCTCATGCCCAGGCCGCCGCGCACATGGCCCACCAGGCTGTTGGCGAAGCGCACGATGCGGTCGGCGATGCCGCCGTAGAGCATCAGTTCGCCGGCGAAGACGAAGAACGGGATCGCCAGGAAGCTGAACACCTGCATGCCGCCGACCATCTTCTGGAAGACGACCGCGATCGGCAGGCCGGCCGCGATGATGGTGGCCACCGACGACAGCCCGATCGCGAACGCGACCGGCACGCCGAGCAGCAGCAACAGCGTGAAGCTCACGCCCAATACGGTCAGTTCCACGCCGGCTCCACGACGGTTCCGCGCGCGAGCGCGATGATGTGTTCGATCGAGAACATGACGATCAGCACGCCTGCGATCACCACCGGCAGGTAGTCGATGCCGTCGGTGATCGGCAGCATCGGTTTTTTCTCGTTCCACTTGGCGGCCATCCAGATCCAGCCGCCATAGACCATCAACACGCCAAAGCTGCCGACGAGGACATGGATCAATACCTCGATGCGGTGCTGCCACTTTTCGGGCAACAAGGACACCATCGATTCCAGGCCGATGTGGCCGGCGTCGCGCACGCCCACCGCCACGCCGAACGCGGTGACGAACAGCACCAGCACCAGGGCCAGCGCTTCCGCCCAGGTCGGCGTGTCATTGAAGACGTAGCGGCCGATCACCTGCCATTGCACGCTCAGGATGATGGCGATCAGGCCGATTACGGCGAGCACGAGGCAGATCTTCGACAACGTGGCGCAGAGCTTGGTGTACATGTGAACCCCCCCGGTCTTCGTTCGAGCCTGCCGGCTACTTGCTGTCCTGCACCGCCTTGACCAGGCGCTTCATGTCGGGCGTGACCATGAACTTGTCGTACACCGGGCCCATCACGGCCTGGAACGATTTCTTGTCGACCTCGACGATCTCGGCGCCCGCCGCCTTGACGGTGGCCAGCGACTTGGCCTCCTGCTCATCCCACTTCTGGCGCTCGAAGGGCACCGACTCCTTGGCCGCGGCGCGAATCATGTCCTGCTCGGCCTTGGGCAGCTTGTCGAAGACGATCTTCGACATCACCAGGATCTCAGGCGCCATCGAATGCTCGGTCTTGGAATAGAACTTCACCGACTCATAGTGTTTGGCGGTGTCGAAGGACGGGATGTTGTTTTCGGCCGCGTCGATCAGGCCGGTCTTCAGGCCCATCAGCACTTCACCATAGGGCATCGGTGTGGCGTTGGCGCCCATCGCGCTGATCAAGGAGACCCACAGATCGCTCTGCTGCACGCGAATCTTCAGGCCCTTGGTGTCGGCCGCGGTCTTGATCGGCTTCTTGGCATAGATCGAGCGCGCGCCGCTGTCGTAGAAGGCCAGGCCGATGAAGCCGGCCGACTCGCAGCTCTTCAGGATCTCGTCGCCGACCGGGCCGTCGAGCGACTTGCGCATGTGCGCGATCGAGTCGAACAGGAACGGCATGGTGGGCACCTGGGTCAGCGGGCAGATGGCGTTCATCGGGCCGACATTGACGCGCGTGAAGTCGAGCGCGCCGATCTTGACCTGGTCGATGGTTTCCTTCTCGCTGCCCAGGGCCTGCTTGTTGAAGACCTTGATCTTGTGCTTGCCGCCGCTTTTCTTGTCGAGCAATTCGCTCATGTGCTTGACCGCCGCGACGGTCGGGTAGTCGTCGGCGTTGTGGGTGTCGGCCGAGCGGAACTCGGTGGCCTGGGCGGCCAGGCCGATGCCGGCGAGCAGCGCGGCGATGGCAATCGTTCGGGCGTGGGGACGCAATGCTTGCATGGACAGACTCCTGTGGGTGAAGGCGTGGGGTTACTCGAAGGGGCCGGTGCGCACGAACGCGCCGCCCTGGTGAATGACGGCCGGGTCATTGAAGTCGAGCGTGGGCTGGCGCGCTTCGACCGCGGCGCGAAAGCGCTCGGAACTGTCTTGCGGGCGGTAGCCGATGTGCTTGGCCGGCGCGTTGTCCCACCAGGTGGTGGCGTTGTCGGACATGCCGTAGATGATGCTGTGGCCAACCACCGGCGCGGTGAGCGCGGCAACGATCAGGCGCTCGGTGTCGTCGAAGCTCATCCAGGTGGCGAGCATGCGCCGGTCCTTCGGCTCGGCATACGACGAGCCGATGCGCAGGCTCACGGTCTCAATGCCGAAACGGTCCCAGTACAGCTGTGCCAGATTCTCGCCAAAGGCTTTGGAAAGCCCGTAGAAGCCGTCCGGCCGCACCCGGTCGCGAGGGTTGATCACTTCGTCCTGGCGGTAAAACCCGGTGACGTGGTTGGAACTGGCGAAGACCACGCGCTTCACGCCGTTCTTGCGCACCGCCTCGTACAGGTTGACCATGCCGACGATGTTGCCGGCAAGGATCGGCTCCCACGGCTGCTCGGTCGACACGCCGCCCATGTGCACGACGGCGTCGACATCCTTCAACAGGCCGAGCATCGCAAGCTTGTCTTCGAGCGAGGCGATGACGATCTCCTCGCCCTCGCCAACGGGGCCCATGTCCGAGCGGTGGCTCAGCCGCAAGGTCTCGCAATAAACCCTCAGGCGCGGACGCAACTCACGGCCGAGGTTGCCGTTGGCGCCCGTCAGCAGCAGGCGCTTGAAGCGGATCGGAGAAGCTGGTTGCGGCAGCATGAAAAATCCTCGTGGCAATCGCCGGCTTTTTGCTACAGTCGTCTCGAAGAGATGTCTGTCGTGTGTTATATGTTGTCGTACAACAATACTCCTTGATTCGTTCCGCGCTGTCAAGGCGAAACTGACTAGGGTTTCCATGGAGTCGGCTGATGGAACAGCTTGAGAACGTTAGGCGCAAATCGCGCCCGCTGGCACTGGACTTGGTGGACGCATTCACCGAGCGGGTGCGCGACGGCCGGCTCGGCGCTGGCGCCAAGCTGCCGAGCGAGGCGGCGATCATGGGCGAGTTCGGCGTCAGCCGCACCGTCGTGCGCGAAGCGATCTCGAAGCTGCAGGCCGGCGGCCTGGTGCGCACGCGCCATGGCATCGGCACCTTCGTGCTTGGCGCGGGCGAGGCCGCGCGCTTTCGCATCGCCGGAGCCGAGCAGATGGCCACGCTGCTCGATGTGGTGGCGGTGCTTGAGTTGCGCCTGGGGCTGGAGGCGGAGGCGTCGGCACTCGCGGCAGTGCGCCGCAGCGACGTCGAGTTGCGGGCGATGCGCGAGGCGCAGGAAGACTTCGCGCGCGCGGTGCGCGCCGGCACCGACACCATCGAATTCGACATGCGCCTGCATCTGGACATCGCACGCGCCACCCACAACACCCACTTCATCGACCTGATGACGCACCTGGGTACGATGCTGATCCCGCGCTCGCGCCTGGACACCACCCGGCTCGCCGGGGAAGGCCGCGGCGAGTACCTGATGCGCGTCCACGCCGAGCACGAAAGCTGCGTCAATGCCATCGCCAACCACGACCCCGAGGCGGCCCGGGCGGCGATGCGCACGCATTTGTCGAACAGTCGCGAGCGCTTGCGCCGCGCTAAATTGGCGTCGACCGGGGGCTGAGAACGCGACTTGTTGCCCCTCTCCCCGAGGGGCGAGGGAGCCAATGCCCCGCTTCTGGGCGACGAGCGCCAGGCTGCACGGGTTTACGCGAACTTGATCTGACCACCGATCATGTTATACGATGACTGATAAGTGACCTGATCGCCGACCGGTCCCCGATTTCCAGGCGCCCGGCACCTTGTCCAACACCCCGGCTGAATCGACCCGCCATGAGCCTTGACCTGACTCCCCGCGTCACCGCGCTGCGCGCCATTCCGGTGGCCGGGCGCGACAGCATGCTGATGAACCTGAGCGGCGCGCACGGCCCATTCTTCACGCGCAACCTGGTGATCGTTACCGACAGCGCCGGGCGCACCGGTGTCGGCGAGGTGCCGGGAGGCGAGAAGATTCGCCAGACGCTGGAGGACGCCGGCGAACTGATCGTGGGCCAGAGCATCGGCAACGTGCAGCAGTTGCTGCAGCGCATGCAGCGCCAGTTCGCCGACCGCGACCGTGGTGGCCGTGGACTTCAGACCTTCGACCTGCGCACGACCATCCACGCGATCACCGCAGTCGAAAGCGCGCTGCTCGACCTGCTCGGCCAGCACCTGGGCGTGCCGGTCGCGGCGCTGCTCGGCGAAGGCCAACAGCGCGAGTCGGTCGAGATGCTCGGCTACCTGTTTTTCATTGGTGACCGCACGAAGACTGACCTGCCTTATGTTGGACCCGCGGTTGGACCCGCGGTCGCACCCGCGCTCGGGCCCGCGGTCGAACCCGCGCTGACTGACCCGGGCGCCGCCGATGCCTGGTCCCGTGTACGCCACGAGACCGCGATGACCTCCGAGGCCGTGGTGCGGCTGGCCGAGGCGGCACGCGAGCGCTACGGCTTCAACGACTTCAAGCTCAAGGGCGGCGTGCTGTCCGGCGAGGCCGAAGTCGAAGCGGTGACGGCGCTGCACGAACGTTTCCCGCAGGCGCGCGTCACGCTCGACCCGAACGGCGGCTGGCTGTTGAAGGACGCGATCCGCCTGATGCGCGACATGCGTGGCGTGGTCGCGTATGCCGAAGACCCTTGTGGTGCCGAAGAAGGCTTCTCGGGCCGCGAGGTGATGGCCGAATTCCGCCGCGCGACTGGGCTGCCGACGGCGACCAACATGATCGCCACCGATTGGCGCCAGATGGTGCACGCGCTCTCCTTGCAAAGCGTCGACATCCCGCTCGCCGACCCGCACTTCTGGACCATGGCCGGCTCGGTGCGCGTGGCCCAGACCTGCCGCGACTGGGGCCTGACCTGGGGCTCGCATTCGAACAACCATTTCGATGTCTCGCTGGCGATGTTCACCCATGTCGGCGCCGCGGCGCCGGGCAAGGTGACGGCCATCGACACGCACTGGATCTGGCAGGACGGCCAGCGCCTGACGAAGGAGCCGCTGCAGATCGTGAACGGCCATGTGCAGGTGCCGAAAACGCCCGGCCTGGGCGTCGAGCTTGACATGGCCGAGGTCGAGAAGGCCCACCAGCTCTACCTGCGGTACGGCCTGGGGGCGCGCGACGATGCGGTCGCGATGCAGCACCTGATCCCGAACTGGAAATTCGACCCGAAGCGGCCTTGCCTGGTGCGCTGACCTCTGCCATTGAGCCCCGCCATGACCACACCCTACCCCGCGTTCCCGAACCGATTCCGCCAAAGCCTGTTGGCCGGCGAGCGGCTGATCGGCTGCTGGCTGTCACTCGGCAGCCCGATCACCACCGAAGTCGTCGGTGTCGCCGGCTTCGACTGGCTGCTGCTCGACGCCGAGCACGCGCCCAACGACGTGCTGTCGCTGATCCCGCAGCTGATGGCGCTGAAGGACAGCCCGAGTGCGCCGGTGGTGCGCCCCTCGTCGAACGATACGGTGGAGATCAAGCGCCTGCTCGATGCCGGCTGCCACAACTTTCTGATCCCCTTTGTCGAAACGGCCGAGCAGGCGCGTGCCGCCGTGGCCGCGACGCGCTACCCACCGCTGGGCGTGCGCGGCGTCTCGGTCTCGCAGCGCAGCAACCGCTACGGCGCCGTGCCCGATTACTTCAAGATCATCAACGACAACATCGCCGTGGTCGTGCAGATCGAGAGCCGCGCCGGCGTCGCCGCGGCGGCCGGGATCGCCGCGGTCGACGGCGTCGATGGACTGTTCATCGGTCCGTCGGACCTGGCCGCCGGCTTCGGTCACCTCGGCGACGCCAACCACCCTGAGGTGCAGCAGGCGATCGCACAGGTCCACTCGGCGGCAAAGGCGGCCGGCAAAGCAACCGGGATCCTGTCGCCCGTCGAGGCCGACGCCCGGCGCTACATCGAGATGGGCATGAGCCTGGTGGCCGTCGGCAGCGACCTCGGCGTGCTGCGCATGTCGACGCAGGCGCTGTGTGATCGATATCGCGATGGGGCGCGGGGGCCGATCGCGGCTCAGTACTGATCGATCCAAAGCCAGGGGACCCCCGGGCAAGCGACGCGCGCCCTTGAATCGTGCTGGCGCTCGGCGGTCGCTCAGCGCTGGCTCGGTGGCTCGTAACCGTCCACCGGGTGCAGGTCGACGGCCACCGGCGCTTCGACGCAGCGCTCGCGCAAACCTTGCTGGAAGCGCTTGAACGACTCCATGGCGGCCAACGGGTTGCTTGCGTCGACGGTGTCGATCTCGGCCTGGTGAACGTAGCTCGTTCCGTCCACCAGCGTGTGGACGTGGTAGCGCAGGCCGGCCGGCATGGTGCGGCGAAGTTCATCGAACACGGCCTGGATCAGCGTCTCGTGCGCGCTGATCACGTCGTCCCGAATCCTGTATCTAACCAGCACGTTTCTCATGTGGGAGGCCCTCCTTCGACGAGTCTGGGGATCGGTCAAGGTTTGGCCGCGCGCATGCGGTTGTTCTTTGGGTTGTGCTCGACTTCGGCCAGGCCCAGCGCCTCCAGCACCGGCGGCACATACATGCCGAAGCGCCCGCGCAGGCCTTTCTTGATGCCGTACCAGCCCTTCACCGGGTTCTCTGCCGCACGCGCCCAGGCCTCGACGCTGCCTTCTGCCGCGGGCTTCTGCTCATCGGCGCTGCCCAGCGGCATCCAGTCGCCGTGCGCTTTGAGCAGGGCATGCAGATCTTCGATGCAACGCAGGTGGTAGCGCAGCTGGGTCGTGCCGACCTGCACCACCAGGGCCGGCGGATCGAGCGCGGGGTCGCGCCAGGCCTGGTATCGCGCGCTGCCGGGCGGGGTTTTCAGATCCCAGGGCGCCTCGGGCGTGCCGCCCTTTGGTGCGGACTTGGTTGCCATCGTCAGCTCCTCTCGGCGCGTGCCTTGAGACAGGCCGCGAATTCGTCGAACGCAGGTTGAAGATCGGGGATCGATCGGGTGATCAGCGGCGCGAGCATTCCGCTGTAATCCTCGCGCATGCTGAATTCGACCTCGCCCGAGGGCATCGAACGCAGTTCATACGTGCGCTCGCCTTTGAACAAACCCAAGGGCATGCCTGCGCTCCAGACCATGCGCCGGGGCGCATCGAAAACCATCACCTTGACCGGGAAGGCGCGGCCCGGCGAGACCTTCACATGTACCGTGAGCTTTTCGCCCGGCGCGATGCGTCCATCGACTCGCGTCACCGTGCTGTTCCAGCTCGGATAGGCGCTTGCATCGATCAGAATGCGCCAAACATGCTCGGGCGTGGCCCGAATGGAGATGCGGGTGGCAAAGGACTTCATGCGCGCATCGTAATCTGCGCGTTACGAAACAACAAGCGCAATTCAGGCGTGGCCACGCCATGCGGCCAGCACCAAGTCTCATGCGTGCGCGCAGTTGGGTGCATTCCGGTCGAAGCGTTCGGCGCCGGCGCTGCCAACATCATGGGTGATGGTGACGCGCGTTTTGTCGCCCGCTGACTCGAAGCTCACTTCGACCCGCGTCGGGGCATCGAGCCCGGTACCCGCAAACCAATCGAGCACCAGGCGGCACGGCGCCTCAATGACGCGGACGACGCCCAGTTCGACCTCGGCGCTGTCGCGCGACCGTTCAAAGAACCGGCCCGACGCCTCGATGCGAATCGAGCTCAACCCATCCCGGGTGCGCCTTCGTTCCGCGGGCCACCAAGCGCCGGCCGGCTGACCGAGAAGCGTTCTGTCAAAACAGCCACCGGAATGGGCGAGCGCCGCAATTCCAAAAGGATAGCGCGGCGCAACGGATTGCCAAGGGCGTCAAAGCTGTTCATGTAACGCCAAGGTTACTATGTGGCGGGTTCGCGTGCGCAGTCCAGAAGGCCAGCTGAGGTGGGCGCCGGCGTCCCGCCAAATTTGCGCCCCGGCATCGCCGCTTCGTACCGCCGATACCGCCAAATAGCACCACGCGCAAGCCGGCCCCGCCGCCGTGCAACTGGCTAAAGTAGCCGCACCACACAAGACCGGGAGCCCTTCTTGCACGCCACCGACCATCCGAACCAGTTCGATCTGCTGCGCCAGCGCCGTTTCGCGCCGTTCTTCTGGACCCAGTTCCTCGGCGCCGGCAACGACAACCTGTTCAAGTTCGCGCTCACCGTGATGGTGACTTACCAGATCCAGGTGAGCTGGCTGCCGCCCGCGCTGGCGGGGCTGGCGATCGGCGCGCTGTTCATCCTGCCCTTCTTGCTGTTCTCGGCCACCAGCGGGCAACTGGCCGACAAGTACGACAAGACGGTGCTGATCCGCTTCGTCAAATGGCTGGAGATCGCCATCATGGCGCTGGCCGGCTGGGGCTTCACGCAGGCCAACGTGCCGGTGCTGCTGGCCTGCGTGTTTTTGATGGGGCTGCACTCCACGCTGTTCGGGCCGGTCAAGTTCGCTTACCTGCCGCAGCATTTGAACGAGCGTGAACTGACCGGTGGCAACGGCATGGTGGAGATGGGCACCTTCGTGGCCATCCTGCTGGGCAACGTGGCGGGCGGGCTGCTGATTGCCTTGCCGCAAACCGGTGCGCAGTGGGTGGCTTGGGCCTGCCTGGCACTGGCCGTCGTGGGGCGCGTGACGGCGCAGTTCGTCCCCGCTTCGCCATCGACCGATCCCGGGCTGAAGATCAACTGGAACCCCGTCACCGAAACTTGGCGCAACTTGTTGCTGGCGCACAAAAACATCGTCGTGTTCCGCTCCTTGCTGGGCATCTCGTGGATGTGGTTCTTCGGCGCGGTGTTCCTGTCGCAGTTCCCGTCGTTCGCCAAGGACGTGCTGCATGGCAACGAGCAAGTGGCGTCGCTGCTGCTGGTGGTGTTTTCCGTCGGCATCGGCATCGGCTCGCTGTTGTGCGAGGTGTTGAGCCGCCGGCATGTGGAGATCGGCCTGGTTCCGCTGGGCGCCATCGGCATGAGCGTTTTTTCGATCGACCTGTACTTCGCCTCGCGCGGCCTGCCACCGGCGGCGGGCCTGACGCTTTCGCAGTTCATCGCCCAGGCCGCGCATTGGCGGGTGATGGCCGACCTGGCGCTGCTGTCGCTGTTTGCCGGCCTGTACAGCGTGCCGATGTATGCGCTGATCCAGCTGCGCTCGGCGCCGAGCCACCGCGCCCGCATCATCGCGGCCAACAACATCCTGAACGCGCTGTTCATGATCGTCAGCTCGGTCAGCGTCGGGCTGTTGCTGAAGGCCAACTTCACGATCCCGCAGGTCTTCCTGATCACCGGCCTGCTGAATGCGGTGGTGGCGTTCTACATCTTCATGCTGGTGCCCGAGTACCTGTTGCGCTTCATTGCCTGGGTGCTGACCCGGCTGATCTACCGCTTTGAGGTGCGGGGCGAGCAGAACATCCCGACGCAAGGCGCGGCGATCCTGGTGTGCAACCACGTCAGCTTCATCGACGCGGTGCTGCTGATGGCGGCCAGCCCGCGGCCGATTCGCTTCATCATGGACCACCAGATCTTCAAGATCCCGGTGCTGGGCTTCCTCTTCAAACTCGCCAAGGCGATTCCGATCGCCTCGGTCCGCGCCGACCCGGCCACCTACGAACAGGCCTTCGCGCAAGCCCGCCGGGTGCTCAGCGAGGGGGAGCTGCTGTGCATTTTTCCGGAAGGCGGCATCACCCACAACGGCGAGCTGGGCGAGTTCAAAGGCGGTGTGATGAAGCTGCTGGAAACCCACCCGGTGCCGGTGGTGCCGCTGGCGCTGCAAAACCTGTGGGGCTCGTTCTTCTCGCGCCGCGGCGGCGCGGCGATGACGCGGCCGTTCCGGCGCGGGTTTTTCAGCCGCGTCGGGCTGGTCGCGGGCGAGCCGGTGGCCGCGGTCAGCGCCTCACCGGCCGGCTTGCGCGAGCGCGTCGGAGCGTTGCTTGCGGCCTGAGCTTGCCGCCCACCGCACATGGTGATGGAGCCTCTGAGTCGCGCCGCGCTCGCGCGCATCGTCCCGTTTGTGGTTTTCATGGCGCTGCTGGCTTTGCGCGTTGCGATGCCGGCCGGCGGCGCCTGGGGCATCGATCCGCGTTGGGTCTACGGCTGGGCGCTGGTGCTGGTGGGCGGATTGCTGCTGTGGTTTTGGCGTGACTATGGCGAGCTCGTGGCGCAGCGCTGGCCCAACGTCAAAGAGCTTGGCTTGGCCGTGCTGGTCGGCCTGGGGGTGTTCTACCTCTGGACCCAGCTCGACGCACCCTGGATGCGCCTGGGCGAAGCCACGGCCGGCTTTCGACCGGTGGATGAACAAGGCAATGTGATGTGGCCGTTGGCGGGGGTGCGCTGGCTCGGCGCCACGCTGCTGGTGCCGGTGATGGAGGAGTTGTTCTGGCGCTCGTTCCTGATGCGCTGGATCGCCCGCTCCCAATTCGAAATGGTGGATCCACAGCGCGTTGGGCTCAAGGCCGTCGTGCTGTCGACCTTTTTGTTCATGCTCGCGCACACCTTGTGGCTGGCCGCCATCGTGGCCGGGCTGGCCTATGCCTGGCTGTATGTGCGAACCGGCAAGCTGTGGGTGCCCATCGTTGCGCATGCCGTGACCAACGGCGTGCTCGGCGCGTGGGTGGTGTTCACCGGGAACTGGGGATTCTGGTGAGCTGACGCCGAGGCCGACCGCTCAGGCCGGATCGAGGCCCTGATTCAACCGGCAGGGCGGGCCTGAGAGGGGCCGCCTTCGGTGCGCAATTGCAGGGGCGCGCACCGAAGGCGGCTCAGCCGGCGAGCATCTTGCCGAGCTCCTGCTGCGAGCCGGCCGCCATCGGCCGGGCGTCGGACGCCACCGTGACGAAGCGGAAGCCCTTGGCCACCCGCGCCAACGCAAGCTCGGGCACGCCGTTGTGCGCCCCGGCCACCGCGCCATGCGCCTTGGCGCGCGCGAGGATATGGTCCATGGTCTGCGCCACTTTGGGCTCGACAGCGTCGAACACCGGCTTGCAGCCCAGTGCGAGCGACAAGTCCGACGGGCCGATGCAGATCGCGTCCAGCCCTTCAACCGACAGGATCGCATGCAGGTTGGCGAGCGCCTGCGCGGTTTCGATCATCGCGAAGCTGGCGATCGTGTCATTGGCGTGCTGGGCATAGTCGGCACCGCCGTACAGCAGCGCACGCACCGGGCCGACGCTGCGCGCGGCGGACTCGGCCCAGTCGTCGAGGCTGCTTGTTGTCGAAGGCCCGGCCTTGGCCTTGGCCTTGGCGTTGGCGTTGGCGTTGGCGTTGGCCGCTCTTGCTCATCAGTTATCGGACAACACGATGCGGACCTGCGGTGTCGAATCGACGCAGATGCGGCGAGGGACGCTGTCGAATGAGCCCGCCCGATGATCGCCTCAATGACAAGGGCTGATACCGAGCTCAGGTTTGCGTGGCAGGTCCCGCGCCCACCAAGCCGTCGAAGCAGGTGGACAACAACATCTCGATGATCTGCTCATCGCTGTAGTTTCCACTTACTTTCAACAGACCCAGCACCGGGTCGCAAGCACGGGCAAACAGCGTGTACAGAATCACCTCGGGCGGCAGCTTGGTGCTCAAGCGCCCCTCTTGCTGGGCCGCAGTGATCCAGACGCCGAGCTTGTCGCTCACTTCCATCAGCCGATCGAGATAGACCTTGTTGGTCATCAGCGCGGTGCGCAGCGCCGAGTTCTGCGCCGGCAGCGAAGGCATTTCGCCGGCCAACTGCACCTGCATGGTCCAGCGGGCGACGGACTTGAGTTGTTCGATCGCCGGGATCTGAGGATGCACTGCCCGCGTGGCCAGAAAGGCCAGCGAGCGGTCCAGCACACCAATCATGGCAGCCGCGGCCAGTTCTTCCTTGGACGTGAAGTGCTTGTAGAGGCTGGCCTTGGCAATGCCCACGTCAGCCGCCACTTCGTCCACCGTCATCACATCGAAGCCCTTTTCGGCCAACAAGCGGTTGACCGACGCGACGATCGCATCCTCGCGCGCACGCAGCACTTGAACGCGAAACGATGTCTTTCCCATAGGTGAATTGTAGATGTGCACCGAACTATCTGCACAGTTCAGTCGATAAATAACCAAGTAGTCTCAGTAAAAACCACACAGTTGACATCGTGAACTCAGTAGTTCACATTTCGCCCGGTGGCTTTTCGGCGCCGGCTGTGAGTTTCATCACAACCCGCTGGTTGGCGCCAAAACACTTCAACCCCTCCACGTTGCTCAAAGACCCGATGACGACCTTTCTACAGCGGATTGCCGCAGTGCTGCTTGTCTCGATGATTGCTGCCTGCGGCGGTAGCGACGACCCCGCGGGCAGCCTGGCGACGATCGCGCTGAACACCCTGTCAGGCAGCGCGACAAAAGATGAAGTTTTGACCGACGCCACCGCGCTCGCCGCCAACCTGGCGGCGAGCGACGGCGTGATCCACGCGATTGACAAAGTGCTCGCGCCTGCCGTGGCGAGCTGACCCCCTGGCCCATCCATCACTCAAGGAGAGAGCAATGAAGAGTTGGTTGCATTTGGTCGTCGCAGTTGCGAGCGCAGGCCTGCTGGCCGCTTGCGGCGGCGGCGGATCGGACACTTCGCCGGCGACAGCCGCCGAACCCACGCTGGCCGAGGCGGCGAACGCCGAGCCCAGCGCCTCCGAGTTCATGAAGCTCGCCGACGCCGCCGGCATGACACAGAAGCTGAGGTCCGATGAGCAGCTGACGCTGATCGCGCCCAGTAATGAGGCGATGGCCGAAATGCGCGCCGAAGTCGATGAACTGCTGCTGCCGGAAAACCGCAAGCAGCTGCAAAGCTTCGTCGAGTCGCACCTGGTGGCCAAGCGCATGCTCTCCAGCGACATGCAGACCGGCACCGAAACAGCGGTCTCGGGCAGCTCGATCGAGGTCAATGTGAACTCCGGTGGGGCCGGGACGGAGATCACCGTCAATGACGCCGGCATCAAGGTGGCCGACGTGAAGGCCAGGAACGGCGTGCTGTTCGTCACGCACAAGCCGGTCTGGCGCCCGTCGGTGTTCACCTATGTCAAGTACCTGCCGACCTTCAGCATTCTGGAGAAGGCGATTCGCGCGGCCGGGCTGGTGGATGCACTGCGTTCGGACGGGCCATTCACGGTGTTCGCACCCACCGACGCGGCCTTCGCCGCGCTGCTGGCCGAGTTGAACATCACCGCCGACCAGCTGCTGGCCAACAAGCCGCTGCTGACCGACGTGCTCACCTACCACGTGCTGCCGCAAAAGCTGTCGGCCCGCCGGATCGCCAACGGTGCGACGCCGGTCACGCTGCAGGGCCAGGCGATCACGTTCGACGTGCAACGCCGTGCCGGGCCGGACGTGCGCATCACCGATGCCCAGGGGCGCCACGCCAACGTGATCTTCACCAACCTGTTCGCTCGCAACGGCGTGGTG
>JANNDW010000491.1:0-1556 GCA_031378125.1 Methylibium sp. | reverse complement strand
ACGTCCTCGTTGTCGAAACCATGTGCGTGCAGCGCCGCGAAATCGCTGTCGTCGATGCGCTGCGACTCCAGGCACACCTTCATCGCGAAATCGAGCATCGCGTGCTGGCGCGGTGTGATGTCGGCCTTGCGGTGGTTGACCGCGATCTGGTCGGCGACCAGCGGCTTCTTCTCGTAGATGCGCAGGATCGCGCCGTGCGCCACCACGCAGTACAGGCACGGGTTGGCGGCCGAGGTGGCGACGATGATCATCTCGCGCTCGCCCTTGGTCAGGCTGCCCGTCTCCTTCAACAGCAACGCGTCGTGGTAGGCCATGAAGGCGCGCCACTCGGCCGGCCGGTGGGCCAGCGCGAGGAACACGTTCGGCACGAAGCCGGCCTTGTCCTGCACCGCGACGATGCGTTGGCGGATGTCGTCCGGCAGGTCGGCGATCTCGGGGACGGGGTAGCGCGAAATCGTTGTCATGGGCACTCCAGAAAGTTATCCCCGAACGGGCTTTCATGTTCAAGCTGAGGTTCTGAACGGCATGGCTTGCAGGCGGGCGTAGAGCCCACCGGCAGCCAGCAGTTCGGCGTGGCTGCCTTGTTCGACCAGGCGCCCGCCATCCAGCACCAGCACGCGGTCGGCATGTTCGATCGTCGACAGGCGGTGCGCGATGACGAGGCTGGTGCGGCCGACCATCAAGCGCTCGAGCGCGGTCTGCACGGCGCGTTCGCTTTCTGAATCGAGAGCAGAGGTCGCTTCGTCGAGGATCAGGATCGGCGCGTCTTTGGCCACCGCGCGCGCGATCGCCAAACGCTGGCGCTGGCCGCCCGAGAGCTGGCTGCCGTTGTGGCCGATGCGCGTGTCGATGCCTTGCGGCAGGCCTTGCGCGAAGTCGAGCAGGTTGGCGGCGGCGAGTGCGCTCTTGACCTGTTCGCGTGACAGCTTTGCACCGAGCGCCACGTTGGCCGCCACGCTGTCGTTGAACAGCACCACGTCCTGACTGACGAGTGCGAACTGGCGGCGCAATGCGGCCACGTCCCACTCGTGCAACGGCACGCCGTCGAGTCTGATCAGGCCGCTCGTCGGTTCGAGAAAGCGCGGCAGCAGGTTCACCAGCGTGGTCTTGCCGGCGCCCGAAGGCCCGACCAGCGCCACCGTCTGGCCGCCAGCCACCCGCAGCGACAAACCTTGAACGGCAGGCGCTGCATCGCTGCGGTACTGCACCGCCACGCCGTCGAATTCGATCTCGCCGCGCGAACGTTGCGGCGCGTAGCTGCCGCCCTTTTCGACCGCACCGCTGTCGATGAAGCCGATGCCGCGTTCGACCGCGGCCAGCCCACGCGTCAACGGCGCCATCACGTCCGACAGGTGCTTGGCCGGCGCCACCAGTTGCAGCATCGCGGTCACGAACGCCACAAAGTCGCCGACCGATGCGGCGCCCGAGCGGCTTTGCCACAGCGCGATCACGATCACCACGCTCAAGGCGCAGGCCGCCAGCATCTGCGTCACCGGCGTCATGCTGGCGCCGGCCACGGTGGCTTTCAGCATCAGTCGACGCACGCGGTCGGCGAC
>JANNDW010000428.1:0-3390 GCA_031378125.1 Methylibium sp. | reverse complement strand
CCCGACACCTTGTACGGAATGTTGGCCTTGCGCAGCGCCTTCTCGAACACACGCGCCTGGTGGTTGGCGCGGTAGAGCACCGCGAAGTCCTTGAACTGAACCGTGTCGGCGGGCCGTCCGCTGTTGGCGACCGCGCCACCGTCGCCGCGCAGCGACTGGATGCGCGCGACGATGCGCTCGGCTTCATGTTCTTCGTTGTCGCATTCGACCAGGCGCACCGGGTCGCCGTCGCCCAGATCGCTCCACAGCTTCTTCTCGAACAGCTTGGGGTTGTGCGAGATCACTGAATTCGCCGCGCGAAGAATGCTGCCGGTGGAGCGGTAGTTCTGCTCCAGTGCGATGACCTTCAGGCGCGGGTACTCCTGCGGCAGGCGCTTCAGGTTGTCGATGGTGGCGCCGCGCCAGCCGTAGATGCTCTGGTCGTCGTCGCCCACCGCGGTGAACATCGCGCGCTCGCCCACCAGGCACTTGAGCATTTCGTACTGGATCGCGTTGGTGTCCTGGACCTCGTCGACCAGCACGTAGCGCAACGTGTCCTGCCACTTGGCGCGCACTTCGGCGTCGCGCAGCAGCAGCTTGTGCGGCAGGACTATCAGGTCGTCGAAGTCGACCGCCTGGTAGGCCGCCAGCCGTTCTTCGTAGCGCTTCATCACGCGGGCGGCGACACGCTGGTCTTCATCGGAAGCAGCGGCCGCGGCGGCTTCGGCCTGGTCGGCGTTCAGGCCCTGGTTCTTCCACAGGCTGATGGCCCATTGCCAACGGCGCGCCTGCGCGTTGTCGGCGCTGCCGCCGGCGTCTTTCAGCACGCCCAGCACGTCGTCGCTGTCGAGGATGCTGAATTGCTCTTTGAGCCCCAGCCGGGCGCCTTCCGTGCGAAGGATGCGCACGCCCAGCGAGTGAAAGGTGCTGATCACCAGCGGCTTGGCGGCGCGCGGGCCCACCAGCTCCTTGGCACGCTCGCGCATTTCCTGCGCCGCCTTGTTGGTGAACGTGATGGCGGCGATCTGCCCGGGCTCGTAACCGGCCTGCAGCAGCCGCGCGATCTTGTGCACGATGACACGGGTCTTGCCCGAACCGGCACCGGCCAACACCAGGCAGGGGCCGCTCAGGTGATGGACGGCTTCCATCTGCGCGGCATTGAGAGAGGCGGGGGCGGTTGACAAGAAGGCTGCGGCGGGAGCACCGTACAGGAGAGAATGGCCCGGCGGCGGAACCGTTTCCGAGGGAGCCGCATCATAACGAGGCCCCCGGATGTTGAAGTCCCTCAAGTCGGCGCGCGACCTGCCGACAACGAAGGACGAATTGGAAGGAAATCGGCGTGAACAAGGTGACGAGGTGCCCGCGATGCGCCTGATCGGCTCCGTGATGAATTGGGTGCTGGGCTTGCGGCCGACCTACCGGTTCACGCGCGAGACAGCACCCGACCGCCTGATCGAACTGCGCAACGTCTGCTACACCTTGCTCGACGATTTGCACACCGGCGCGGGCAAGGGCTTGCAGGTTCGGGTTGACACCGCGGCCGGGGCCAACGAGTTCTGGCACATGCGCCCGCGCCTGTTCGACGCCGTGTCCGAAGTGCATGGCGAAGGCGTGGCGGCCCAGCGGCTGATCCGGCTTGACGCCGTGCTCAAGGTGCACCACGACCGGCGCAGCCAGTTCGCGCGTGGCAACGAGGCCGAGCCGGTTCCTGTAGCCGCCCTGCCTTCGATGCGGCGGCGCAGGGCTGGCGACGACCCACACTTCCAGACCACCCGCTGAGCGCATCGACGCGCGCGGCTGCACCCGGCGCGCCCACGCGCGCTCGGGGCGCGCTGTAGCCTGCCAGTCAAGGCTTGCGATACTGCGCAGCCATGCAGGCCATTTTCGCCGTCACGTTTCCGTTCTTCGCGCTGGTGTTGCTGGGCTACGTGTCGGCGCGCAGGGGCGTGCTGCCGGACTCGGCGATCCCCGGACTGAATGCCTTTGTGCTCTTCTTCGCGCTGCCGTGCATGCTGTTCCGGTTCGGCGCGAGCCGGCCGTTTGCGCAATTGATCGACCCGGTGTTGATGGGCATCTACATGGCCTGCGCGCTGCTGATGGTGCTGTTCAGCATTGCGCTGACGCTGCGACGCGGGTCGGCCGGGCCGGGCGTGCCGCTGAAGGACGCCGCGTTCGGCGCGCTGGTGGCCACCTTCCCGAACGCCGGTTTCATGGGCGTTCCGCTGCTGATCGGCCTGTTGGGCGAACGCGCGGCAGGGCCGCTGATCGGCGCGATTCTGGTCGACCTGGTGGTCACCAGTTCGCTGTGCCTGGCGCTGGCGCAAATGCAGCCGGCCGATGCTGCGCAGCCGCATGACAGCATGCTCGCGGCATTCACCCGCGCGCTGCGCGGCGCCTTGTCCAACCCGTTGCCATGGGCGATTGCACTGGGCGCGCTGCTCGCCGCCAGCGGCCTCACGTTGCCCGAGCCGCTGGCGCAAATCATCAAGATGCTGGGAGATGCGGCCACGCCGGTGGCGTTGTTCACCATCGGTGCGGTGCTGTGGCGGGCGGGGCAGCACGCGACGACCGCAACGCCGCTGTCCGGCTACCTGCCCCTGGCGCTGGTGAAGCTGCTGGTGCACCCGCTGCTGGTCCTCAGCGCCGGGGTGATCGCTAGTGCGCTGGGGGCCAGCGTGTCGGTCTTCGGCCTGATGGTGCTGGTGTTGACCGCCGCGCTGCCCAGCGCCAGCAACGTGTCCATCCTGGCCGAACGCTATGGCGCCGACAACGGCCGCATCGCCCGCATCATCATGCTCAGCACGGTGCTGGCGTTCGGCACGTTCTCGGTGTTCGCGTGGGCGATGGGGGCCGGAATTTCATAAAAACTATCGTTGTACTGTTGACAATTGATACTACATATCCGTGGGCGATTCTTAACATCCCCTCATCGTTTCAGTTTCAACCCGGAGTGCATCATGTCCAGTCGCTTCCACAACCCTGAATCGGTGACCATCAAGAAGCTCGAATCGGCCTTTGCCGGTGAGTCCATGGCCCACATCAAGTACCGCTACTTCGCCAGGCTGCGCTGCGCCATGGGCGACGAAGCCACCGCCAAGGTGTTTGAAGACACGGCCGAGCAGGAGATCCTGCATGCCTTCGGCCACGCCGACCTGCTGTTCCCCACGCTGGCCAAGGTCGCTTCATAGGCGATTTTCCGCGCCGCGAACATCAACCCTTCAAGCTGAAAGACACCCATGAACCAATTCCAATGCATCGTGTGCGGCTTCATCTATGACGAAGCGGTGGGCATGCCCGAAGACGGCGTTCCCGCCGGCACCCGCTGGGCCGACATCCCGGCCGACTGGGCGTGCCCCGATTGCGGCGTGGCCAAGGCCGACTTCGAGATGGTGCAAATCTGATCGGGCGTTC
>JANNDW010000080.1:0-2674 GCA_031378125.1 Methylibium sp. | reverse complement strand
AAAGCGCGCGCAACGCGTCGAGCACCGCGCTGGTGAGCACGTTGCCGCTGGCGGGCCGGCGGTCGCCCAGGATGCCGTTGAAGAGCAGGTAGTACGCGGTGCCGTCGCTGCCCGGCTCGGGCGCGTGCGTGCCGATCAAGGGCAGCCCGTTGGGGGCGGCGGCAGCGGCGAGCGCAACACCGGTTTCGCGCATCCAGATGAAGGCCGCCAGGTCGGCGTAGCGCACCTCGGGGTTGATCTCGCCGTCGGCGTCGAACAGGGGTGCGCCGAGCGACAGGAAGCGAAAGCCGCCACCGCCTTGCCAGTTGACCGAGGCGCTGATGCCGCCTTGTTCCCCTTCAACCACCTTGCGCAGGCGCGGCAGGCAGTGCGTGACGGCATGCTCGCCCATCTCGATGCCGATCCAGCGCCGGCCCATCTTGTGGGCGACGGCGGCGGTGGTGCCGCTGCCGAGGAAGGAGTCGAGGACGAGGTCGTTGGGCTCCGTGGACAGTTCGAGAATTCGCCTCGCGAGCTTCTCTGGTTTGGGCGTAGCGAAAGACTCGTCAGCGCTCATCGCCTTCACCTCTTCACGCGCCTCGTGGTTGTTTCCGGATTCGGTATGAAGCCACAGGGTCGGTGTCGGCGGGCTGTCGAAACTGAGTCGGCGAAGGAACGTTTTTCGGGACGGGGTGGCCTTGCCATCGGCGCCAAACCAGATTTCGTCGTTGGCATCCATTCGCGCAAGTTCGTGGGCTGGAAATCGCGGCGATGAGCCCCGTGGCGGTGCCCAGATGACGCCGTTCTTGAACGTGAACGAAAACACGGACTCCTTCTCGGTCGCCGTTCGCTTGGCGTAAAGCGGCGTCGCTTTCCACGGTCCGTCCGAGTGGTTGTCGGGGTTGCGATAGCGCTTGTCCATCTCGGCGGTTCGAGCAAGGCGGAACGGCCTCCACGTGTCCTTCTTGCACGCATACACGAGCACATGATCATGGTTTTCCGACAGCCACTTTGCGTCATTGGCAATCGTGTACTTCTTCTGCCACACCGCATTCGCCACAAAATTACCCCGCCCAAACACCTCATCCATCATCACCTTGAGGTAATGCCCCTCGTTGTCATCAATCGTCACCCAGATGGACCCGGCCTCGCTCAACAACTCGCGCAGCAATTGCAACCGCGGCAGCATCATCGTCAGCCACTGCGAGTGTTCGAGGTTGTCGTCGTAATGTTCGAACGCGCTCTTGGTGTTGTACGGCGGGTCGAGGAAGATGCACTTCACCCGCCCGCGATCGAACGGCAGCAGAGCCTTCAGCGCCTCGAGGTTGTCGCCCTGGATCAACAGGTTGTCGCTGGTCGCGCTGGCCACGGCCACGCCCACCAAACCGCTGGGCCCGGCCGTCGCCGGGTGGGGCCGCAGCACGCGGGTGGGCACGCGCTGCGCAACGCGAAAAGCGTCGTCGCGGTTCAGCCAGTCGAGGGTGGGCATGGGCGGGGCAACTTCCGCAGCGCCGCTCAGCGCAACAGTTCCAGCTCGAAGCGCTTGCGGCCGTGGATGCGGTAGACGCTGAAATCGGTGACGTCCAGGGTTGCGATGCGGTGGATGCCGGTTGTCTCCGCGAGCCACACGAGGGAGATGTCGGCCCAGTCGGGGTCGGCATCAGCGTATTTGCGCAGCAGCGCGGCGATCCGCGCAAAGCCCGCCGCATCGGGACAATGCACGTGGAGGGTGCCGCTTTTTGCCAAGTCCGCAAGAATTGCGCGCACACGCACGGGAAGGAAATAGGCCGCCTCTGTCAGCACCGGATCGACCGTGTGCAGCTCCCCCTCGAACCGCTCCATCCATCGAGTGACATCGATGTGCCAACGGTCAGTGCGCGAATACAGGGCAACCAATGGCCCAGTGTCAAGAAGAACGGACTCAGCCGCGAGCGGTTGGGGCGTTGAAACCTTCTGCGCCGCGCGACTGCGGCGGGGCGCCGCTGTCACTCGCTGCTGAGGCGAATGCGCTGCATGGCGCGGGCCCGGACCGCCGCCTTGTCAGCAGAACCGCCCAGTTCACCGGCACCGATGAAGCCCGCATCAAAAAATGCCTTGTAGTTTGCGCTGGCCCGCGCAGGCGCTTTGGAAACACGACTCGATTGCGAACCTGCCGGTCGCGCCTGGCTGGCAAGCAGGTAAGTTGCCAGCGACTCCTGCACCACCAGGCTCTTGGTCACGCCACGTTCAGTGCAATAGCGCTCCAATGCCGATTCGAGGGTGTTGTCCAGGCGAACGGTGAGCGTCATGGTCGAGCCCCGGTGAATACGAATACCCCGATTGTATTACATCACCATCGCCCGGCCGCTCTCGCGGGCCACACACGCCTCACTCCACCGCCTTCACCATGTCCTCCACCACCTTCTTGGCATCGCCAAACACCATCATCGTCTTGTCCATGTAGAACAGCTCGTTGTCCAGCCCCGCGTAGCCCGCCGCCATCGAGCGTTTGTTGACGATGATGGTCTTGGCCTTGTAGGCTTCGATGATCGGCATGCCGTAGATGGCGCTGCCCTTGGTGTGCGCCGCAGGGTTCACCACGTCGTTGGCGCCCAGGATGATGGCCACGTCGGCCTGGCCGAGTTCGCCGTTGATGTCTTCCATCTCGAAGACCTGGTCGTACGGCACCTCGGCTTCGGCCAGCAGCACGTTCATG
>JANNDW010000350.1:0-13570 GCA_031378125.1 Methylibium sp. | reverse complement strand
CTCCAGTCCGCACCCTTTGCCGCTGTTCAACGTCCGTCGCCATTCGACGCTGGTCGAAAGTCAAAGTCAGATCAACGCAGGGTGAATCGCTACCGCGATTCACATCGGATCGGTGCAGCTTGACAAATGGGGAAGCCCTTGTAGTTTGAGTTAAGCGGTAGACGCCGGTACCCGGGGGTTGTCCGCTGGAACGAAGGGTTAGGCATCACCTCTGGCAGGCAAGACTTGGTAGGCTGAACCTGGCCCGAAATCCGCTGAGCAATTAGGACACTTGCGCGACGAGAAGGCAGCGGGCTTGCCGCAACTTGGGCACACCCCAGTGCGAGTGTCGACGACAGGAGGTCCGTCTTTCGAGGTTGCATGACCAGGTTCAGTCGACGACGCGTCGGACTGTACATCCTTCTTCCTAATCCTTGCCACGAGTTGTGAACCCACGATGATCGTAATCACGACGGCAACAATCGACGAGATAATTCGGAAAGGTATGTAGTTGTCAAGGGTGAAGGGACCGAACATCGCCGCCCCGACGTTTGCGACGATCGTGGCAACGATGAAGGCTAGGACGGCGCCTCCTATAGCCCATGCAAACCAGTTTCGGCCAGCACGGCGGGCGGTGTAGCCGAACCAAATCGCCATGATGAGAGGAACCAGCATGACTTGCCTCCTTCCGTGTGTGTCGAGAGTGCGTCCGAATGAGGCAATGTCCCACTGGTAGTTGCAACCGGCGGCGGTGCGGTGCACGTTACGCGGCCAACTTCGACTCGTCAACGTGAGCTTGCTTGGCTCGGCGGGCGCTTCGCCCACAAGACTTCGTCCACAAGACGCGTGGAACGCCGGCGATGGCACACGCTATCCAAACCACCTGGCGCCAGACGCTTCATGCTCATGGAGGTTTTTGCGCGGTGCGACGGCCCATGGTGGATCGAGGCACACCACAACGTCGACTTGAAGCCAACCGCGAAGCCCTGACGGTTGCAGATGAACAGCGTTGTCTCCGTTCGCCTGCTGCAGGTCGTTGTACAAGCGTTCAGGGCGAAGACTAGCGCTGGGACTCAAACGCATCCACAGGCCGGTTCGGCAAACCGGGTATCGTGCCGCCTGTCCCAGCCCACCCGCCCTGCATCCCTTGCCGTTCCTTGAAGTCTCCAATCTGCGTGTCACCTTGCCAACATCGCGCGGCCCGGCCGATGCGCTGCGCGGCATCTCGTTTGTGCTGGAACGCGGCGCCACGCTGGGCCTGGTCGGCGAAAGCGGTTGCGGCAAGTCGATGACGGCGCTGGCGCTGATGGGCTTGCTGCCGATGGGCGCAAGAGTTAGCGGCAGCATCCGCTTCAACGGCCGGGAGCTGGTGGGCCTGCCCGACGAGGCGATGTGTGCGCTGCGCGGCGACCGCATCGGCATGATCTTCCAGGAGCCGATGACCGCGTTGAACCCGCTGCACACCGTTGGCGACCAGGTCGCCGAGCCGCTGCGGCTGCACAAGGGAATGAAGCGCGCGCAGGCCCGCGAGCAGGCGCTGCACTTGCTGGAACAGGTGCACTTGCCGCAGGCCGCACAACGCCTGGACGCGTATCCACACCAACTCTCGGGCGGGCAGCGCCAGCGGGTCACGATTGCGATGGCGCTGGCCTGCGGGCCCGGCCTGCTGATCGCCGATGAGCCGACCACCGCGCTGGACGTAACGATCCAGCGCGAGATCCTCGACCTGATCGCCGAACTGGTGCGGGTGGGCGGCATGGCGCTGCTGCTGATCAGCCACGACCTGGGCGTGATGGCGCGCGTTGTGTCGCGCATGCTGGTGATGTATGGCGGCACGGTGGTCGAGAGCGGGCCCACCGTCGATGTGTTCGCGCGCCAGGCCCACCCCTACACCCGCGGCCTGTTCAGCGCCAGGCCGCGGCTGGGTGCGCCGCGAGTCAATGGCCAACGGCAACGCCTGGTGACCATCCCCGGCCGGGTGCCCGAACTGGCGGACATGCCGCCGGGCTGCCCGTTTGCGGACCGCTGCGCGCTGGTGACAGCAGCCTGCAAAGAAGCGCCACCCGCGCCGGTGATGGTGGGGACTGGCCATGCGGTTCGTTGCATCCATGCGCTCGCGACCCGCCCCTCGGCCTGACCCAGCGGTGCCGCACGCGCAACCCAAATCAACCCGGGGCTTGTGGCAAATCGGGCCAGACATCGAGCCAGATATCGGGCCAGACCACAGCTTGAATTCGGCGTATCGAACACCGATCCGGGTTTTCTCTTAACCTTCGCGCCCTACCGAGATCCAAGCACCGATGAAGCAACTCTTCCGACAATTTCTTGCCGCCTGCCGCAGGGTGTGGCTGGGCTGGCTCAGGCTCGTGGCTCTGCCATGGCGCTGGCTGGCGTTGCTGCTGGGCCTGCGCCGCCCGGCCGATCCCGCTTCGGCGCCCGAAGCGGCCACCGACACGCCCTCCGAGATGCCCCCACACGCTGCGCAAGCGGCCGAACGCAGCGTTGAACCTGCGCTCCTTGCTGAAGACGAAGACGAATCCGGGCGCAGTGCCCGGGCGGTTGTTGTCGAGGCCGCTCCAACCCCCAAGGCCGAACCGCTCGCGCCCGCCGCAGAGCCCGTCGAGCCTGGCGCATTCACCGAAGGGATGTTCCGCAACGACGCCGGCCAGCGCAGCTACAAACTCTACATCCCCGCCGGCAAAGCCAACGGAAAGTTGCCGCTGGTGGTGATGCTGCACGGCTGCAAGCAAGACCCCGACGACTTTGCCGCCGGCACCCGCATGAACCGGCTGGCCGACAGCCAGCACTTGGCGGTGCTCTACCCCGCGCAGGCCCGCTCGGCCAACGGCTTCGGCTGCTGGAACTGGTTCAACCGGCACGACCAGCAACGCGGTGCCGGTGAACCGTCCATCATCGCCGGCATGATTCAGGCGGTGATGGCAAAACACGCGTTGGACCCACGCCGCGTCTACGTTGCGGGGCTGTCGGCCGGGGGCGCGATGGCGCTGATCCTGGCCCGCACCTACCCCGAATTGCTGGCCGCGGCCGGTGTTCATTCGGGCCTGGCCCATGCCGTGGCGCAAGACATGATCACCGCGATGGGCGTGATGAAACGCGGGCCCGGCAAGCGGGCAACGGCCGCGCCGGCCAAACGGCGTGGCAAGGGCGCCGAAGCCGAAACCGAAGCCGAAGCCAGCGTGCCGCTGATCGTCTTCCACGGCGACCACGACGAGACCGTTCACCCCCTCAACGGCGAGCAGGTGATTGAGCAAGCGCTCGCTGCCACGCCCGCCGCCCAAACCAAAGAAGGCGCCGGCATCGTCGTCGAACAAGGCAAGGTGCCGGGCGGCCGCGCCTACACCCGCACATTGCACAGCAACGGCACGGCCCGCGCGCACGCGGAGCATTGGCTGGTGCACGGCGCCGGCCACGCATGGTCCGGCGGCGATTCGCGCGGCTCGTTCACCGACCCGCTGGGGCCGGACGCGTCCAACGAAATACTGCGCTTCTTTCTTGAGCGCACCAAGGTCTGATCGGCCTGAGGTCTGATCGGCCCGATCGGCCCGGAGCGCGGCCGCCGTCGGCGCCGGCGCAGCGTCAGGCATTGAACAACGCGCTGATCTCGCGAAAGCTCACTGCCTCGTCGGCAAACGCAAAGCTACCGTGCTCGCGCATCTCGCGTGCGGCGCGCAAAAAGGCGCCGAGTGCGGCGCGCGACAGCGCACTGCCCACGCTCACGCGCTTGGCGCCCAGCCGCGAGAGTGAGGCGAGGGTGTGCGGCGCGCCCTGCATGCCCATCAACACATTCACTGGGCGATCGACCGAGCTGACCACCGCGGCAATGTCTTGCTCGCTCACCAGGCCCGGTGCATAGAGCACATCGGCGCCCGCCTCCTGGTAGGCCTGCAAGCGTTTGATCGTGTCTTTCAGGTCAGGCCGGCCAACGAGGTGGTTTTCAGCCCGCGCGGTCAGCATGAAGGGGAACGGCAATGCACGCGCCGCCTCGGCCGCCGCGCGGATGCGTTCGACCGCGTGCCCATGTTCGTAGATCGGCTGCTCGGCGCGCCCGGTGGCGTCTTCGATGGAGCCGCCGACCAGCCCGGTCGCCGCGGCCAGCCGAATGGTTTCGGCCACCGCTTGCGGGTCGTCGGCAAAGCCGTTCTCCAGATCGGCGCTGACCGGCAGCTCGGTGGCGGCCACGATGTCGGCCACGTGGGCCAGCATCTGGTCGCGGCCGATCGTGTTGTCTTGCTGCCCGACCGAAAACGCAAACCCGGCGCTGGTGGTGGCCAGCGCCTCGAAGCCGAGATGCGCGAGCAAGCGCGCCGTGCCGATGTCCCAGGGGTTGGGGATGATGAACGCGCTGTCGTGTTGGTGCAGCGCGCGAAACGCGCGCGCCTTGTCAGGCTGGTTCGACATGGAACGTGCCATCAACGACCTCCACAAACGTTCGCTCTTCACGCAGTATCAGGCGCAACGACTGCGCCATGCTGAAGTTTTCGAGCGACTCGGGTCAGCCTTCAGCTGCGCCCGGCTGCGCGCCGCGCGCACCTGCTACGACCCCATGGCGGGCGCGGTGGCGGTGGCGTTGCACGATCGCTTCAAGGCACCCGGGTGCCTGACCAGCAGGCAAGCAGCAGACAAGCGTGCCGATTGCTCGCTCTGTCAATAAACGGCAAGGGTTACGGCCTGACTGTCGGTGCATTTGCCCAAGGCATCGCATGCGCGGGCCAGGTAGCTGACCGTGCTTCCCGCGTTGACAGGAATGCTCGTGCCCCAGGTCGCCGGTGGACTTCCGACCGTGCCAAGCAAGCTCGGGCCGTAGTAATCAAGCCGGTAGAAGCTGACGTAGTCGATGCCGTTGCTGGCAGAGACCGTCGCCACGAGTTGGACGGGATCTCCTCGAAACGGCGTCGCAGGCGCCACAGCGACCAGCGAGATGGCCGGTGGCGGACCCTCTGGCACAGTCGCATCCAGGTACACACCGCCCCCGCAGCCTGCCGTGAGGGCGAGCAGCACGGACGCGGCAAGCAGACGTGGAACGCGAGACAGAGGTTTAGGTGATGAACTTGAAGTCGTCATGGCAAATCAGTGGGGCACCGCCAACATGAACACTGCGGCATAACGCGCCGTGTCACGCATCGGTTGTCATGCATCGGTTGTCATGAACAGCGCGCCCAGGTGCCCGAGTCGGCAAGGCCGCGTCTGCCTTGGGCCCCGCCGCCCCTCACTTCACCCCATACCCCATCGTCTGCGGCAGCCACAGCACGATCTGCGGGAACAGCGTCATCGCCAGCAACAGCGCCAGCAGCATCAGTAGGAACAGCCAACCTTCGCGCAGCATGTCCTTGATGGGGATCCCGGTGAGCGCGTTGGTGACGAACAGCAGCATGCCGAACGGCGGGGTGATGAGGCCGATCATCATGTTGAGCACAACGACGACGCCGAAGTGAACCAGGTCCACGCCGAGCAGCTTGGCGGCCGGCAGCAGCATGGGCACAAACACCAGCAGCATCACCGAGGTGTCCAGAAAACAGCCCAGCACCAGGAACACCCCATTGACCAGCAGCAGGAACTGCAGCTTCGACAATTGCATGCCGTCGACCCACACGGCCAGCGCCTGCGGCACGCCTTCTGATGTGAACGCGTAGTTCAGCATGAAGGCGCCGGCGATGATCATCGTGATGACGGCGCTGGACCGGGTGCTCTCCAGCAGCACGCCGTACAACGTGCGCCACGTCAACGCGCGGTACACCACACCGGCCAGCACCAGCGCATGCAGCGCGGCCACCGCGGCGGCTTCGGTGGGCGTGAAGGCGCCGGTGTAAATACCGGTCAGCAGCACGACGGGCAGCGACAGCGGCAGCGCACCGCGCAGCAAAATCTGCGGGACCTCGGCCAGCGGCACCGGCTCGTCGCGCGGCATGTTGCGGCGGGTGGCGATGATCTGCACCGCGATCATCAACACCCCGGCCATCAACAGCCCCGGCACCACACCGCCGAGGAACAGCGCGCCGACCGAGGTGCCCGACACCAGCGCGTAGATCACCATCGGAATCGACGGCGGGATGATGGGCCCGATGGTCGCGCTGGCCACCACCACCGCGCCGGCGAATCCGGGCGAGTACTCCGGCTTCTTGAGCATCTGCTTGATCGTCACCAGCCCCGGCCCGGCGGCGTCCGCAATGGCGCTGCCGCTCATGCCCGAGAACACCACGCTGACCAGGATGTCCACCTGCGCCAGCCCGCCGCGCAGGCGGCCGACCAGGATGCGGCAGAAGTCGAAGATGCGTTCGCTGAGGGTGCCGGCGTTCATCACATTCGCGGCCAGGATGAACAGCGGCACGGCCAGCAGCACGTAGCTGTTGTACAAGCCGTTGAGCACCTGCTCGGCGGCCAGGCCCAGGTCTTGTTGCTTGACGATCAGGTAAGCGATGCCGCTGGCCAGCATCGAAAAACCGATCGGCGCGCGCAGCAGCATGCCGGCAGCAAGGGTGCCCAGCAGCGCCCACAGGCCAGTGGTCAAGCACCCGCCTCATCAAGGCCGCGCACAGCCCGCCAGCCTTGCCACAAGTTGCGCAATACCAGCGCCGCCAGCAGCAGCACAAACGGCATGAAGACCCAGCGGAACGACCAGCCCAGCACGGGCGTGCCCTCACGCGCCATGAAGTTCACGTAGTCCCACGCGCCGGGCAACGCCCAGGCCGCCAGGCCGCCGATCAGCAGACAGCCCAGCAACCGCATCGCGCGGCGCGTGCGCGGGCCGCAGGCGTTGTAGAGCAGGTCGAAGGCGACGTGCTCGCGGGCAGGCACCATCAGCGCCGCCGCCCACAGGATGACCCAGACGTACAAAATCACCGCCAGCTCGTCGGTCCACGGCAGCGGTTTGTTGAAACCGAAGCGCGCGCCGATCTGCACCAGGAAGGTCAGCAACAGCAGCGCAAAGAGCGTGGTGCCGACGGCGTCGGCGCCGCGCTTGAGCGCGCTCACCCAAGCACGCATCTACTTGGTGGCGTTGATGCGGTCGAGCAGGCCCTTGGGCCAGGTCTTGGCCATGTCGGAGGCGCCGTAAGCCGTCTGCACGCTCTTGCGGAACGCGTCGACATCGGGCGTGCTCACCTGCAGGCCCTGCGTTTTGAAGAAGTCCACGATCTCGCCTTCTTCCTTGATGCGGTTCTGGTTGTTGAACTGCGCCGCCTCAACGGCCGCAGCCTTGAGCTTTTGTTTTTGCACGGGGTTCAGCGCATTCCAGGCTTTGCTGGCAATGGAGATGAAGATGCCGTCGACCAGGTGGCCGGTCATCACCAGTTGTTTGGTGACTTCATAAAACTTGGCCGCGCGCACGGTGGGCAGCGGGTTGTCCTGGCCGTCGATGGTGCCGGTTTTCAACGCCAGGTAGACCTCACCGAACGCCAGTGGCGTGGCGGTGGCGCCCAGCGCTTCGCCCAGGAACAGCCACTCCTTGGAGCCCGGCATGCGCAGCTTCACGCCTTTCAGGTCGGCCGGCGTCGTGACCTTGCGCGCCTCGCGCAGGTTCAACTGGCGCGTGCCCAGGTAGATCGTCGACAGCACGGTGATGTCCATCTTTTCAGTCACCAGCTTGAACATCTCGTCGCCCACCGGGCTGTTGAACACCTTCTGCTGGTGCTCGGGGTCGCGCACGATGTAGCCGGCGGTGAAGATCGACATCTCGGGCACCAGCTTGGCGATGTCGAAGGCCGAGATGGACGACATCTCCAGGTTGCCGCGCGCCATCGCGGCCGGCTCGGTGCCTTGTTTGAACAGCGACGCGTTCAGGTTGATCTGCACGTCGAACTCGCCCGGCGCGCTTTTGTCCAGCGCGTCTTTCAGCACCGTCCACATCTTGGCGTGCCAGTCGTCGGCAACGGCGGGGGTGGAGATGCGCAACAGCAGCTTGTTCTGCGCTTGGGCGGCGGGCGTCAAGGCACCGGCCAGCATCAGTGCGGCGGCGATGACCGGCAAGATGCGGCGAAGAGCGAACAGTTTCATGGTGTCTCCGGTGTTATTGCGTTATCGGTTCATCTCGGGGTCGATTCCCAGATCGGCAATCCGCGCCATCAGCGTGTGCATCTCGCTGGTGGTCAATGCCACCAGCGGCGGCCGCACGCGCAACCAGGCGGGCTCCTGCGTCAGGCCCGCCATGATGCCCTTGAGCGCGGGAATCAGCGCATGCGCATTCAGCCGGGCCAGCACTTGCCGCGTGCGTTCCAGGTCGGCCGCGGTGCCGGCGGCGTCGGGTTGCGTCACGAGGCGGTGCACACGCCTGGGCATGAAGTTGGCCAGGCCGCTGACCGCGCCGGTGCTGCCGCGCCGCCCCAGCTCGCGCAGGTCCAGTTCGTTGCCGACGTAGACCATGACACGCGGCATGAAGGCGTCGGCCAAGGCCAGCGAATGCCGCAGGTCGCCGGCACTGTCTTTGATGCCGACGATGGTCTGCGGGTACAACTGCTTGAGCGTGTGGATGACATGCTGCGACAGGCCCACGCCCGCCACCTGGGGGATGTGATACAGGTACAGGCGCAGCCGCGCATCGGCCGCCCCGTCGATGACGTAGCGGTAGGCGTCGATCACGCCCTGGTCGGGAACACCCTTCAGATAAAACGGCGGCAGCATCAGGCAACCGTGCGCGCCGATCCGCAGCGCGTGGCGCGTCAGCGCCAGCGTATCGGGCAGTGCGGCGCAGCTGGTGGACACCAGGATCTGCGAAGCCGGCACACCGTGCTCGACCAGCGCGCCCACCGCATCGACCCGCTCGGCGAGCGAAAACGAGGGCCCCTCGCCGGTGGTGCCGAACGGCGTGACACCGCCGCAACCCGCGGCCAGCAGCGCATGGGCATGGCCGCTGAAGCGCGCGTGGTCGATGCCCAGCGCCGCGTTCAACGGGGTCAGCAGCGCGGGCCAGATGCCACGAAGCGGCGCGTGAGGGTCGGCGGTCATGGGTGTCTCTCGGGTGGGGGCGGGAATGCGGCGCGGCGCGGGCCGGGCTTGCGTAGTCTACTGACGCGGCGCCCGCGGCAACCGCGGGCCGCCCGTACCGCCCGTACCGTCAGCGCCGCCGGCGCTGCCAGCGCACTGGGCCTAGACTTGATGCCATGAAGATTCGAATCGTTCTCCTGTGCACCGCACTGATCGCATCGGTCCAGGGCTGCAGCACGCGGCAGGTCTACGACGGCCTTCAGATGAGCAAGCGGCACGAGTGCCAGCGCTACCCCGAGCCGGACCGCGCCAAATGCCTGTCGACCACGGACAAGGACTACGAGGCGTTCAAGCGCGAGCGCGACGAGATGATGCTGAAATGAAGCCGCCTTGCAGCCACTGACAGCCCCCGCACCGCAGGCCGCGACCGCCTTGCCGGCCGACCCACCGCTGCTGCAGCTGCACCAGGTGACGCGCCGCTACACCTTGCCGCGCGAGCGCCTGCTGCGCGCGGCGCCGGTGGTGCATGCGTTGGCGGGTGTGAGCTTTCAATTGCAGCACGGCCACAGCCTGGGCATCGTCGGTGAATCGGGCTCGGGCAAGTCCACCCTGGCGCGGCTGGCGATGGCGCTGGAGCGGCCCAGCTCGGGCGAGGTGCGGTTCATGGGCCGCGACCTGAACCGATTGAACAGCACCGAGCTGCGATCGGCGCGGCGCGACTTCCAGATGGTGTTCCAGGACCCGTACGGTTCTCTGGATCCGCGCCAGCGTGTGGGCCGCATCGTCGCCGAACCGCTCGTGGCGGTGGGCCCTTCAGGCACCCAGGCGCGCGTGGCCGAGTCGCTCGACGCGGTGGGCCTGCGCGCGAGCGACGCCGGCAAGTACCCGCACGAGTTTTCGGGTGGGCAGCGCCAACGCATCGCAATCGCACGCGCGCTGATCACCCGCCCAAAACTCATCGTCGCCGACGAGCCGGTGAGCGCGCTGGACGTGTCGGTGCAAGCCCAGGTGTTGAACCTGCTGCAAGACCTGCAGCGGCAGTTCGGCGTGACCTACCTCTTGATCAGCCACGACCTGGCGGTGGTGGACCATGTCTGCGACGAGGTGGCGGTGATGTACGCCGGGCGCATCGTCGAACAGGGCTCGCCGGACGTGTTGTTCCGCGCCGCCGCCCACCCGTACACGCGGGCGCTGGTGAACGCGATCCCGCAGGCGGTGGCCGTGGGGCGGGAAGAACGGCAGCGCGCCGCACTGGTTGCCCCGGATGGCCCTTGTGCACCCGGCTCCATTAGAGTCGCGCTTGATGACTCGGCGCACGCCGGTTGTTCGTTTGCCAGGCGCTGCGCGCATGCCCAGGCGCGCTGCGTCAGCGAAGCACCGCTGTTGCGCGTTGTGGTGAGCGGCCACCGGGCGGCCTGCCACTTCGCCGAAGACCTGATGACGCTCGACAACTCTGTAGGAGACCGATGATGATGCTCAACACCCCCACCCGACTGATCGCGGCGCTGGCGCTGGCGGCCCTGGCCTTCGGCGCCGCCGCCCAAGGCCGCAAGGACAGCGCGGTGCTCGCGATGGTGCTGGAGCCGCCGGGCCTGGACCCGACCACCGCACCGGCCGCGGCCATCGGCGAGATCGTCCACTACAACGTGCTGGAAGGGCTGACCAAGATCAACGTCAACGGCACGGTCTCGCCGCTGCTGGCCGAGAGCTGGAGCATGGACCCGGACGGCAAAAGCTACACCTTCAAGCTGCGCAAGGGCGTGAAGTTTTCGGACGGCGAGGGCTTCGATTCGTCCGACGTGAAGTTCAGCTTCGATCGTGCCAAGGCCGAGGGCTCGACCAACAAGGCCAAGAAGGCGGTGTTCGACAACATCAGCCGCATCGACACGCCGGATGCGAGCACCGTGA
This sequence comes from Methylibium sp., assembly GCA_031378125.1. Taxonomy (GTDB): domain Bacteria; phylum Pseudomonadota; class Gammaproteobacteria; order Burkholderiales; family Burkholderiaceae_C; genus LGRD01. The sequence goes on along the minus strand of JANNDW010000350.1, from coordinate 2,746 downwards.
TCCTGGTGCTGGACAACGCCGACGGCAACTTCCTGTTCCGCCTGGGCGAAAACACCGCCGTGATTCTGGACCCCAAGAGTGCGGCCAACACCACCACCCAGCCGGTCGGAACCGGGCCCTACACCTTGACCGACTGGAAGAAGGGCAACTCGGTGACGTTGACCAAGTGGGACGGTTTTCGCGACGCGAAGAGTGTGAAGCTAAACAAGGTCACCTTCCGCTTCATCAACGACCCGGCCGCGCGTGTGGCCGCCTTGCTGGCCGGCGACATCGACGGCGTGCCGCGCCTGGACGCGCCGCAAAGCGTCAAGCAACTACAGGCCGACAAGCGCTTCATCGTGGCCCTGGGCAGCACGGCGGGCAAAGGCATCATGACCATCAACAACAAGAAGAAGCCCTTCGACGACGTGCGCGTGCGGCGCGCGCTGATGCACGCGATCGACCGCAAGGCCTTCATCGACGGCGTTCTCGAAGGCCTGGGCCAGCCGATCGGCTCGCACATGGCGCCCACCGACGGCGGTTATGTGGACCTGACCGGCCTGTACCCCTACAACCCCGAAAAGGCCAAGGCGCTGCTCAAAGAAGCCGGCGTGGCCACGCCGCTGAACGTGACCTTGACCTTGCCGCCGCCGCAGTACGCACGCAAGGGCGGCGAGGTGATCGCCGCGCAACTCGCCAAGGTGGGCGTGGTCGCGAAGATCGAAAACGTCGAGTGGGCACAGTGGCTCAGCGGCCCGTTCAAAGGCAACTTCGACCTGACCGTGATCAACCATGTGGAGCCGCTGGACTTCATGCAGTACGCCAACACGCAGTACTACTGGGGCTACGACAGCAAAGCCTTTCGTGACCTGACGACGAAGTACGCGGCCGAGGGCAACCCCAAGGAACGCCTGAAACTGTTTGCCGACATCCAGAAAATGATCGCCGCGGATGCGGTCAACGCTTTCATCTTCAACCCGTCGCAGGTGACGGTGGGCAAGAAGGGCTTGAAGGGGTTGTGGAGCAGCTCGCCGATTTTCGCCAACGACCTGGCGGCGCTGAGCTGGCAGTAGGCCGACCGCAAAACACTTTGAGCTGCGGGCCCCGAGAACCATCGATGCCGAACCTCCACAACCTGAGCGCCGCTGACCTTCTGGCCGCGTACCGCGGCAAAGCGCTCTCCCCCGTGGAGGTGGCGCGCGACGCGCTCAGGCACATGCTCGCGTGGGAACCGCACCTGCACGCCACCTACGCGCTGGATGCCGAAGCCGCGATGGCCCAGGCCGAGGCGTCGCAGGCGCGTTGGCTGAAAGGCCGGCCGCAGGGCGCGCTCGACGGCGTGCCGGCGATGATCAAGGAAAACATCGCAACCGAGGGCGTTGCTACCCCGTTGGGAAGTGCTGCCACGCTGTTGACGCCGGCCCCGCGTGACGCGCCCCCCAGCGCACGCCTGCGTGAAGCCGGCGCGGTGATCCTGGGCAAGACCACGATGCCCGACTACGGCATGCTGTCGTCCGGCCTGTCGAGTTTTCATGGGCTGACGCGCAACCCCTGGGACCTGGGCAAGAACCCCGGCGGCAGCAGCTCCGGCGCGGGCGCGGGCGTGGCCGCGGGCTACGGCCCGCTGCACCTGGGCACCGACATCGGCGGCTCGGTGCGCCTGCCGGCCGGCTGGTGCGGCATCTTCACCTTGAAGCCCAGCCTGGGCCGCATCCCGATCGACCCACCCTATGCCGGCCGCGTGGCCGGCCCGATGACGCGCAGCGTCGCGGACGCCGCGCTGATGATGGGCGTGCTGAGCCAGCCCGATGCGCGCGACGCGATGAGCCTGCCCTGGCAGGACATCGCCTGGGCCCAGCTCGAACGCCCGGTCAGGGGCTTGAAGATCGGCCTGCTGATGGACGCGGGCTGGGGCTTTGCGGTGGAGCCGGAAATCGAGGCCGCGGTGCAAGCCGCCGCGCTGGCGTTCGAGGCAGCCGGCGCGATCGTCGAACCGCTGAAGCCTTTCATCACCCGTGCGATGGCCGAGGGCATGGACCAGTTCTGGCGTTGCCGTTCGTGGATGGACATCAGCGCCCTGAGCGAAGAACGCCGCGCCAAGGTGCTGCCGTTCATTCGGCTGTGGGCGCAAGGCGGCGCTGGCCTGTCGGGCGAGCAGGTGTTTCACGGCTACAGCCAGATGGGCGCGATGCGCGACGCCGCCGTTCGCGCCTGTCAACCCTTCGATGTGGTGTTGTCGCCCACCGCGCCGATACCCGCCTACGCAGCCGAACTGCCCTGCCCCACCAACGACCCTTTGCTCCCGTTCGAGCACATCGCATTCACGCTGCCGTTCAACATGAGCGAGCAGCCTGCGGCCAGCATCAATTGCGGCTACACGGCTGCCGGCCTGCCGATCGGTCTGCAAATCGTCGGCCGCCGCTTCGACGACCTGGGCGTGCTTCAGGTGGCGCGCGCCTGGGAGCAGTTGCGGCCGGCACAGCGGGTGTGGCCGCTGCCGCCCTCGGCGGGGTGACAACCAAGCGGCGCAACGGCTCAACGAACAGGTCCAGCGCAATGCGGAGCGCTGCCCCGGCGGCTTCATGTTTCGGCTCACGGCCGGCGACAAGGCAAACATCTGAGGAAGGAATGCCTTCGCCACCAGTGCGCGCGAACCTGTGGCAGCTCGTGCCTCGGCGCACGCTGCTGCCCGCGTTCAAAAGCTCAACGGCCACAACACTGGCGGCTGAATCCTGGTGGCAGCCGCTCACGCGGACCGTCTCTCAGC
>JANNDW010000282.1:0-21874 GCA_031378125.1 Methylibium sp. | reverse complement strand
CGGCGCTTGGCAAGCTCTCCGCCACCGCAGGCACGCAGACGGCAGCGCGAATCGGCGAGCCGTCGCCCGCGGCGGCTGCCGTGCCGGCATCGCCCAAGACCGCGAGCTCCGCGCCCGCAAGCGCAACCGTCAGCCCAACGGCCACCGCCGGCATTCTGCGCCGCTATGTGCGCCAGATCAGCGAGCTCAGCGGCGTGATCGGTTGCACCGTCTTCGATGCTGCCAACGGCAGCCGCGTCGCGTATGCCGGATCGGGCCCGAGCGCGGCGGACCTGGCCCAACACGGCGTGGAGATGCTGGCCGCCATTGCGAAAGCCAGCAACGCCCTGGGCCTCGGGCGCGCCCTGCCCGAGGCGGCGATCAGCCTCGAATCACATCACTTGCTGCTGCGGGCCGTGCCCCTGCATCCGGGCTTGGCCCTGCATGTGGTGCTGGACAAAGCCAGGGCCAACCTGACGCTGGTGCGCCTGCAGGTGCTGCGCATGGACAGGCTGTTCGATGAAATGAACTGAGCCAGGCCCATTGCTTCTGAAGGGCTTGTTCGGGCTCAGGCCGGCGCCCGGCCGCCCGAAGCCAGGCGACGCCCCTTGGGCGCGTAGGCGGGAAAGATGTCCCCGCCTGCGCGGGGACATCCCGCCGCAGCGCCGACCGGCCTGCTTGCCGGTCGGCAGGAGCGTCAGCGACTGGGGGGCTCAGTGAACCACCCGCTCGAAGCGGAACTCGCCCGCCTCAACGTCCACCGGAACCAGGTCCTTGGGTCCGAAGCGGCCTTCCAAGATCAGCTTGGCGACCGGGTTCTCGATGCGCTGCTGGATGGCACGCTTCAGTGGCCGCGCACCGAACACCGGGTCGAAGCCGACCTTGGCCAACTCGGCCACCGCCTGCGGTGAAACGTCGAGCTTCATCTCCAGCTTTTCCAGCCGCGCCTCCAGCACCTTGAGCTGGATCTTCGCGATGGCTTCGATATCCTTCATGTCGAGCGCGTGGAAGACCACCGCCTCGTCGATGCGGTTCAGGAACTCGGGGCGGAAATGCTGCTTCACTTCGACCCAGACCGCCTCGCGGATCAGTTCGCTGCTCTGCCCGGCCATCTGCATGATCTGGTGCGAACCGAGGTTGCTGGTCATCACGATCACGGTGTTCTTGAAATCTACGGTGCGGCCCTGGCCGTCCGTCAGGCGGCCGTCGTCGAGCACTTGCAACAGCACGTTGAACACGTCCGGGTGGGCCTTTTCCACCTCGTCGAGCAACAGCACGCTGTAGGGCTTGCGGCGCACCGCTTCGGTCAGGTAGCCGCCCTCGTCGTAGCCCACGTAGCCGGGCGGCGCGCCGATCAGCCGGCTGACCGAATGCTTTTCCATGAACTCACTCATGTCCAGGCGGATCATGTGCTCCTCGCTGTCGAACAAGAAGCCGGCCAGGGCCTTGCACAGCTCGGTCTTGCCCACGCCGGTGGGGCCGAGAAACAGGAACGAGCCGGTCGGACGATTCGGGTCGCTCAGGCCCGCGCGCGAGCGGCGAATCGCGTTGGCCACCGCCAGGATTGCTTCGTCCTGGCCGACCACCCGTTCGTGCAGCTTGGTTTCCATCTGCAGCAGCTTGTCGCGCTCGCCCTGCATCAGCTTGGCCACAGGAATGCCGGTGGCGCGCGCCACCACCTCGGCGATTTCCTCGACGCCGACCATCGTGCGCAGCAATTGCGGCTTGCTCTTGTCGGCACCCTTCCTGGCCTCCTTGGCCTGTGCTTCCTTGAGCTTGGCTTCCAGCTCCGGGAGCTTGCCGTACTGAAGTTCGGCGACCTTGTTGAAATCGCCCTTGCGCTTCCATTCCTCGATCTGGAAACGCGCCCGGTCGATCTCCTCCTTCAGGTGCGCCGAGCCCTGCGCGGCGGCCTTCTCGGCCTTCCAGATTTCGTCCAGGTCGGCCGCTTCGCGCTGCAACTTGGTGATCTCTTCCTCAAGCAACGCCAGCCGCTTTTGCGACGCCTCGTCCTTTTCGCGCGTGACCGCGGCGCGTTCGATTTGCAACTGGATCAGCCGGCGATCCAGCTTGTCCATCGCCTCGGGTTTGGAGTCGATCTCGATCTTGACCTTGGCCGCCGCCTCGTCGATCAGGTCGATCGCCTTGTCGGGCAAAAAGCGGTCGGTGATGTAGCGGTGGCTCAGCTCGGCGGCGGCCACGATGGCCGGATCGGTGATCTCCACGCCATGGTGGACTTCGTACTTTTCCTGCAGGCCGCGCAGGATCGCCACGGTGGCTTCCACCGTCGGTTCGCCGACCAGGATTTTCTGGAAGCGCCGCTCCAGCGCAGCGTCTTTCTCGACGTACTTGCGGTATTCGCTCAGCGTGGTCGCGCCGATGCAATGCAACTCGCCGCGCGCCAGCGCGGGTTTGAGCATGTTGCCGGCATCGATGGCGCCTTCTGCCTTGCCGGCGCCGACCATGGTGTGGATTTCGTCGATGAAGACGATGGTCTGGCCTTCGTCCTGCGCCACTTCTTTCAGCACCGATTTGAGCCGCTCCTCGAATTCGCCGCGGTATTTGGCGCCGGCCAGCAGCAAGGCCATGTCGAGCACCAGCACGCGTTTGCTTTTCAACGAATCGGGCACCTCGCCGGCCACGATGCGTTGCGCCAGGCCTTCGACGATGGCTGTCTTGCCCACGCCCGGCTCGCCGATCAGGACGGGATTGTTCTTGGTGCGGCGCTGCAGCACCTGGATCGCGCGGCGAATCTCGTCGTCGCGGCCGATCACCGGGTCGAGCTTGCCCTGCCTAGCGCGCTCGGTCAGGTCGAGCGTGTACTTCTTCAGCGCCTCGCGCTGGCCTTCTGCATCGGCGCTGTCGACCTTTTGGCCGCCGCGGACTGCTTCGATGGCGGCTTCGAGCGCCTTGCGAGTCATGCCCTGCTCTTTCACCAGCGGGCCGATGGCCGATTTGGCGTCCGCCGCGGCGAGCAGGAACATTTCACTGGCGATGAACTGGTCGCCGCGTTTGGTGGCCTCCTTTTCGGCCGCCTGCAGCAGTGCGCCGAGGTCGCGCCCGGACTGCACCTGCTCGCCACCCTGCACCTGCGGCAGCTTGTTCAAGTCGGCCTCGAGCGCGGCCTGCAACTTGGCCGTGTTCACGCCGGCGCGAGCGAGCAACGCTTTCGGGCCATCGGTCTGCGCCAGCATCGCCAGCAGCACATGGGCTGGCTCGATATACGGGTTGTCGCGATGCAGCGCCAGGCTTTGGGCCTCGCCCAGCGCCTCCTGGAATTGGGTGGTCAGCTTGTCGAGTCGCATGGGAAAAACCTCCGGTTCGGTGGGAGGTTGGGCAATTCGCCGGAGTTTTCAAGACATCCCGGCTGCGCGCTTGACCTGCATCAAGGGTTCGGTACAGCTTGCAGGCCGATGTTCAGTATGCGCCCCGTTGTTGAAGGGTTCACACCAGCGCCGCTTGTGCAACCCGAAAGCCGATCGCCGCGCAGCTCAGCGCGCCGAGCACATGCGCGCCCGTGTGAGCGAACGCGAGCAGCCACTGGCCGCGCTGGAGCATCAGCAGCGACTCGACCGAAAAGGCCGAGAACGTCGTCAGTCCGCCCAAAAATCCGGTCACCAGCAACAGGCGCAGCAGCTCGTTCGGCGAATGCTCGAACCAGGCCAGCGCCACGCCGATCAACAAGCCACCGATGCAATTGACAGCCAAGGTCCCGAGTGGAAAACCGGACCAGCTGGCGTTGAGCCACAGTCCCGCGAGCCAACGCAGCAGCGCACCGATGGCCGCACCAACGGCCACGGCCAAAATCTGCGCCCACGGCAACGTGGCGCTCACGGCGCTGCGTTGCCGGCGCTGGCGATGCCCCAGCGCTTGAGCGCCTCGTCGTCGCTGACTCGCGCATCAACCCAACGCGCGCCGTCGGCCGTTGTTTCCTTCTTCCAGAACGGCGCTTGAGTCTTCAAATAATCCATCAGGAACTCGCAGGCTTGAAAGGCCTGGCCGCGGTGGCCGGACGTGACGGCCACCATCACGACCTGGTCCAACGGCTGCAACAGGCCGACCCGGTGAATCACCCTCGCGGCGCGTATGTCGAAGCGGCGCATCGCCTCGTCGATCATCGCTTCGATCGCGCGTTCGGTCATGCCCGGGTAATGCTCCAGTTCCATGGCGCTGACGCCCAGACCGTCGTTGCGATCCCGCACCGTGCCGGTGAAGGTGGCGATCGCGCCGACCGCGGCGTCGCCGGCCCGAAGCGCGGCGACTTCGGCGCTCAGGTCGAAATCGTTCGTTTGAACGCGGACGCGGGCTTGCGCCATCTCAACCACCGGTCACAGGAGGAAAGAAGGCGACCTCAGCGCCCTCAATCACCGGGGCCGATTCATCGCACAGCACCTGGTTCAGCGCGCAACGCAAGGCTCGGCCACGCGCCAATGCGGTGGCGTGCGGGCCACCGCGCGCAATCAAGGTGTCTCGCACGCCGCTCACCGTGGCGCCAGGCACAACGGCCAGGCTTTCGCCCGAACCGAGGGACTCTCGAATGGATGCGAAGTAGCGGACCGAGACCTTCATGACAACAACTCGGAAAACAGCAAACAGCTTACCGCATCGCCCTTGAAAATGGCGTGGCCGCTGGGGTTGTCCACCACGCCGTCGCCCCACACGGTCGAGGTCAACACCCCGGAACTTTGGTTCGGGAACAAGTCCAGGCCACCCTGCTCGTTGCGGCGCACGCGCAGGAACTCGCGCCGCTTGTCCGGGTCCGGCCAATCGAAATCAGCGCGCAGCTTGACGCCTTTGGGTTGCACATCGGTGGCACCTTGCAAACGCAACAGCACCGGCCGCACGGCCAGCAAGAAGGTGATGAAGCTGGACACCGGGTTGCCCGGCAGGCCGATGAAATACGCCGCTGACTTGTCGGCCCGGCGCACCTCGCCGAAGGCCAGCGGCTTGCCCGGCTTGATGGCGATCTGCCACAGGTCAATGCGGCCCTCGGCGGCCACCGCGGGCCGCAGGTGATCTTCTTCGCCGACCGAGACGCCGCCCGAGGTGACGATCAGGTGGTTGCCCTGTGCGGCCTGGCGCAAGGCTTCGCGAGTGGCGGCCAATTGATCGGGCACGATGCCCAGGTCGGTGCACTCGCAGCCCAGCGCCTGGATCAACGCGCGCAGCGTGAAGCGGTTGGAGTTGTAGATGGCACCGGGCTTGAGTGGCTCGCCGGGCATCACCAACTCATCTCCGGTGGAGAACAGCGCGACCCGCGGCCGGGGCGCCACCCTCAGCGCCGCCGCACCGACCGATGCCGCCAGCCCCAGGGCTTGCGGGGTCAGCCGCGAGCCGGCCGCCAGCACCACCGCGTCTTTCCGCACGTCTTCGCCGCGCCGCCGAATCCATTGACCTGGGCGGGGGACGGTGTTCACACGGACGCCGTCGCCGTGCGGCTCGCATTGCTCCTGCATCACCACCGCATCGGCACCCGCGGGCACCTGGGCGCCGGTGAAGATTCTTGCCGCCGTGCCGCCAAGCAGCGGCGACCCCACGACGCCGGCGGGAATGCGCTGGCTGATCGGAAGCAAGGTGCCGGCCGCCGGCACATCGGCGCAGCGCAGCGCATAGCCGTCCATCGACGTGTTGTCGGCCGGCGGCACGTCCAGGCCCGAGCGCACGTCCTGCGCCAGCACGCGGCCGAGCGCGTCGAAGGTCGAGACCCGTTCGCCTTCAGTTGCCGGCAGCGGCTGGACCGCGCTCAACAAGCGGGCCAGTGCCTGTTCGAGAGTCAACATCGGCGATCGTGGCGGGAGCGATGGTGAGGGGGGAGATGTACTCATAGCGGGCGGGGTTGCCAAGCAGAAACTCGGCCACGGCATCGGGGTCGTTCAGGTCGAGCAAGGGCAGCCCGGTGGGCTCGGGCAGTTGTCCGGGGCTGTCGGTCGAGATCGCCACGACATAGGGGTCGGCAGGATACTGCGCGGGCTTGCCGGCGGCGGCGCGCCAGACTTCGATCTTCAACAGATCGGCATGTTTGAAGCCTTCCACCAGCACCCAGTCGCAGTCGTACAACTCGGCGATCAACTGGTGCACCGTGGGTTCGGCGTGCACTTCGAACTCACGGATCTTGGCCAAGCGGCGGTCGGAAGCAACGACAACTTCAAAGGCGCCGGCCTGCCGGTGGCGCCAGGAGTCCTTGCCTTGGTGGTCGATGTCAAACGCGTGATGCGCATGCTTGACGACCGACACCCGCTGCCCGGCCAACCGCATGCGCACGATCAGTTGCTCGACCAGCGTGGTCTTGCCCGATCCGGAGTAGCCGCAAAAGCCGATGACTTTCATGCTTCAGCCATTCTCGCGGATGTAGTCCTTGACCGCCTGCACATCGACCGACATGACCTTGAAACGCTTGGGGAGAGCCTCGATGCCCCGCAGCGCCCTGGGACGGTCGGGCTCGCGGCCGATGGCCTCTTGAATGGTCTCGGCGAACTTGGCGGGGAGCGCGGTCTCCAGCACGATCATCGGCACGCCGGGCTCGGCGTGTTGGCGTGCCACCTTCAACCCGTCGGCGGTGTGCGTGTCGATCATCACGCCGAAGCGCTGCCAGGTGTTGCGAATGGTGGCCAGCCGGTCCGCATGGGTGCTGCTGCCGGACACGAAACCGAAGTCCTTGAGACGTTCGAACTCCGGCGCGCTGAGCGTGAACGCACCGCGCTGCTCGACCTCGTGCTGGAACAACTCGCGGGTTCGCGCGGCATCGCGCCCCAGCAGGTCGAACACGAAGCGCTCGAAGTTCGACGCCTTCGAGATGTCCATCGACGGGCTCGAGGTTTCATGCGTTTCCGCGCTGCCGCGCACGCGGTAGGTGCCGGTGCGGAAGAACTCGTCGAGCACGTTGTTCTCGTTGGTCGCCAGCACCAGTTGGCGGATCGGCAAGCCCATCATGCGCGCCACATGGCCGGCGCAGATGTTGCCGAAGTTGCCCGACGGGACGGCGAAGCTGACGACCTCATCGTTACCGCGAGTGGCCGCAAAGTAGCCGGCAAAGTAGTAGACCACCTGCGCCAGCAAACGCGCCCAGTTGATGGAATTCACGGTGCCGATGTGGTGGTCGCGCTTGAACGCCAGGTCGTTGGACACCGCCTTGACGATGTCCTGGCAATCGTCGAACACGCCTTCGACCGCGATGTTGTGGATGTTGGCGTCTTGCAGGCTGAACATCTGCGCCTGCTGGAATGGGCTCATGCGGCCGCGCGGCGACAGCATGAACACCTTGACGCCCAGTCTGCCGCGCATGGCGTGCTCCGCGGCGCTGCCGGTGTCGCCCGAGGTCGCGCCGAGGATGTTCAGCGTGCGGCCGCGACGAGCGAGTTCGTACTCGAACAGGCGCCCGAGCAACTGCATCGCCATGTCCTTGAACGCCAGCGTGGGGCCGTTGGACAGGGCTTGAAGCCAAAGCGCCGGCTCAAGCTGCTTCAGCGGCGTGATCTGCGGGGTGCCGAAGACCGCTTCGGTGTAGGTCGCCGCGGCCAGCTCGCGCAGATCAGCGGCGGGAACGTCGTCGATGTAGAGCGACAGAATTTCGAAAGCCAGTTCGTGGTATCCGAGCCCCCGCCAGCGCGCCAGCGTGGCTGCATCGATCTTCGGGTAGCTCGCTGGCAAGTAGAGACCGCCATCGGGAGCCAGCCCTTCAAGCAGGATGTCGGAAAAGCCGCGCGGCGTGCTGTCACCGCGGGTGCTGATGTATTTCAACTCAACTCTTCCTTGCGAATCCGCACGATCGGCGCCAGCACGGTGGGCAGCGCCTGCATTTGCGCAATCGCTTTGTTCATCTTCCCCTCGACGGTGTCGTGGGTCAGGATGATCACATCGGTGGGCGCCTCGCTCCCGGCCCTCGCCTCTTGAGGGGTGCCTTCGTCGCCTGGACGCTGCAGCAGCGCGTCGATGGAGATGTCGTGCTCGGCCAGGATGCCGGTGATGCGGGCCAGCACACCCGCCTGGTCGGCCACCTGCAAGCGCAAATAGAACGCGGTGATCACCTCGCTGATCGGCAGGATCGGGGTGTCTTGCATCGCGCTGTGCTGAAACGCCAGGTGCGGCACCCGATGGTCCGGGTCGGCGCTGTGCAGCCGGGTGATGTCGACCAGGTCGGCAATCACCGCGGAGGCGGTGGGCTCGGAGCCCGCGCCCTTGCCGTAATACAGCGTGGGGCCCACCGCGTCACCCTGGACCACGACCGCGTTCATCGCGCCTTCGACGTTGGCGATCAAGCGCTTGGCGGGAATCAAGGTCGGGTGGACCCGCAACTCGATGCCGCCGTTGGCCCAGGGCGCGGTCTTCAAGTCATTGCGCCGTTTGGTGATGCCCAGCAGTTTGATGCGGTAGCCGAGTTGCTCCGCATACCGAATGTCCGCGGCGTTGAGTTTGGTGATGCCCTCGACATGCGCCTTGTCGAATTGCACCGGGGTGCCGAACGCAATTGCGCTCATGATCGTCGCCTTGTGCGCCGCGTCGATGCCTTCGATGTCGAAGGTCGGGTCGGCTTCGGCGTAGCCCAGGCGCTGCGCTTCCTTCAGCGCCATGTCGAAATCGAGCCCCTTGGCACGCATCTCCGAGAGGATGAAGTTGGTCGTGCCGTTGATGATGCCGGCGATCCATTCGATGCGGTTGGCCGTCAGCCCCTCGCGCAGCGCCTTGATGATGGGAATGCCCCCGGCCACCGCGGCTTCGAACGCCACGACCACGCCCTTGTCGCGCGCGGCCGCAAAGATTTCGGTGCCGTGCACTGCCAGCAAGGCCTTGTTGGCCGTCACCACATGCTTGCCGGCCTGGATGGCTTGGAGCACCAGCGCCTTGGCAATGCCATAGCCGCCGATCAGCTCGATGACGATGTCGATCTCCGGGTTGGCGATCACGGCTCGCGCGTCGCCCACCACGGTGGCTGCATCACCCACGATGGCCCGCGCGCGCGCCAGGTCCAGGTCGGCCACCATGGTGATGCGAATGGCCCGGCCAGCGCGACGTTGAATCTCTTGCTGGTTGCGTTGCAGCACATTGAAGGTGCCGCTGCCCACCGTGCCGATGCCCAGCAGGCCCACTTGAATCGGTTTCATGGTGAACAAGCCTTGCGCGATCAGCGCGAATGACGTTTACGGTAGTGGTCGAGGAAGCGGGCAATGCGGCCAATGGCCTCCGCCAGATCGTCCGAGTTGGGCAGGAACACGAGCCGGAAGTGATCTGGCTGAGCCCAGTTGAACCCGGTGCCCTGGACGAGGAGCACTTTCTCTTCGGCCAGCAGTTCATAGGCAAACTGCTGATCGTCCGCGACTGGATAAATTTTCGGGTCGAGCTTGGGAAACATGTACAGCGCGGCCTTGGGCTTGACCACGCTGACGCCGGGAATCTCGCTCAGCAGCTTGTAGGCCAGGTCGCGCTGGCGGCACAGGCGGCCCGCGGGTGCGACCAGGTCCTTGATGCTCTGGTAGCCGCCCAGCGCGGTCTGGATGGCCAGCTGCCCCGGCGTGTTGGAGCACAGGCGCATCGAGGCCAGCATGTTCAGGCCCTCGATGTAGTCGCGCGCATGCCGCTTCTCGCCCGACACCACCATCCAGCCGGCGCGGTAGCCACAAGCGCGGTAATTCTTGGACAGGCCGTTGAAGGTGAGGAACAGCACATCGTCGGCCAGCGCCGCGATGCTGGTGTGGGTGTTGCCGTCGTACAGCGTCTTGTCGTAGATCTCGTCGGCGAAGACGATCAACTGGTGCTGCCGCGCCACCTCGACGATTTGCAGCAGCAGGCTTTCCGGGTACAGCGCACCGGTCGGGTTGTTCGGGTTGATGACCACGATGGCCTGGGTCCGTGGCGTGATCTTGGCTCGAATGTCGGCGATGTCGGGCATCCAGTCGGACTGCTCGTCGCACAGGTAGTGCACGGGGGTGCCACCCGACAGCGCCACCGCCGCCGTGTAGAGCGGGTAGTCCGGTGCCGGGATCAGCACTTCGTCGCCATCGTTGAGCAGGGCATTCATGCTCATCACGATCAACTCCGATGCGCCGTTGCCCAGATAGACATCGTCGACCGTGACGCCGTGCAGGCGCTTTTCCTGCGTGTAGTGGACCACCGCCTTGCGCGGTGCGAACATGCCTTTGCTGTCGGTGTAGCCGGCGGTGTGCGGCAGGTTGCGGATCATGTCCTGCACGATCTCGTCGGGAGGTTCCAGACCGAAGGCGGCGATGTTGCCGATGTTCAGCTTGATGATGTGGTGGCCCTCTTCCTCCATCTGCCTGGCTTTGTCGAGCACCGGCCCGCGGATGTCGTAGCACACGTTGGCGAGCTTGGCTGACTTGGCAATCGGTCTCAAGAAGATGCTCCGGGCGGGTGGGCTGTGGCGATGCAGCGCTTAGAATTTTCGCACAGGGGTTGCGGCTTGCATCGTTGGGCAGGCCGCACAAGGACATGAAACTCAGAGCCGATCGCATTGAAGGTCAAAACGCCATCGCCCGGCACGGTCCCGAGGGTGTGATCGTGGGTGGCGTGGAGTATCGCCGCAGCGTGGTCGTGCCCTGGGAGGGCCAGGTGGTCCCGTGGCCGGTGAACCTGTTCTCCGAGCTTGCAGAGTCGCACTTTGCAAGCCTGGCCGAGCTGGCGCCGGAACTGGTGATCTTCGGCAGCGGCGCCAGGCTGCGCTTTGTCCGGCCGGCCTTGATGCGCGCGCTGATCGACCGGCGCATCGGGGTCGAAACCATGGACACCGCGGCCGCTTGCCGGACCTACAACGTTTTGCTCGCCGAGGGGCGTTCGGTGGTGGCAGCTTTGCTTTTTGAAAGCTCGCCCCCCACGTTGGGGTGAGGCGGCGCGGGTCGGCCGGCTCGTGGCAGCCCTTATAATCTGCGGCTACGCCTGCATCGGCGCAACCAAGCAGAATACTTCATGACGCCAGCCCTCAACAAAGCCCTCCCGGAATTTGAAGCGCTCGCCACCGGTGGCGTGAAGTTCACTCCCCAGGCCTTTCTCGGGCAAATGGTCGTCCTTTATTTCTACCCCAAGGACAACACGCCGGGCTGCACCACCGAAGCCATGCAGTTTCGCGACCATCACAAAGACTTCGTCAAGGCCGGTGCGGTGGTGTTCGGCGTATCGCGCGACAACATGGCCTCGCACGACAAGTTCAAACAAAGCCTGGAGCTGCCGTTCGAGCTGATTGCCGATACCGAGGAAAAGCTGTGCCACATGTTCGGCGTGGTCAAGAACAAAATCATGTACGGCAAGAAGGTCAAGGGCATCGAGCGCAGCACCTTCCTGATCGATGGCACCGGTGTTCTGCGCGCCGAATGGCGTGGCCTCAAGGTGGCCGGGCATGTGGAAGAGGTTTTGAAGGCGGGAAAAGCGCTCAAGCGGGGCGGTTGAGCCTCTGGATTCGCCCGTCAAACCCGCCGCGGCGGAGGTGGCCTCCCGGCGCCAGTGATTTATGGATAATCGAGCGATGTTGTTGAACGTTCAACCGCAGCCCTCCATCAAGCCGCACGGTCAGTCGTGCGGCTTTTTTGTTGCTCCGACTTTTCGGTCACTCTGAAACCACCCATGCCACTGCCCAAGCCGCCAGCCAAGCGCGCCGCGCTCCTCGCCATCGCCGACTTTGAAGCACCGCCGGTCAGCAAGCCGGCCCAGCGTCCACAAACGAACCGCGCCGCCACGCAACCCGGCCTGGCCGGCAGGCCCGAATTGTTGTTGGCGCCCACCGGCGCGCCTTTCGTCCCCGACGACCGGCCCGTGAAAACGGACACAACCCCACGCAAGCTCCATCCGGCGCCCGAGTTGCGCACCCGCAAGCCGCGTGGCAATGGCCCGGCCACGCTGTTCGTGCTGGACACCAATGTGTTGATGCACGACCCGACCTGCTTGTTTCGATTCGAGGAACACGACATCTACCTGCCGATGATCACGCTGGAAGAGCTGGACGGCCACAAGCGCGGCATGACCGAGGTGGCGCGCAACGCCCGCCAGGTCAGCCGCGACCTGGACGCGCTGGCCGCCAGCATGCCCAGCCGCGACGCGACCGGCATGTCCGAGGGCCTGCCCCTGGCCCGCACCGGCCACCGCGAGGCCGGTGGCAAGCTGTTCTTCCAGACCAACCTGATCAACGTGACCCTGCCGGCCGGCCTGCCCCAGGGTAAGGCCGACAACCAAATCCTGGGCGTGGTGCAGGCCCTGCGCGAACAGCAGCCCGGGCGTGATGTGGTGCTGGTGTCCAAGGACATCAACATGCGCATCAAGGCGCGTGCCCTGGGCCTGCCGGCGGAAGACTATTTCAACGACAAGACGCTGGACGACGTCGACCTGCTTTACACCGGCGTGCTGCCGCTGCCGGCCGATTTTTGGGACCGACACGGCAAGACCATGGAAAGCTGGAACCAGGGCGGCCTGACCTTCTACCGCATCAGCGGTCCGATGGTTCCTGCCCTGCTGATCAACCAGTTTGTGTACCTGGAAGCGCCGGGCGCTGCGCCGCTGTACGCCAAGGTCACCGAGATCACCGGAAAGACCGCAGTGCTGCGCACGCTGAAGGAGTACACCCACCAGAAGAACGCGGTCTGGGGAGTCACCGCGCGCAACCGCGAACAGAACTTCGCGCTCAACCTGTTGCTCGACCCGGAGTGCGACTTCATCACCCTCACCGGCACGGCAGGCGCCGGCAAGACGCTGATGACCCTGGCCGCCGGCCTGAGCCAGGTGATGGACGAGCGCCGCTACACCGAGATCATCGTCACCCGCGTGACCGTGCCGGTGGGCGAGGACATCGGCTTCCTGCCCGGCACCGAAGAAGAGAAGATGAGCCCCTGGATGGGCGCGCTCGACGACAACCTGGAGGTGCTGTCCAAGACCGATGGCGGAGCCGGTGAATGGGGCCGCGCCGCCACCAACGACCTGGTGCGCAGCAAGGTCAAGATCAAGAGCCTGAACTTCATGCGCGGGCGGACTTTCCTGAACAAGTTCGTCATCATCGACGAGGCGCAAAACCTCACACCCAAGCAGATGAAGACCTTGATCACGCGCGCCGGCCCGGGCACCAAGATCATCTGCCTGGGCAACCTGGCGCAGATCGACACGCCCTACCTGACCGAAGGCAGTTCGGGCCTGACGTATGCGGTAGACCGCTTCAAAGGTTGGCCGCATTCCGGCCATGTGACCTTGGCACGCGGCGAACGCTCGCGACTGGCGGACTTTGCTTCGGAAGTGCTGTAGGCCGGCCGGTCCCAAACCGCCCGGCTGGGTCCGGCAACGCTTCTTGACCTTGCAGACACGGCGCGTTGACCTCGCGCCGTTATTCTTGCTGCGGTCGGGAATCCAACGATGTCCAGTTCAGCGTCCATTCAGGCAGCCATCGCAGCCCACCGGTTCGGATTGGGAGAGCCGTCGCTGGTGGCTCTGCGCACTGACCCGCAGGGCTGGTTGCTGGCGCAAATCGGGCCGGCCGACCCGGCGCACGGCGACGGGCTGCTGAGCACCGCGCAGGCGCTGGACCTGGTGGCCACCGAGCGCGAAATGCGGCAACGGGCGCGGGCCCCGCAGATGGCTGCAAGTGCGGGTGCTTTTGCCGAGCAGCCCTTGGCCAGTCACTACCGCGAAACGATTCTTGCCGACATCCGCTCGCGCCTGGCCACAGCCGCTACAACGAAGCGGCCATTTGCCGAGCGACTGCTCCTGTTCTGGTGCAACCATTTCACCGTCTCGCTGGCCAAGGGCAGCACGCGCGGCCTGGTGGGCACGTTCGAACGCGACGCGATCCGGCCCCACATCGCGGGCTCGTTCGAGACCTTGTTGATGGCGTCGACCACCCACCCGGCCATGCTTCGCTACCTGGACAATGGGTTGTCGGCCGGGCCGCGCTCTCGCGTCGTCGCGCGTGCCGCGCAGCGCGCCGCTGGCACCGGCCAAGGCCCACGTGTCACCGGCCTGAACGAGAACCTGGCTCGCGAAGTGCTGGAGCTGCACACCCTGGGCGCCGAGAGCGGGCGGGGGCTCGCGACACCGGGAGGCGGCTACACCCAGACCGACGTCACGGCGTTCGCGCGAGTGCTGACGGGTTGGCGCGGCGGCCTGCGCTCGCCCGATGCCGGCGGCGGATTCGATCCCGCCTGGCATGAACCCGGGCGCAAGACCGTGCTCGGCAAGGACTATGGCGAAGGGCCCGACGCGCTGCGCCAGGTGCTGCACGACCTGGCGCGCCATCCAGCCACAGCGCGGCTCGTTGCCACCAAACTGGCGCGCCACTTTGTCGCCGACGAGCCGCCGGCTGCGCTGGTAGAGCGCTTGGCAGCCGCCTACCTGCGCCACGACGGTCAGCTGGCCGAGCTCTATCGAGAACTGGTTCGCAGCCCCGAGGCATGGAGCCCCGCGCTGGCCAAGCTCAAGACGCCCGAAGAGTTGGTGCTGTCGTCGATGCGCCTGTTGGGTTTGGGCGCACGTCGCCTGGAGCGCTTTGATGCCGGTGGAATCACCGCCCTGGGCCAGCGCATTCACGCCGCACCCTCGCCCGCGGGCTGGAGCGACCGGGCCGAAGACTGGCTCAGCCCCGACGCCGTGTGGAAACGGGTCGAATGGGCGGCGCGTGTGGCCGACCGGTCCGGCCGTGGCATCGACGCGCGTGAGCTTGCCGGCAACGCCCTGGGCGAATGGCTTAGCCAGGCCACGCGCCAGCAGATCGAACGCGCGGCCGACGCAACCCAGGCATTGGCCCTGCTGCTGATGTCCCCCGAGTTTCAACGCCGCTGAACCGGCCGCCCCCGATGAAACCCAACCCCGACCCTGACCCCCGTCGCCGCAGCGTGCTGGCTGCCCTGCTTGCCGCCGGCACGCTGCCACCCTGGTCGGCGCTCAGCCTTGCAGCCAGCGGCAACACGACCGGCAACCGTCTCGTGCTGGTAATCCTGCGCGGCGGCATGGACGGGCTGTTCGCCGCCCCCGCCGTCGGCGACCCTGACTTTGCCGCCGCCCGCGGCCCGCTCGGCCAGTTCGCCACGCCTGCGCTCGCCCTGGACGCGAGCTTTGCTCTGCACCCTCAACTGGCCCAGTTGCATGCGATGTTCGGTCGTGGCGAGCTTGCCGTGGTGCACGCCGTCGGGATGCCGTACCGGGAGCGATCGCATTTCGACGCCCAACAACTGCTTGAATCCGGCGGCGCCCGCCCCTATGAACTGAGCACCGGCTGGTTGGGGCGTGCGCTCGGCCAGGGCGGCGCCAAAAGCATCGCGCTCAGCACCACCGTGCCGCTGCTGCTGCGTGGCCCCGGCGTGGTGGACACCTGGGCACCGTCGGCGTTGCCCGAGCCCTCGGTCGACCTGGTGGCCCGACTGGAGCGCCTGTACGAAGGCGACCCCGCGCTCGCCACCGCGCTGGCCCGCGCGAAGGCGCTGCATTTTGGATCGACGCTGCCGGCCGACATGTCCGACGGAATGAACCGGCGCAATGGCAACTTCACCGCGCTGGCGCAGCGCGCAGTCGAGTTCCTGGCGCAGCCGAACGGACCGCAGGCCGCGGTGCTGGAGCTGGGCGGCTGGGACTCGCACGCCAACCAGGCCAATCCGAATGCCGCGCTGGTGAACAGCCTGCGACAACTCGACGCCGGCCTGGCCGCACTGCGAGACGGTTTGAGCCAGAGCAACTCCTGGAAGCGCACCGTGGTCGTGGTGAGCAGTGAGTTCGGGCGCGAAGTGGCCATCAACGGCACCCAGGGCACCGACCACGGCACCGGCGGGGCGGCGTTTGTGTTGGGCGGTGCGGTCCGGGGCGGCCGCGTCATCGCCGATTGGCCTGGCCTTGCCAAGAAAGACCGATTCGAAGGCCGTGACCTGAAAACCACGACGGACCTGCGCTCGGTGTTCAAGGGTGTGCTGGCCGACCACCTGCAGGTCTCCCATCGGAGCCTGAACAACGAGGTGTTTCCGGGCAGCGAGGCCGTCAAGGGTTTGGCGCTGCTGCGGGCCTGAAGCTGCGTTGCGCGGCGTTGCGCTTTGCTTGCCCGAAGCTCAGCCCTGCAGCAAACCAACAATGCCCGTGGCCATGCGCCGGGCGGCACCGCGGTGTTTTGATGCGAACGCCAGCGCCTTGCCAGAGAACTGTTGATTCACCTCGGGCGCCAGCATCACCATCGCCTGCCCGATGGCCTGTGGCATGTCCGCCACCCGAACCGCCGCGCCCGCCGCGATCGACATGGCGGCGGCCTCGGCAAAGTTGAAGGTGTGCGGGCCCATGATCAGCGGGCAACTGCAGGCCGCCGCCTCGATCAGGTTGTGCCCTCCCAGCGGTGCAAAGCTGCCGCCAAGCAGCGCCACCTGCGCAACGGCGTAGTACAGAGCCATCTCGCGCATCGAGTCGCCGAGCCACACCTGCGCGAGCAGGGCGTCGTCCGGCGGCGTCTCAACCCAGCTGCTGCGCCGCGCCAGCGTCAGGCCTCGGGCGCGCACCAGCGCGGCGACATCGTCGAAGCGCTGCGGGTGGCGCGGCACGATCAGCAGCAGCGGCCGAGGTTCGGCCAGGCGCGTCCATGCCGCCAGCAACATCGCCTCTTCGCCTTCGCGGGTGATGGCGGCCAGCACGACCTGGCGTTGCAACAGGCCACGCCATGTCCTGCCCTGCGCCAGTTGATCGGTGTCGGGATCGACATCGAACTTGAGGTTGCCGCTCACGTGCACCGGGCTCGCGCCGCTGCACCGCAAGCGTTGCGCATCGTCCTCGGTCTGGGCCAGCACGAGCGCAAGACTTTGCAGTGCAGGGTGCAGCAAGGCGTCGAGTCGCGCGCCCTTCTTGCGGCTCTTCTCGCTGAGGCGCGCGCTGGCCAACACCATGGGAATTGAGGCCGCCTTCGCAGCGAGCAGCAGGTTGGGCCAGATCTCGGTCTCCATCAATACACCCACCACGGGCCCGAACTGCGCCAGGAAGCGCGTCACGATGCCAGGCGTGTCATACGGCAGCCAGGTTTGCGCGTCCCCGTCATGCAACAGGCCGCGGCCCGCCTCTCGGCCGGTGGCGGTGCCATGCGTCAGCAACAGGCGCATGCCCGGCTTCTGAATTCGCAGCGCGTCGATCAGTGCCGCGGCGGCGCGGGTCTCGCCGAGCGACACCGCGTGGACCCAGACCCAACCGGCCGATGGCTTGCCGGCGTAGCGGCCCAAGCGCTCAGCCACGGCGTGCCGGTAAAGCGGCTCGGCTCGGCCACGCCACCAGAGCCGCAACACATAGGCCGGCAACGCCAGGGCCAACAGCGCCGAATAGATGCGGCGGGCGGCTGCGCTTCGCCACGACATCATGCCGGTCTCCGGCAAAGCGGGTTCACGCGCCGGGCGCTTCGAGGACCCGGGTCCACGCAGACCAGACGGCCTCCAAACCGGGGCCGCTCTGGCCCTCGACACACACCTGGTGGCGCTGGCCGTGCGCCACCTGCGGCCCGGTGCGCCACGCGGTCGGGAAGTTGTAGATCTGCACGTGCGGCAGGTTCATGGCCACCGCGATGTGGCTGAGGCCGCTGTCCACGCCGATCACGCCCTGGGCGGCGGCGAACCGGTTGACCACCGCGTCGAGCTTCAGTGCGGGCCAAACTTCCACAAGATGCAGGCGGTCGAACTGCAGGGCCGCACCGATCATTTCGGCCCGGGTCTGCTCGGCCTCGCTGCCTTGCGGCAGTGCGATGCGCCAGCCGGCATTGATGAGCCGCTTGCCCAGGCTGATCCAGTGGGCCTGGGGCCACAACTTGTCGTCGCGCGAACTGCCATGCACAAAAACGACCGTCGGCCGTTCGGCCCGCTCAGCCGGGCGCGTCGCGCGCAAGCCGTAACGGGGCAGGCCTTGCGGCGCATAGCCCAGCGCCTTCGCGGCCAAGGTTCGCGCGCGGTCCATGGCGTGAATGTGCGGCTCTATTTTGATGGGGTGGTCCACCAGCCAGGCGGCCGGCCACTCGTGGCTGGAGCCTTCGGTGCGATTGGCCAGGCCGTGGCTGGGGCCCTGCGCCGTGCGCGCGATCCATGCCGACTTGGTCAGGCCTTGCATGTCGATCACGGCGTCATAACGCACTGACCGGAGCCGCTTGCGAAGCGCGCCCCATTCGAGGCGCACCGACGACGTCCACCATGCCTTGCGCCAACGCCGAAGCGGGCATTCGATGACCTCGCCGATGCCCTCGACGCGGCGCACCAGCGGCGCGTAGAGAGGCTCGACGGCCCAGTCGACCTGCGCGCCGGGAAAGGCCGCACGGATGTCGTGCAGTGCGGGCATCGTGTGCACCACATCACCCAGGGACGACAGCTTGACGATCAAGACTCGCACGGATGAATCCTGAAACTCAGTGCGCAGCGGTTGCGACCCGCGCGCCGGGCTTGACCGCGCGCAGCGCGGCCATGAACTCCGCCTCGATGCGCTCCAGCGCCTGCCGGGTGTGGCCTTCGAAGCGCAGCACCAGCACGGGCGTGGTGTTGCTCGGCCGGATCAGGCCGAAGCCGTCGTCATAGTCCACCCGCAGACCGTCGATGGTGATGACTTCTTTCGCGCCAGGGAACTTGGCGTTTTCGAGCAGGCGCTTGACCACCTGCGCGGCCTCGCCCTCGGCGCACGGCACGTTCAACTCCGGTGTGCTGAAGCTGGTCGGCAACGCGTTGAGCACGGCGCTGGGGTCGTTGGCGCGGCTCAGGATCTCCAGCAGCCGCGCGGCCGTGTAGGTGGCGTCGTCGAATCCGTACCAGCGCTCGCCGAAGAAGATGTGGCCGCTCATCTCGCCGGCGATCGGCGCGCCAACTTCCTTCATCTTTGCCTTGACCAGCGAATGCCCGGTCTTCCACATCAAGGCCTTGCCGCCGGCCGCGACGATGGCCGGCGCGAGCCGCTGGGTGCACTTCACATCAAAGATCACGGTGCCGCCGGGGTGGCGGCCAAGGATGTCGGTGGCCAACAGCATCAACTGCCGGTCGGGGTAGATGACCTGCCCATCGCGGGTGACGACACCCAGGCGGTCGCCGTCGCCATCGAATGCGAGGCCGAGTTCCGCACCGGTGGCCCGCACCGTGCGGATCAGGTCGAGCAGGTTTTCTGTTTGGCTCGGGTCGGGATGGTGGTTCGGAAAGTCCCCGTCGACCTCGGAATAGAGTTCGGTCACATCGCAACCCAGCGCCCGCAAAATGCCCGGCGCGGAGGCGCCCGCAATGCCGTTGCCGGAATCGACGACGATCTTCATGTGCCGGGCCAGCTTGCAGTCACCGGTGATCCGCGCGCTGTATTCGGACAGGACGTTCATCGCCGCGTGCCGGCCCGGCGTCAGGAAGTAGTCTTCGGCTTGCATGCGTTTGCGCAGGCCTTGAATCTGCTCACCATGAATGGCGCGGCCGGCCAGCACCATCTTGAAGCCGTTGTAGTCCTTGGGGTTGTGGCTGCCGGTGACCATGATGCCGCTGTGGCAGCCGTGATTTCCGCGGGTGGCGGCAACGTAGTACAGCATGGGCGTGGTCACCGCGCCGAGGTCCACCACGTCCAGCCCGGTCGAGGCCAGGCCGCGAATCAGCGCCGCGGCGAGGCCCGGCCCCGACAGGCGCCCGTCGCGTCCCACCGCCACCGCACGCTCACCCGCATGGCGCGCCTCGGTTCCGAAAGCGCGCCCCAGGTGTTGCGCAAACGCCTCGTCAATGGTGCTGCCCACGACACCGCGAATGTCATAAGCCTTGAAGGTGGACGCGGTGATTTGCATGGTGCCTGGCCGGAACGAAGTTAGCGCGGATTGTAGGTACCGCGCAGCAAGACAACGCAGGAGGCAACGCAGGAGACAACGCCGAGACAGCGCAAGCGCTTGTCGAACCGCCGCCCGCTCGGGGACAATCGGCTGCCATGAAGATCGCAGACATCCCCCTCTTCTTTGCCACGCTGAAGGCCGCCAACCCACAACCAAATACCGAGCTGGAATACACCAACGTGTTCGAGTTGCTCGCCGCCGTGCTGCTGTCGGCGCAGGCCACCGACGTGGGTGTGAACAAGGCCACCCGCAGGTTGTTTGCGGTCGCCAATTCGCCGTCCAGGATGCTGGCGCTCGGCTTGCCCGCGCTCACCGAACACATCAAGTCGATCGGGCTGTTCCGCAACAAGGCGAAGAACTTGCTGGAAACCTCCCGCCTCTTGCTGGAGCGGCATGGTGGACAGGTGCCGCGCTCCCGCGAAGCGCTCGAAGCCCTGCCGGGTGTGGGGCGCAAGACCGCCAACGTCGTGCTCAACGTTGCGTTCGGGGAGCCGACCGTGGCGGTGGACACGCATGTCTTTCGCGTGGCCAACCGCAGCGGGCTGGCTTCGGGCAAGACGCCACTGGAAGTCGAGCTGAAACTGCTCAAGCGCATACCGCCCGGGTACCTGGCGGATGCCCACCACTGGCTGATCCTGCACGGCCGCTATGTGTGCCTGGCGCGCAAGCCGCTGTGCTCGCAATGCGCAGTGGCGCGGCTCTGCGATTCGGCACCGGCGGGCCTGCCTCGGGTTGAACCGCGCCTTCACAATGATTGAGCCATGACCGACCTGGACACGCTGCAAATCATCTCCAGCCAACTCGAGCGGGGCGAGATCGGCAGTGCCCAGTTCCTGGAGCGGATTGCCCGTTTCATGACCGGGCACATCGAATGTTCGCGGGCCGGGGTGTGGTTCTTCATCGACACGCCGGCCGGCCGCGTGCTGCGCTGCGCGGCAATGCACGACGCGGCCCGGGATTGCATGGTGGGCGCCCGCGATGTTCCAAATGCCAACATCGGACCGTTTTTCGAAGCGCTGGCGCGCGACAGTTGCATCGTGGCCCCGAATGCGCGCACGCACCCGGCGCTGGCCGATTTGCTGGGCGACTATCTTGTCCCACTGGACATCCACTCGCAACTGAACATCTGCTTTTCGGTCAACGGCGTGCTGCTGGGAATCTTCAGCTGCGAGCAGGTCGGCGCGTCCAAGGCCTGGACTCAGCGCCATTTGCGGTCGCTGCGCCAGATCGGCTCCCACGCCAGCCTGATGTTGATGCGCGCCGCTGCGTCGGTCGTCGACACAGCGCCCGGAGCGATGTGGGATGCGAACAACCCAAATCGCCTCGCAACCCTGCCGATGCCGCTTGAGCCCGAGGAGCCGTGAGCTCCTGTGCCGCGTGGCAGGCACATGCCACACCTACAATGCGTTTTCACCTCAGTTCAGCAGCGCGACATGTCGACCATCGAAGAACTTGCCGAGCGTGTGGAGCGTCTGCTGCTGAGGCACGATGAACTGCGCCGCACCCACGCCCTGCTGGAGCAGCGGTGCGCGACGGTCATGCAGGAGCGCGACAGCCTGCGATCCAGGTTGAACGCGGCGCGCAGCCGCATTGACACCTTGCTCACCCGACTGCCGGCGAACCGGGCCGCGGACGGCCCTGCCGGCAACGACAAGGAGGCTCGGTGAAACAGATGGAAGTCACGATCATGGGGCAGAGCTACATCCTGGCCTGCCCCGAGGGCCGCGAGGCAGAGATGCTGGCAGCAGTGGCCCAGGTGGACCGCGAGATGAATGCCATCCGTGATGGCGGCAAGATCAAGGCGCGCGAGCGCATCGCTGTTCTCGCGGCGCTCAACCTGGCCTTTTCGACATCCGAGCCGACGCCTGCGCGGACGCCGGTGGCCGGCAGCGACGTCGACATCGACAGGCTTATTCAGCGCCTTGATCAGGCCCTCGGCGCGGATGGTCAATTGCTCTGACCGTCCCCACTCCACGCGACGGACAGCGGCGTAGAATGATTTTGTCCGTCGCGTTCGCGCGAGCTTTATATTTCCTTGAACCGATGCTCTTGCGAGCAAGGGCTTGGAACATCGCCCGGCTGGCGTGATCGTCTCGCGTCAGATGAACCCAAGGCCAGGCTGACCTCGCCCACCTGAACTAC
>JANNDW010000240.1:0-25966 GCA_031378125.1 Methylibium sp. | reverse complement strand
GCGACGCCGGTCACGCTGCAGGGCCAGGCGATCACGTTCGACGTGCAACGCCGTGCCGGGCCGGACGTGCGCATCACCGATGCCCAGGGGCGCCACGCCAACGTGATCTTCACCAACCTGTTCGCTCGCAACGGCGTGGTGCACGTGGTGGACAAGGTGATCCTGCCGCAAAGCAAGAACGTGGTGCAGATTGCCCAGGGCATCAACGACTTCAGCATCCTGGTTGAAGCGGTGGTGGCGGCCGGCCTGGTCGACACGCTCAGCGGCACCGGTCCGTTCACCGTGTTCGCGCCGACCAACGACGCGTTCGCCGCGCTGCTGGGCGAGCTGAAAGTCACCAAGGCGCAATTGCTGGCCAACAAGCCGCTTCTCACCGCGGTGCTCACGTACCACGTGGTCGCCGGCCGGGTGCTGGCGTCCGACATCAAGGAAGGCGCGCAAGCCACCACGGTTCAGGGCCAGACGTTCACGCTGGGCTTGGCGGGCGGCGCCAACATCACCGATGCGCGCGGGCGCAAGGCCAACATCGTCGCCACCAACGTGCAGGGCAGCAACGGCGTGATCCACGTGATCGACAAAGTGATCCTGCCCAAGGACGACGCGCCGCCGCCAGCAACGCCGAACATCGTGCAGGTGGCGCAAAGCCTGCCCGACTTCAGCATCCTCGTTGAGGCAGTCGTGGCCGCCGGCCTGGTGGACACGCTCAGCGGCACCGGCCCGTTCACCGTGTTCGCGCCGAACAATGCCGCGTTCGCCGCGCTGCTGGGTGAGTTGAAGCTCACGAAGGAGCAACTGCTGGCCAACAAGCCTTTGCTGACCGCCGTTTTGACCTACCACGTGCTGCCGGGCAAGGTGCTCGCGGCCGACATCAAAGAAGGCGCGCAGGCCACCACCGTGCAAGGCCAGCTGTTCACGCTGGGCCTGGCCGGAGGTGC
The DNA here is from genome assembly GCA_031378125.1 of Methylibium sp. Lineage (GTDB taxonomy): Bacteria > Pseudomonadota > Gammaproteobacteria > Burkholderiales > Burkholderiaceae_C > LGRD01. The sequence continues at coordinate 25,031 of JANNDW010000240.1, read as the reverse complement.
CAGCATTACCGACGCGCAAGGGCGTAAGGCCCACATCGTGGCCACCGACGTGGCCGCGTCGAACGGCGTGATTCACGTGATCGACAAGGTGATCCTGCCGCAGACGAAGAACATCGTCGAGATCGCGGCAAGCCTTCCCGACTTCAGCATCCTGGTTGAAGCGGTGCTGGCCGCCGACCTGCAAGGCACGCTCAGCGGCACTGGCCCGTTCACCGTCTTCGCGCCGACCAACGCCGCGTTCGCCGCGCTGCTGCAGGAACTGCACGTCACCAAGGCGCAGCTGCTGGCCGACAAGGCCCTGCTGACCACGGTGTTGACCTACCACGTGCTGCCCGCCAAGGTGTTGGCCAAGGACGTGACCGACGGCTTGAAGGCCACCACCGTTCAAGGCCAGCAGTTCACCTTGAACAAGGCGGGCGCTTCGCTGCACATCCTCGATGCGCGCCACCGCGGCGCCAACGTGGTGGCCACCGACGTTCAAGCCGCCAACGGGGTGATCCATGCCATCGACCGCGTTCTTTTGCCCAAGCCGTGAGGCTTGATTTGTTCAACCTTGCTATTTCTCCATCAACCTCTGTCCATTCAAGGAACCTCAGCATGAAAAAGATCCTCGCCATCTCCGCCCTGTCTTTTGCCGCACTCTCGGTGCAAGCCAAGGACATCGTCGACACCGCCGTCGGCGCCGGCACCTTCAAGACCCTGGCCGCCGCGCTCACCGCCGCCGGCCTGATCGACACGCTCAAGGGCAAGGGCCCGTTCACGGTGTTCGCCCCCACCGACGAAGCCTTCGCCAAGATCCCGAAGGCCGATCTGGACAAGCTGCTGGCCGACAAGGCCAAGCTCACCGCCGTGTTGACCTACCACGTGGTGGCCGGCAAGGTGATGGCAGCAGACGTGAAGGCCGGCAAGGTCAAGACCGTTCAAGGCTCGGAGCTGACGGTTTCGACCGCTGGCGGCGTGATGGTCGACGGCGCCAAGGTCACGGCCACCGACATCGTGGCCGACAACGGCGTGATCCACGTGATCGACAGCGTGGTGCTGCCCAAGTAAGGAGTCTGGTGGTCAGCGTCTCTCGCGCCGACCGACGCGCGACGGCCGCTGCTGGGGCGCCCCGGTTTCGGGGCGCCCTTTTTTCATGGCTGCCTCAGCCCGTCACCACGCCGGGCCGGCCCGGCTCGACCGCAAAGCGCGCCTGCGTGCCCAGCCGCGCATCGGCATGCGCCGGGAACGGGGTGCCGCGGAACTCGCAGGTCGCGCTCTGCGGCGTGATCTCGATGAGGGCGTAGCCGCGCTCGTCGCTGCGCGCGTGCACCATGTCCGGGTTGCTGGAGCGCATCAAGGCCATCAGCGATTCCGACAAGCCGTGGCTGGTGATCGAACTGCAGACGAATTCGCTTGCCACGATGGGTGAGGCCGGATCGTTCGGCGCCAAGCGCAACTGCGCCGCCACGAAGCGGTGCACGTCGCCGCCCAGGCACAGCACGTTGTCCACGCCGGGGTCGGCAATGGCACGCAGCAGCCGTTCACGCGCCTTCGGGTAGCCGTCCCAGCCGTCGGTGTGGATGCGCTCGCCCAGCGGCGAGGCGATGCCGCTGGCGCTCAACTGGCTGCCCTGGCCCAGCAGCTTCCAGCGCCGCGTGCTCAGCGACAGGCCCCGCGCAAGCCAGCGCTCCTGTTCCATGCCGAACATGCTGCGGGCTTCATCGCCCAGTTCTTCGCAGGGGATGGAGATGCGCCCGCCTGTGCCACCGCTGCTCCCGGCGCAGGCTTGAACGCTGCGAAACTGCCGGTTGTCCAGCGTCCACAACTCGGCCAGGCGGCCCCAGAGGTAGCGGTCGTGAATGCGCATGGCCGGGCCGCTGGGCGCCATGCCGGGCGACACCGGCATGTGTTCGAAGTACGCCTTGTAGGCGGCCGCGCGGCGTTGCAGAAAGGCCTGTGGCGTTGGGTCCTTCGGCCCATGATCACCGGCGTAGTCGTTTTGCACCTCGTGGTCGTCCCAGGTCAGCAGCCAGGGGTGCGCGGCATGCGCGGCGCGCAGGTCGGCGTCGAGCTTGTAGGTGGCGTGGCGGGCGCGGTAGCCGTCCAGCGTTGCGGGTGTCGGCCCTTCGTGCGCACGCAGGCGATAGCGCGGGTTGGTGGACTCGTAGATGTAGTCGCCGACGAACAGCACGAAGTCCAGGTCACGCCCCGCGATGTCGCGGTGCGCCACGAACGCGCCCTGTTCGTAGTGCTGGCACGAGGCCAGCGCCAGCCGCAGGCGCGCCACGGCGGCATCGGGCGCCGGTGCGGTGCGCGTGCGGCCGATGGGGCTCACAGCGTCGCGCGTCATGAAGCGGTAGAAGAACTGCGCGCCACTGGGCAGGCCGTTCACTTCCACGTGCACGCTGTGCGCATGTTCGGGGCGCGTGCTCACCAGGCCGGTGCGCAGGCCGCGCGAAAACTGCTCATCCTCGGCCAGCTCCCAGCGCACCGACATCTGCACGCCGGGCAGCCCACCGTCGATCTCAAAGGGAAATGGCGCCAGGCGCGTCCACAAGACGACCGAGTCGGCGCGTGGCATGCCGCTTGCTACCCCGAGCTTGAAAGGAAAGCTGCCCAATGTTGGCCCCGAAGCAGCCGATGCCGCGGTGCGCACCACAGGACTCGCGAACAGGCTGCCCAAGGCCAGCACGGCGGCACGGCGGCTCAAATGGTCCAACAGCGGGCGACGGATCATGGCGAAGATGAGAGTGCGCACCGAGTGTGCGGGGAGCTGCGGCCACGGCGCGGCGCGCGCACCGCAAGGGTGCCAACGCCACCACCGAACGAGCCTCCCTCTTTGGATGGATGGAAATCCGGGGCGGGCCCGCCTATTGTCATCGTGATGGTAGACGCCGGGCAGCATGAACCCAACGCAGCGCGGATGGCACCCACTTGCAGGAGATTTCCCATGACCGACAGTTCATCGAAAAACTTGACCTGGGCCACGTTCGCGGCGGGGGTGGTGAGCGCGCTGCTGCTGGTGGCCATCGGCTGCGTCAAGCCCTCGGCGGGGCAAGGCGACGCAAGCAACTTGCGCTCAGGCTTCACGCCTTCGGCAGAACCCGGCAGGCCGCAGCAAAGTTTCATCTCGCACGAGTCCGGCGAATCCATTCGGCGCGCGCGCGACGCGGGCCTGCCGCCGTCGCGCCACTGAACGCCTGTTCGGCAGCGCTCAACGTTGCCCAGATCGAATGACCATGACTTCGATCGGCATGTTCGTCCGCGGCGCCGGACCCTTTTCGATCGCAGCTTTTTCGACATGGCGTCGACGGTCGAGCTGACGGATCGGGTTGCGCCGGTTTCTCTCAAGCTGGCGTGACGCATCGGTGACACACGCTGGCGTGCCTCGAATCTCCGCTTGAACATCCCGGCAACAGGGGCTGTGGATAATTCGTGCCCTCATGGGAGCCGCCGAGACCGCCGCGCTGATCCAGGGCTGGCTGATGACGGCCGGCCTGATCGTTGCGATCGGTGCGCAAAACGCGCTGGTGCTGCGCCAGGGACTGGCGCGTACGCATGTCGGCGCGGTGGTCGCGCTGTGCACGCTGTCCGACTGGTTGCTGATCGGGCTGGGGGTGTTCGGGCTGGGCAGCGTGATCGCTCAATCGACGGCCGTGCTGGAGCTGTTTCGCTACGGCGGCGCGGCGTTCTTGCTGTGGTACGGCTGGCGCTCGGCGCGGCAGGCCTGGCGCGGCGTGGCCCAGGCGCTGCATGCCGCGTCCGGCGACACCCGCCTGCGCGCCACGCTGGGCACGGCCCTGGCGCTGACCTACCTGAACCCGCATGTCTACCTGGACACGGTGGTGCTGCTGGGCACGGTGGGTGCGCAGCACGCGCCTGCGGCTCGCGCCGCGTTCGTCGCAGGCGCGTGCCTGGCTTCGCTGATGTGGTTCGTGACGCTGGGCTACGGCGCCGCCGCCGCCGCCCGCTGGCTCGACCGGCCCGCGGTATGGCGGGCGATCGATGCCAGCGTGGCGCTGGTGATGTTCGCACTGGCAGGGCAGTTGCTGCTCAAGCCGCTTTGAACCTTCAGGCCAGCGTCAACCCAGCGTCAACCCAGGCCACCGACTCACTGCGCCGCAACGTACTTGTTGCCCGCCGCCTTGAAGCGCGCCACGGCTTTTTTCAGATCGGTGTACTCCTCGCAGCCGAAGGTGCACGCTTTGTCGAGCGCGGCCAGGCGCTGTTCGGCCTTGGCCAGGTCACCAAGCATCAGGGACAATTCGCCCGAGTATTCGAGCGCGCCGCGGTGCTTGGGGTCAATGCGAAGCGCTTCGTTGTAGAACTTCTCGGCGCCGGGATAGTCGGGCGTCTTGGCCTTGCGCAGGCTGTAGCCCATCAGGTTGTTCCAGTCGGCGCTGGCGCTGTCGTTGACGCTTTTCAGCTCGTCGATGGCCGCGGCCCACTTCTTGTCGGCAATTTGCGCCCGTGCGGCGGAGAGTTTGTCGGGCGCGGCGGTGGGGCTGGGCGTGGTGTCGGCGGCAAAGCTGTGGCTCAAGGCCAGGGACAGCGCGGAGGCGGTCAACAGGCGAGCGATCGTGGTCTTCATGGTCGGTTTTCCTCGTGGCTTGGGTTGAAAAGACACCAACCCCCGGTGTCTTGACTGAACAGACGAGTCCAGGCGACGTTTGGATGCATCGCGACGAAAAAAAATTCAGTTTGCCCGCAGCTCGGGCATTTGACCACGCCATGGCACAAAGACCACGGCGTCAAGCCGGGCACGCCCCGGGGCGGGGCAGGCCATCGGCCCGGCGCGCATGGCGAGTCGTGGCGACGCGCAACCGGCTGGCTCTACAATCGCGCCCCTTCGCTTGCCACCTGCTCCGCCCATGTTCTGCGCCATCGACTTTGGCACCTCGAACTCAGCGATCGCCATTCCTGACGACGGCGCATCGCAGATCGGGCAACCTGCGCGCGGCGCGCTGCGGAATTCGCCCTTGGGGCGGCCCGGCGGGCTCATGCGGCTGGTGGAGCTGGAGCCGGGTTACACGACCATGCCCACGGCGGTGTTCTATTTTGTCGACGGGCCCGAAAACCTCGAACCGCACGCCGGCCCGCCGCGCGCCTTCGGCCGGGCCGCGGTGGCCGCCTACGTGGACGGCATCGACGGCCGTTTGATGCGTTCGATGAAGAGCATTCTGGGCAGCAATCTGATCGACCAGACCACCGACGTGGGCGGCGGCCGGGGCGCCAAGTACCTGGACATCGTGGCCGGCTACCTGAAGCACCTGAAGACCCGGGCCGAAGCCCAAACCGGCGCGCCGATCACGCGCGCGGTGCTGGGCCGGCCGGTGTTCTTTGTCGACGACGACCGGGCGCGCGATGCGCAGGCCCAAGCCGCCCTGCTGGCCGCCGCCACCCAGGTGGGATTCAGCGACATCCAGTTCCAGTACGAACCGATTGCCGCTGCGTTCGACTACGAACGCAGCGTCACCGAGGAGCAGCTCGTGCTGGTGGCCGACATCGGCGGCGGCACCTCCGACTTTTCCATCGTGCGCGTAGGGCCGCGGCGCGCCGCCCGGCTGGAGCGCAAGGACGACATCCTGGCCAACCACGGTGTGCACATTGCCGGCACCGACTTCGACCGGCGCATCGAGCTGGCCGCCATCCTGCCCTGGTTCGGCTACGGCGCCATGGGCCCCAGCATCGCCGGAGCGCCGCCGCGAGAGGTGCCCAGCGGCGTGTACTTCGACCTGGCCACCTGGCACCTGATCAACACCGTCTACAGCCCGCAGCGCGTGGCCGAGCTGCGCAGCATGCGAGCGTTCTACGACGACCCGGTGCACCACCAACGCTTGATGACCGTGCTGACCGAGCGCCTGGGGCATGAACTCGCCGCCCGTGCCGAGGCCGCCAAGATCACTGTTGCTGAAGGCGGCGACACCCACATCGACCTGAGCCATGTGGAACACCGCTTGAGCGTGCCGCTGACCGAACGCGACGCGGTGCGGGCGATCGATGCCGACATCAAAGCGATCGTCAACGCCGCGCGCGTGACCGCGGCGCAGGCAGGCATCAAGGCCGACAGGATCGATGCGCTCTATTTCACCGGCGGCTCGACCGGCCTTCGCCTGCTGGCCCAGCGCATCGCCGCCGCATTTCCGTCTTCAAAGGTGGTGCGCGGCGACCGCTTCGCCAGCGTGGTGACGGGCCTGGGCCTGCATGCGCAGCGCTGGTTCGGGGCCAGCCAGGGCGGCTGATTCTCAGCGCGCCAGCACCTGCGCCATCGCCACCGCCGTCGCTTCGACATTGGACGAGTTCAACCCCGCCACGCACATGCGCCCGGAGCGCACCAGGTACACCGCATGCTGTTCGCGCAGCAGGTCCACCTGCGCGGCCGACAAACCGGTGTAGCTGAACATGCCGCGCTGGCTCAGGAAGTACTCGAAGTTGCGGCCGGGCAGCTTGGCCCGCATCACGGCGTGCAGCGTCTGTCGCATCGCCAAAATGCGTTCACGCATCGCGCTCAGCTCGGCCTCCCACAGCACCCGCAACGCCGGGTCGGTGAGCACGGTGGCCACGATCTGGCCGCCGTGGATCGGCGGGCTGCTGTAGTTGCGGCGCACGGTGAACTTGAGCTGGCCGAGCACCTTGGCGGCCTGCGTTGCATCGGGGCAGACCACGCTGAGCGCGCCGCAGCGCTCGCCGTAGACGCTCATGCTCTTGGAGAACGAGTTGGCGATGAAGAAGCTCACGCCGGCGGACGCGAGTGCGCGCGCCGCATAAGCGTCGGCCTCGATGCTGTCGCCGAAGCCCTGGTAGGCCAGGTCCAGGTAGGGCAGCAGCTGGCGTTCACGCAGCAGCGGAATCAACTCGTCCCATTGCGCACGCGTCAGGTCCACGCCGGTCGGGTTGTGGCAGCAGGCATGCAGCAGCACCACGCTTTTGGCCGGCAGGCCGCGCAAGCTGGCCAGCATGTCGGCGAAGCGCAGGCCGCCGGTGGCCGGGTCGTAGTAAGGATAGGTGTGGACCTGGAGGCCGGCACCTTCGAACATCGAGCGGTGGTTGTCCCAGGTCGGGTCGCTGACCCAGACTTCGCTGCCGGGCAGCCAGCGCGCGAGAAAATCGGCACCGACTTTCAGCCCCCCGCTGGAGCCGACCGACTGGATCGTCGCCACCCGGCCCGAAACCACTGCCTCATGGGCGGCGCCGAACAACAGCTGTTGCACGGCGCTGCGAAAGTTGGCCGCCCCTTCGATGGGCAGGTAGGGCTTGGGGCTGTTCTTGGCGATCACCAGCACTTCAGCGCGGCGCACCGATTCGAGCACCGGAATGCGGCCGGCATCGTCGAAGTAGATGCCGATGCTGAGGTTGATCTTGTTCGGACGCGGGTCCTTCTGAAAGTCTTCGTTGAGGCTCAGGATGGGATCGCCGGCGAAGGGTTCAACGTGCTGGAACATGGCGTTTCTCGGGTTTGTCGCAGCCGGCATTATCCGGTGCCGAGTGCCGCTCGGCTGTCACGTCGCCAGCGCCGCCTCGATGTCCTTCTTCAGCGATTCCGGCGAATCATTCGGTGCATAGCGCTTGAGCACCTCGCCGTCCTTGCCGACCAGGAACTTGGTGAAGTTCCACTTGACGCCCTGGCTGCCCAGAAATCCCGGCGCTTGCGCCGTCAGCCATTTCCACAGCGGGTGGGCGTTGGCGCCGTTGACGTCGACCTTGCTCATCATCGGAAAGCTCACGCCGTAGTTCAACTGGCAAAAGGACGCGATCTCATCGTTACTGCCGGGGTCCTGCGCGCCGAACTGGTTGCTGGGGAAACCCACCACCACCAGCCCTTGGTCGCGGTAGGTTGCCCAGAGCGTCTCCAGCCCGGCGAATTGCGGCGTGAAACCGCAGGCGCTGGCGGTGTTGACGATCAACAGAACCTTGCCGCGCTGGGTCGACAAGTGGGCGGGCTTGCCTTCGATGGACAGGGCTTCGAAGTCGAAAATGCGGGTGGCTGGGCCGGTCATGGTTTCCTCGCGCGGTTGAGTCAGTGAGTGGGTGGGGTCGGAAATGGTAGCCGCCATGCCGAAACGATGCGCCGGCTTCGTCAATGGGCAATCTGGGGCTCGAAGGCCGCCAACAAGGCCGCCGCCAGGATCAACCCGCCCCCCACCAGCAACGGGCTCGACAACGTGCCGCCACCCAGCAGCAGCGCCGACACCGAGGCGAACACCACCTCGGTCAGCATGACGACCGATGTCACGTTGGCCGGCAGCCGCGACGCGCCGAATTGCAAGGCCAGGTTGCCCACCAGGAACAACACCGACAGCGCCAGCGCCCCCGCCAGCCAACCCCAGGCCGGCGCCGGCGGCCATGGCAGCTGCGCGTTCGACGCCAGCAGCGTGGCCAGCAGCCCAGACACCAGGGCGCCTCCGAAAAACATGGCCAGCGCGCGGCCCTCTTCTGGCTGCAGCGCTTCGCGCCGCAGCATCACGTTGTTGAGCGCGAACGAAAAGCCGCCCAGCACGCCGAGCCAGTCCGGCAGCGAGCGCGGAATCGGCAGCTGCTCCCAGCCTGTCGCGCCGTGCGGCCACAGCACGATGGCCGCGCCGGCCAGCGCCAGCACCACTCTTGCCGCGGCCGTGCGCGTCAGCGGCTCATGCAGCAGCAGCCGCGCCAGCAGCACGGCCCACAGCGGCATCAAATAGAACAGCAACACCACGCGCACCACGTCGCCGATCACCACGCCCCAGTTGAACGCGGCGTTGGTGGTGCCGGCGGCCAGCACCAGCACCCACAGCGCCGGCGTGCGCAGCACCTGCGGCACCGCGCGCGGCCGCGCAATGACGATCACCGCCATGGCCAGCAGGTAGACGAACAGCGTGGTCCACAGCGGGTGCAACCCGAGCCGCTCGAACTGGCGCAGCGGCCACCATGACATGCCCCAGACCAGCGCATTGAAGGTGAGCGCCAGGGCGGGAAGCAAGGTGGCGCGCGGCACGGCAACGGCAGGCATCGGCGGATTGTCGTCGCTGCCTCGGTCTTGCTCGCGCGGCGGCGGGCCGCACCCCGGCCTGTAGACTGCAATGGCCATGTCCCTTGCCGCCCCAACGCCCCCCTCCACGCCCGCAGGCAAGCCCACCCACCCGGCCTCTCGTTGGGCTCGCGGGCTGTCGGTGTGGGTGTGGCTCTATGGATTGGCCGTGGCCGGCGTGGCGCTGCTGATCCACCTTCTGTCGGACCTGTGGTGGCCCGCAACGCTGGTGCTGTTTGCGCCGCGCTGGATCTGGGCGCTGCCCTTGCTGGTGCTCGTGCCGGCGGCGCTGCGCTGGCGGCGCCGATTGTTGTGGGTGCTGGCGCCGACGGCGCTGCTGCTGCTGATTCCGGTGCTCGGCTTTGTGCCGCCGCCCCTGTCCACACTGGCCGCTCGGACAGCGCCGCCCGATTTGCGTGTGCTGACCTACAACATCGGCGGCGGTAGGCTCGACCCGGGCGAGATCGCCCCGTGGCTCGATGACGTGGCGCCCGACATGGCGGTGTTCCAGGAGTGCGCGGCGGCCATCGAGCCCGCCCGCGCCTCCTTGCTTCAGCGGGGCTGGCAGGTCGAAGTCCAGCAAGGCTCGTGCATGGTCAGCCGCCACCCGATCCGCAAGGTCGAGGTGCGCGACCCGATGGCGATCTGGAAAATGGGCGGCAGCGGCATCGTCGTGCGCTACGAAGTGGCGGCGCCGGGCCGGGTCATCAACGTGGTCAACGTGCATCTGGAAACCGTGCGCGAAGGCCTGACGGCCGTGCTGCGCCGCGGCTGGGGCGGGGTGAGCGAGTTGGAACTGAACATCGAGCAGCGCGACATCGAGTCAACGCTGGCACGCGCATTTGCAGTTCAGGCCGCGGGCCCGCTGGTGGTGGCGGGTGACTTCAACATGCCGATGGAGAGCGCCATCTATCGCCGCTACTGGAGCGATTTCACGAACGCGTTTTCCAGCGCTGGCCAGGGCTGGGGCGCCACCAAGGCAACGCGCTGGCATGGCATCCGCATCGACCATGTGCTGCTCGGTCCGGGCTGGTCGTGCACCCGCGCGTGGGTCGGGCCGCACCTGGGGATGGATCACCGCCCGATGATTGCCGAGATCGCCTGGCGCGGCGCGCCTTGACCGCCGCCGGCGGCGCGCTGACCGGTCGCCGCGCGCTCAGTGCTTGTCGCTGCGCGCAATCGCCAGCAGGCGTTCGATCTCGTCGCGGTGATGGACGGTGTTGCTGAGATGCCAGCGCCGGATCAGCTCCATCGTGCCGGCCACCAGCAGGCCCAGGATGGTGATGCAGATGAACGCCGACAGGCCCAGCTTGGTCATGCCCGCGTACAGCGCCCCCAGGCCCAGGATGCAGGCCTGCTCGTTGAAGTTCTGAACCGCAATCGAACGGCCCGCGCCCATCAGGTTGTGGCCGCGGTGCTGCAGCAGCGCGTTCATCGGCACGACCAAAAAGCCGCCGACCGCGCCCAGAAGAATCAAAAACGGCGCGGCGGCCCACACGTTGGTGATGAAGTTCAACCCGATCATCAGCACCCCCATGCCGATGCCCAGCGGAATCACGCCGGTGGCCTGGTCCAGCCGCGTGCGCAGCGACGCGAAAATCGATCCGGCCGCAATGCCGAAGGCGACCACGCCGACCAGCGTCGATGCCTGCGTCAGCGAATAGTTCAAGGCCACTGCCGCCCACGCGAACACGATCACGCGCATATTGCCGGCCACGCCCCAGAACACCGTCGTGGCGGCCAGCGAAATTTGGCCCAGCTTGTCGTTCCACAAGCGCGCGTTGCAACTGGAAAAGTCGCGCACCATCTCGGCCGGCGCATGCGCCAGCGGCTGTAGCGGCGCCTCGGTGCGGGGGATGCGCAGGTTGAACACCGCGGCAATCACATACAGGAACAGGATGACCGAGATGGCGGCTTCGGGCGCGGTGTCGATGCCGGTGTCGATCATCGGCAGGTCGAAGCTGAGCAGGTGGCGAGAAATCACCGGGCCGACCAGCTGCCCGCCCAACAGCACACCGAAGATGATGGACAAAACGGTCAGCCCCTCGATCCAGCCGTTGGCCTTGACGAGTTGCGAGTTCGGCAGCAACTCGGTCAGGATGCCGTACTTGGCCGGTGAATACGCGGCCGCGCCCAGGCCGACGATGGCGTACGACAGCAGCGGGTGGGTGCCGAACAGCATCATCAAGCAACCCACCACCTTGATGGCGTTGCTGATGAACATGACCTTGCCTTTGGGCACCGCATCGGCAAAGGCGCCGACGAAGGGCGCGAGGATCACATAGAACAGCGCGAACATCGGGGTCAGTGCCGGCACATGCCACTCGGGCGCCCCGGAGGTCTTGAGCAGCGCGATGGCCGCGGCGAGCAATGCGTTGTCGGCCAGCGAGCTGAAGAACTGCGCCGCCATGATGGTGTGGAAGCCTCTTTTCATGTGCGAGAAAGTCCGACCATCAGCCACCCAAGGTTTGGCAGGTGCTCCCTGCGGCGGCGGTTATAGCACGCGCTTACTTTGCGATCCTCCGCGCCGACCCCCCACTTCAAGGGGCTGGCAGAATCGATGCATGCCCCGTCCGATCGAAGCGCTGATTCACACCGACGCGTTGGCGCACAACCTTGCCCGAGCCCGCGCCGCGGCGCCGGACGCCAAGGTCTGGGCGGTGGTCAAGGCCAACGCCTATGGGCACGGCATCGAGCGTGCGTACGCGGGCCTGCAAGGCGCGGACGGGTTTGCGCTGCTCGACCTGGCAGAGGCCGAGCGGGTGCGCACACTCGGCTGGCGCGGGCCGATCCTGCTGCTCGAAGGTTGCTTCGAGATGCGCGACCTGGAGGCCTGCTCGCGCCTGAACCTGTGGCACACCGTGCACCACAACGCGCAGATCGACATGCTCAGCCGCCACAAGACCCACACGCCGCACCAGGTGTTCCTGAAGATGAACAGCGGCATGAACCGGCTCGGCTTCAAGCCCGCGGCCTTCCGTTCCGCGTGGATGCGCCTGAGCGGCTTGACGCAAGTGGACGGCATCACGCTGATGACGCACTTTGCCGATGCCGATGGCGCGCGCGGCGTTGCTCAGCAGATGGCCGTGTTCGGTGCCGCCACGCACGAACTCCCGGGCGACCGCTCGCTGAGCAACAGTGCGGCCTTGCTGCGCTTTGCGAGCGAACACCCCGAGGTGCGGGCCGACTGGGTGCGCCCCGGCATCATGGTCTACGGCTCGTCGCCGGACTTCCCCACGCACCGCATTGAAGACTGGCGCCTGCAACCCACGATGACGCTGCGCGCCCAAATCATCGCCGTGCAGGATATGCAGCCAGGTGACAGCGTGGGCTACGGCAGCGCCTTCACGGCCGACGCCGCGATGCGCATCGGCGTGGTGGCCTGCGGTTATGCCGATGGCTACCCGCGCGTGGCCCCCACCGGCACACCGGTGCTTGTGAACGGCGAGCGCGCGCGGCTGGTGGGCCGGGTATCGATGGACATGGTCACGGTGGACCTGACATCGCTGCCGGCAGCCGGCCCGGGCAGCGAAGTCACGTTGTGGGGCCAGGGGCCGAACGGCAGCGTGCTGGCCATCGACGAGGTGGCGCAGGCCGCCGGCACGGTGGGCTACGAGCTGATGTGCGCGCTGGCGGCGCGCGTGCCCACCTCAGCGGCTTGAAGCCCGATGCCCACCGACGCCGCGGCACTGACGATTGCCGAAGATGAAGTCGAGTTCACCGCCATCCGCGCACAAGGGGCGGGCGGGCAGAACGTCAACAAGGTGTCCAGCGCGGTGCACCTGCGCTTCGACATTCACGCCTCATCGCTGCCCGACGATGTGAAGCAGCGGCTGCTGGCCTTGCGCGACCAGCGAATCACTGCCGAGGGCGTGGTCGTCATCAAGGCGCAGCGCACCCGCAGCCAGGACATGAACCGCACCGACGCGCTGGCGCGGTTGCAGGAATTGGTCAACAGCGTGGCCACGCCACCGCGCCAGCGCCGTGCCACCAAGCCGACCTACGGCTCGAAGCAGCGGCGGCTCGAAGGCAAGAGCCAGCGCGCTCAAGTAAAAGCCTCTCGCGGCAAGGTCGGCGGCAAGGTGACGGACTGAGCGTGAGCGGAGCGAGCCTGCCGCAGGGCAGCCTGCACAATCGCGCCATGGCCAAAGAGAAGTCGATCTACACCTGCACTGAATGCGGCGGCACCTGCCCCAAGTGGCTGGGTAAATGCCCGCACTGCGAAGCCTGGAACACGCTGGTCGAGTCAGTCGCCGAGGGGGTGTCGAAGAACCGGTTTCAGCCACTGGCCAAGACCTTGCCCGTGATGACGCTGTCGGAGATCGAAGCCTCCGACGTGGACCGCCAACCCACCGGCATTGATGAACTCGACCGCGTGCTGGGTGGCGGCATCGTGGCCGGCGGCGTGGTGCTGATCGGCGGCGACCCCGGCATCGGCAAGAGCACGCTGTTGCTGCAGGCGATGGACGTTCTGTCGCGCCAGATGAAGGCGCTGTACGTCACCGGCGAAGAAAGCGGCGCGCAGGTGGGCTTGCGCTCGCGCCGGCTTGGGCTCAACGGCTCGCAGGTGCGCGTGCTGGCCGAGATTCAGCTCGAGCGAATCCTGGCCGCCATCCATACCGAACAACCGGCCGTCTGCGTGATCGACTCGATCCAGACCGTCTACAGCGACCAACTCACGTCTGCGCCCGGCTCGGTCGCACAGGTGCGTGAATGCGCGGCGCAACTGACGCGCCTGGCCAAGAGCAGCGGCACCACGATCGTGCTGGTCGGTCATGTGACCAAGGACGGCGCGCTCGCCGGCCCGCGTGTGCTGGAGCACATTGTCGACACGGTGCTGTACTTCGAGGGCGACACACACAGCAGCTTTCGGCTGGTGCGCGCGATCAAGAACCGCTTCGGCGCGGTCAACGAGATCGGCGTGTTCGCGATGACCGAGAAGGGCCTGAAGGGCGTGGCCAACCCGAGCGCGATCTTCCTGTCCACCCACGGCGACCCGGTGCCGGGCTCGTGCGTGCTGGTCACGCTGGAAGGCACGCGGCCGCTGCTGGTGGAGATCCAGGCGCTGGTCGATTCCGGCGGCCCCAGTCCGCGGCGTTTGAGCGTCGGGCTGGACCGCGACCGCCTGGCGATGATGCTGGCCGTGCTGCACCGCCATGCGGGCATCGCGGCGTTCGACCAGGACGTGTTCGTCAATGCGGTTGGCGGGGTGCGCATCAGCGAGCCGGCCGCCGACCTGGCGGTGATGCTGGCGATTCAAAGCAGCCTGCGCGGGCGGCCTCTGCCGCGCGGTTTCTTCGCGTTCGGCGAGGTCGGCCTGGCTGGTGAGGTGCGCCCGGCGCCGCGCGGCCAGGAGCGGCTGAAAGAAGCCGCCAAACTGGGCTTCAGCGTGGCGCTGGTGCCCAAGGCAAATGCACCGCGCAAACCCATCGAAGGCCTGACCATTCACGTGGTGGAGCGCATCGAACAAGCCATCGAACTGGCGCGTGGACTTTGAACAGGGGATTGACAGCCCGGTGGCGTTGCGCAGGCCGCTGGAGACCGGCCTCCAAGCGTGCAAATTGCGGGAATCACGCAGGCGGCCGCTTCGTTCCAAACCCTAACATCGCCGCATGAATCCGATTCTGGGTTGGACGCTGGCGCTGCTTGCACTTGCCGCCGGTTGGCTGAGCTGGGGCTGGCCGGGCGTGGCACTGGCGGTGACGGTGATCGCCTTCTGGCTGGTGCTGCAATTCAACCGCGCGGTGCGCGTGATGAAGAACGCCGGTGAGTCGCCGGTTGGGCATGTGGTCAGCGTCGTGATGCTCAACGCCAAGCTCAAGGCCGGCATGCCGATGATCCAGGTCGTCGGGCTGACACGCAGCCTGGGCAAGCCGGTCGCCGGCACGGCGCAGACCTACCGGTGGACCGACGCAGGGGGGCTCGAACTGGTGGTGAGCTTCGACAACGGCCGCTGCAAGAGCTGGCAGTTGAACCGGCCCGCGCAGATGGGCGAGAAGCCCGCCTAGAAGCCTCGGTCGCGGCCAGGCGCGGCTTAGTAGAATCAGCGCCCGACCCAAACCCCTGGAGAAGCACCATGTCGATGGCCGACCGCGACGGCAAGATCTGGATGGATGGCACGCTGGTGGACTGGCGTGACGCGAAGGTCCATGTGCTGACCCACACGCTGCACTACGGCTGCGGCGCTTTTGAAGGCGTGCGGGCCTACAACACCGTCAACGGCACCGCGATTTTCCGGCTGCGCGAGCACACCGAGCGGCTCTTCAACAGCGCCAAGATCCTGCGCATGAAAATTCCGTTCAGCATGGAGCAGGTGATGGACGCGCAACGAGAAGTGGTGCGCGTGAACAAGCTGGAAAGCTGCTACCTGCGCCCGCTCACGTGGATCGGCGACAACAAGCTGGGCGTCAGCCCCAAGGGCAACACCATCCACCTGATGATCGCCGCCTGGCCCTGGGGCGCCTACCTTGGCGAGGAGGGCATGAAGCGCGGCATCCGCGTGAAGATCTCCAGCTACACACGCCACCATGTCAACATCACGATGACGCAGGCCAAGGCGGTGAGCAACTACACCAACTCGATCCTGGCCAACATGGAAGCCACCGACGATGGTTACGACGAGGCCATGCTGCTGGATGCCAGCGGCTTCGTCAGCGAAGGTGCGGGCGAGAACCTTTTTGTCATCAAAAGCGGCGTGGTCTATACGCCAGATCTCTCCGCCGGCGCGCTGAACGGGATCACGCGCAACACCGTCTTCGCGATCTGCGCCGACCTGGGGTTGAAGGTGGTCGAGAAGCGCATCACGCGCGACGAGGTCTACATCTGCGACGAGGCGTTCTTCACCGGCACCGCCGCCGAAGTCACGCCGATCCGCGAGCTCGATCGCATCGAGCTGGGCTCGGGCTCGCGCGGGCCGCTGACCGAGAAAATCCAGAGCGCGTTCTTCGACATCGTCAACGGCCGCAACCCAAAGTACGCCGAATGGCTCAGCAAGGTGGCCGCATGAAGCGAGGGGCGAGGGGCCCCCGCAGGGGGATCGACCAGCGCAAGGCGGCCGTGCCTTCGCGACACCCCGCCGGCGCGAAACACGATTGTTGGGACGCGGAGGCGCGCACATGAGCGACCCCAAAGCCGTTGTCGAAGTCACTGCCAAAGACGTGCAAGGCCCCGGCGTGGTGTTCTGCCCCAACCCCAAGATGGCCTTGTGGAGCACCCACCCCAAGGTGTTCATTGATGTGGCCACCACCGGCGAAGGCAAGTGCCCGTACTGCGGCACGGTGTACCGGCTCAAGGCAGGCGAGGTGCTCGGTTCTCACTGATCCGGCGCCAGGCCGCCCCCGAAGGCCCCAGCGATGACCCGCTCTCTCGTCGTGGCGCCGCAGTGGATTGGTGACGCCGTCATGAGCGAGCCCTTGCTGGCAACCTTGGCCGAGCGCGGAGAACACGTGAGCGTGGCCGCACTGCCGTGGGTCGCGCCGGTGTACCGCGCGATGCCGCGGGTCGCCGAGGTGATCGAACTCCCATTCGCACATGGCCGCTTGGACTGGGCGCGGCGCAGGCAGATCGCGGCGCGGCTGCGCGGCCGTTTCGACGCAGCCTACGTGCTGCCCAACTCGATCAAGGCAGCGTTGATTCCGTGGCTGGCGCGCATCCCGCGGCGGGTGGGTTATCACGGCGAAGGTCGCGTTTTGTTGTTGAACGAGCGCCTGCCCAACCCCACGGGCCGCCCGCCGATGGTGGCGTTCTACAGCGCGTTGGCGGGCACGAACTCGGCGCAAGGCGAGCGCCCCCGCCTCAGTTTCAGCGACGGGGCACTGCAGGCTGCGGCCCAGGCGGCAGGCGTGCAAACCGGCGCCTACTGGGTGTTTGCACCGGGCGCCGAATATGGCCCCGCCAAATGCTGGCCCGCCGAACATTACGCCGCACTGGCGCAGACCTTGTGGGCGCGGCACCGCCAGCCCGTGCTGTTGCTGGGTTCGGGCAAAGAAGCAGCCTTGTGCGAACAGATCGCCGCAGCGGCGCCCGGCGCCTGCATCGTGCTGGCCGGCAAGACCTCGCTGCTGGACGCGATGGCCTTGATCGCCGCCGCCCGCGGCATGGTCAGCAACGACTCGGGCCTGATGCATGTGGCGGCGGCATTCGGCGTGCCGCAGGCGGCGGTGTTCGGCTCCACCAGCCCGGAGCACACGCCGCCGCTGAACCCGCGCGCGCGCGTGCTGTGGCTCAAGCACGAACTGAAGCTCGACTGCTCGCCCTGTTTTGATCGCCGCTGCCGGTTCGGCCACACCCGCTGCCTGACCGAGGTTCAACCGCCACGGGTGGAGCAGGCGCTGGACCAGGCGCTGGCGGCGAGTTGAGTGACGGCGACGCTGAACAAGCCCCCGCGCGAGGGACTTGTTCAGCGTTGCCTTACAGCGTCAACTTTCCGACGTAGAGAATCGGCCCGGTCGGCGCACCGGTGGGCGAGCCGCCGCTGGGCTCCAGGCTGACGGCCAGCGCGGCCGCACCGTCCAGCAACTTGCCCTTGCGCACCACGGTGGACGCGGCCGCCGAGATCAGCCCCAGCGAACGCGGCGCGCCGCTGGGCGGCACGGCCCACAGTTCGAGCACGCGATTGGCTTCCAGGCTCACGTTGAGCAGCGGCTTGGTCACCAGCGCGCGGCCGTCACCGCTGATGCTGGCGACAAAGGATGCGGGCACAGCGCCTGATTCGCCCGCGCCGGCTGCGTTCAACACCACGATCACCGGCGGCCGGGCCGGCTCGGGGCTGGCTAGCAGCAGCCCGAGGCTGACGGCGGCCACCGTTGCCACGCCCGACAGCCCGCGCCAGAACGCCAGTTGCGCCCACCAACGGGGGCTGGGCTGCTTGGGCGAAGCAACCCGGCCCCCCGAGATGCGCGCTTCGATGCGCTTCCACACTTCAGGCGGCGGCTGCACGGGCGGGATGCTGGCGGTCAACGGCATCAACTGCTCTTGCCATGACCGGACCGCGGCGCGCAATGCCGCATGGGCCGGCAGCAGCGCTTCGAAGCGGCGCCTGGCCCGGCCACGCAAGGTGCCGGTCACATAGTCGGCCGCAAGGCGGTCGGCGAGTTCGGGGCGGCTGTAGTCCATCAGGCACCCCCGGCTTGTGCGTCGCGCTGAACGGCAGTTTGCAGGCAGCTCTTCAGCGCCAGCAAGCCGCGCCGCACCCATGACTTGACCGTGCCCAGCGGCTGGCGCAATTGATCGGCCACTTCGGCATGGCTCAATCCATCGTAGAACGCCAGCGCAACGCACTGGCGTTGCTGGGCGTTCAAGACCTGCATGCACTTCGACAGCGCGCGTGCTTCGGTGGCCTGGCTGAGCAGTTCCAGCGGTCCGGCGGCATCGTCGGCAACCGTGTCGTAGAAGTCCTTGTCGTCGGGCGGGTCGGCGCCCGGGCCGGCGCTGGCCACGAAGGACTGGATTTGCGGCTGGGTCTGTTGGCGACGCAGGCTGTCGATGGCGCGATTGCGCGCAATGCTGGTCAGCCAGGTCAGGGGTTGGCTCTGCGCAGCGTCGAAGGTCTGGGCGGCACGCCACACCTTGACGAAGACCTCCTGCAGTACCTCTTCGGCCTGCGAGCGGTCCCGGTTGATGCGCAGCACCACCGCAAACAAATGGGCGCTGGTGCGGTCGTAAAGGGTGGCAAATGCCGCGCGGTCGCCCAGGCCGGCGCGCGAAAGCAGACGGGCCAGGTCGCGGCTTCGTTCAGACCAGTCTTGCGCAGCGGTTGTCATATGCAAATCGATACGCGGGCCGGGTCACGTTGGATGCAAGCGCGGCGCGTCCACGCCGCCTTGGTACGGGTTCGGTACGCGCTTCGTACAATCAGCGCCTATTTTGCCGTCTCTCATGTCCAACCCTTGCGAATTTGTGCTCACGCTGTCGTGCCGCGACACCACCGGCATTGTGTACGCCGTCTCCGGCTTGTTGTACCAGGCCGGCTGCAACATCCTGGACTCGCAGCAGTTCGGCGACGTGGGCAGCGGCGACAGCACCGGCCTGTTCTTCATGCGGGTGCATTTTCAGGCCCCCGAACACCTGGCCGAGCCGGCCGCGCTGGACACGCTGTTCACCCATGCGCGCCAGCAGTTCGGCATGGATGCGCGCATCCACTCGCTCGCGCGCAAGCCGCGCCTGCTGCTGATGGTGAGCAGGCATGGCCATTGTCTGAACGACCTGATGTTCCGCTGGCAATCGGGCCAGCTGAATGTGGACATCGCCGGGGTCGTCTCCAACCACCCCGATTTTGCGGAACTGGCGGCCGGCTTTGGCGTGGCCTTTCATCACCTGCCGCTGGCCGCCGGCGCGTCGCGCCAGGCCAAGCGCGCGCAGGAACAGCAGGTCGAAGAACGGGTCCAGCGCGAGCAGATCGACCTGGTGGTGCTGGCCCGCTACATGCAAATCCTGAGCCCCGAGTTCTGTGCCTGCCTGAAGGGCCGGGCCATCAACATCCACCACAGTTTTTTGCCCAGCTTCAAGGGCGCCAAGCCGTACTACCAGGCGCACGGCCGCGGCGTCAAGCTGATCGGCGCCACGGCCCACTACGTCACCGCCGAACTCGACGAGGGCCCGATCATCGAGCAGGACGTGCAACGTGTGGACCATTCGCTCAATCCCGAAGACTTCACCGCGGTGGGCCGCGACGTGGAAAGTGTGGTGCTGGCGCGCGCGGTGCGCTGGCATGTGGAACACCGGGTGCTGCTCAACGGGCACAAGACCGTGGTGTTCAGCTGAGCGCGAAACCGCCATGCCGCGCCTCAAGCCACCACCGCTTGCGCCGTCGTCGCCCGACGATGTCGAACAGCAGTTCTATGAAGCGCTGCAGCATGGCGACATCGAGGCGCTGATGGCGGTCTGGGCCGACGACGACGACATTCTTTGCGTGCACCCGGGCGGGCCGCGGATGGTCGGGCCGTTGGCCATTCGGGCCGCGTTCGAGGCCATCTTCGGCAATGGCGCCATCGACGCGCAGCCAGAGAAGGTGCGGCGCTTCCAAGGCCCGGCATGCGCCGTGCACAGTGTGCTGGAGCGTGTGCGTGTGATGACGGACGAGGGCCCGCATTCGGCCTGGGTGATCGCCACCAATGTCTACCTGCAAACCGCGCGCGGCTGGCGGCTCGTGGCCCACCACGCCAGCCCGGGCTCGCAACGCGAGATGCAGGAAATGATCGAGGCCGGCTCGACGATTCATTGATGCCGACCTCCGTGATGCAAGCCTACCGCGCGCCCTGGTGGCTGCCCGGCGGCAACCTTCAATCCATCTGGCCCGCGCTGTTTTCCAGGCGCTTCGACGGCCCGGCACCCAGCTACCGGCGCGAACGATGGGCCACGCCAGACGCCGACTTCATCGACGTGGACTGGCAGGGCGAGGACGCAAAGGCCCCGCTGCTGGTGCTGTTCCACGGGCTGGAAGGAACTTCGGCGAGCCACTACGCCCAAGCCTTTGCGCACTGGGCGCGCGACCACCACTGGCGCTTCTGCGTGCCGCATTTTCGCGGCTGCTCGGGTGAACTCAACCTGGCCCCGCGCGCCTACCACTCGGGTGATTTCGAGGAGATCGCCTGGATTCTTCAGCGCTTGCGCGCCGGGCAGTCCGGGCCGGTGGTTGCGGTGGGTATCTCGCTGGGCGGAAACGCGCTGTTGCGCTGGGCCGAAGAAGCCGGCGACAGTGCCGCCGCAACAGCGCGCGCGGTGTGCGCTGTGTCGTCGCCGATCGACCTGGCCGCCAGCGGGCACAGCATCGGGCGCGGCTTCAACCGGCAGGTCTACACCCGCATGTTCCTGCGCACCATGAAGGCCAAGGCGCTGCGCAAGCTGGCGCAGCACCCGGGCCTGTTCAGCCGCGAACGGATGCTGGCCGCGCGTGACCTGTATCAGTTCGACAACGTGTTCACCGCGCCGCTGCACGGTTTTCGCGACACCGAGGACTACTGGGCGCGCGGCTCGGCCCAGCCGCACCTGCACCACATCCACATCCCGGCGCTGCTGCTCAACGCCCGCAACGACCCGTTCGTGCCGGCGAGGTCCTTGCCGCGCCCGCATCGGGTGGGCCGGCATGTCACGCTGTGGCAACCGGCGCATGGCGGGCATGTGGGCTTTCCGGGCGGGCGCTGGCCGGGCCACGTGTTGACCCTGCCCGATGCGGTGATGGGCTGGATGCAGGCGCAACTCTGAGCTGGTCTGAGTGAAAATCGGCGCATGGACGACATCGTCAAGGCCGCGCTGAAGAAATGGCCCAACGTACCGCACTGCTACGGCTGGCTGGCGCTGGACGCGCGCGGCGAGTGGTACATGCGCGACGACCGCACGCAAGCCGCCGGGCCGTTTCCGCAAGTCAAAGGCAGCCGAATCCTGCACGACAAGCTGCGTGAATTCATCGAGCGCAACTACGCCAGCGATGCGAGCGGATGCTGGTATTTCCAGAACGGCCCGCAGCGGGTGTACGTGGAGCTTGAAGCGGCGCCGTGGGTGTGGCGGCTGCAAACGGACAACGCCGGCGCGCTGCGCATCGAGAGCCACACCGGCCTGGCGGCGAGCTACCGCGGGGCCCGGGTCGATGAACTCGGCCGCCTGTTCGTGGCCACCGAACTCGGGCTGGGCATCGTGCACACGCTGGACATGGAGGCCGCGGCCGACGCCATCGAAAGCGGCCTGTGGACGGTTGAAGAGTCGCCTTCCGCGGCCCTGCCGGAACGTTTTGGCTATCGCCTCAGCCCAAGCCACGCAGAGCGTGGGCCTTCGTAGGCGCCAGGCCGCGCGCAGGTGGGCCCTCGCGTCCGGCTCAGCCCGGCAGCGATCGACCCGGCGCGGCTGTCGGCCTGTCTTGAGCCTGCACTACAGCGCTGTCTACTTCGCCTGGCTGACCATGTAGCTCACCACCTCTTTGATCTCCGCGTCGCTGGCTTGCGAACCACCGCGCGGCGGCATGGCGCCCTTGCCCATGATCGAACTGGCCGTCAAGGCGTCGATGCCCGCGACCAGGCGAGGGGCCCAGGCCGCCTTGTCTCCCGTCTTGGGTGCGTTGGCCACGCCGGCGATGTGGCACACCGCGCAAATCTGGGTGTAGAGCGCGGGCACCGCATCGCTCTTGGCGGTAACGGCAGCGGTGGTTGCCACCACCGCCTGGATTGGCGCCGCCGCGGCGGCCGGGGCTGCTGCGGGGGCTACAGGCGCAGCGGCCATGGCAGCGGTCGCGGCAGCCGTTTTTTCAGCGCCGGCAGTGCTTGCCGCAGGCAGTTTCGGCTCGTCAAACTTGCCGCCCGCCTTCGCCGCGATGTACACCACCGCGCGGCCGATCTCCAGATCGGTGAAATCACCACCGCCTTGTGCGCCCATCGCGCCCTTGCCCTTCAGGGCCGAGGTCAACAGAGCCTCATAGCCGGTTTTGATGCGCGCTGCCCAGCCGTCCACGTCGCCCAACTTCGGGGCGCCGGCCACGCCGGCCGTGTGACATGCGGTGCACTGGGCCTGGTAGACCTGCTCACCGGTCTTCAGCGATGCCAGGTCGGTGGCATCCTTGATTTCGACCCGGCCCACCGGCTGGATGCGCCGCGCAACCGCTTCGGCCCCCAGGCTTTGCGTGCCGGCCGCCGGCCGGTAGCTCGTCGTGACATAAATGACCAGCAGCACGATCGCGGCAATCGGAATCACAAAGGAGAAAAACACTGCGAGGATCAACTGCTTCGGCGTCTTGATCGGCCCTTCGTGCGGGCTGTCGTGGTCTTG
The DNA here is from genome assembly GCA_031378125.1 of Methylibium sp. Lineage (GTDB taxonomy): Bacteria > Pseudomonadota > Gammaproteobacteria > Burkholderiales > Burkholderiaceae_C > LGRD01. Next base: position 2,293 of record JANNDW010000240.1, on the reverse strand, counting down.
TGTGTTGTGAGCGTCGCTCATGGGGTCCTCGAATGCGAGATGCGGTGAAGGCGGGGTTGCGCTGGCTTGTTTCTGAACTTGCCAAGTGGCTTTGTCAGCCCGGCCGAGCCCAAAAACAGCCCAGCCAAAACCTTGGAATTATAGAGCCCGTGCCCCGGCAGGGCCTGCTCGGCCCAGGGTGCGCTGCTAGAATTCAACGCCTGCGCGTCCGTAGCTCAATGGATAGAGTACTGCCCTCCGAAGGCAGGGGTTGCTGGTTCGATCCCAGCCGGGCGCACCACCATTGCAGGCATTCAGAACGGAATGTCGTCGTCCATGTTGTCGAAGCCGGTCGATGACTTCGGCGCGGGTTTGGCGGCAGCCGAAGCGGCCGGGCGCGAAGCCGGCGCAGGCGGCGAGCGTTGTGCTCCTTCGTTGTAAGCTGCGCCGCCTTCTTCGGCACCCGCACCGCCGCCCATGCCTTCGCGGCCACCCAACAACTGCATGTTCTCGGCAACCACTTCGGTGGTGTAGACGTCCTTGCCTTCCTTGTCTTGCCACTTGCGCGTGCGCAGGCGCCCCTCCACATACACCGGCCGGCCCTTCTTCAGGTATTCCCCCGCAATTTCGGCCTGGCGATCGAAGAACACCACGCGGTGCCAGTCGGTTTCTTCCTGCTTTTCACCCGATTCCTTGTTCTTCCAGACGCGCGAAGTGGCGATGTTGATCGTGCAGATCGCGTTGCCGTTCGGCGTGTAGCGCACCTCGGGGTCGCGGCCGAGGTTGCCGATGAGAATGACTTTGTTGACTGAGGCCATGGTCTGCGCTCCGGGATGAGTGGTTGGGTCAACCAGATTATCGCGCCGCGCCCCATGCATGCGCTTCCCGCCGAATGGGGAACATGGCGTCCCCCAAGCGGGTGGCGCTACGGCTGATAGCCGGCCACGCCCATCTGCCACAGCATGAAGGCGAACATGTCGGCGCGCTCGGCCAGCTGCTGCTTTTTGGTGTTGCCGATGCCATGGCCGGCATCGAAATCGAGCCGAAGCAGCACCGGTTTGCCGCTGGAGGTGGCGGCCATCAGCCGCGCCGCCGCCTTGGTGCTTTGCCACACTTCCACGCGCGGGTCGTTGACGCCGTGGGTCAACAGCACCGCGGGGTAAGCGGTGCCGGGCCGGGTGTTGGCATAGGTGCTCATTGCCAGCAACGCCTTGAAGCCCGCCTCGTTCTTGACCGTGCCGAACTCCGGAATATTGGGAACTCCGTTCGGCGTGGTCTCGAACCGCACGCCGTCGAGCGCGCCGACGGCAGGAATCACCGCCGCAAAGAGATCGGGCCGCTCGGTCATCGCGCGCCCCACGAGAATGCCGCCCGCGCTGCCGCCCAGAATGCCCAGCCGAGACGGTTGGGTGTACTTCTGCGCGATCAAATATTCCGCGCAGGCGATGAAGTCTTTCCAGCTGTTCGGCTTGGTGGTCTGGAAGCCGCCCTTGTACCAGTCTTGCCCGTACACGCTGCTGCCGCGCGGGTTGGCCACCGCGTAGACGCCACCGGCGTCCAGCCAGGCCAGCCGGCTCACGCTGTAGAACGGCTCCTCGGTGATGCCGTAGCTGGCGTAACCGTACAGGAGGGTCGGGTTGCTGCCGTCGAGCTTGAGGTTTTTGCGGTGGATGATGGACAGCGGAACCATCGCACCGTCGTGGCTCTTGACCTTGACCTCGGTGGCCACGATGTCGGCGGGCGAATCGAACGGGCCAGCGGGTTGCAAGCCAGTGTTGGCCGCCGCGCCATCGGCCCCGACCGTGAAGACCTGGCGCGCCCGGTTCCAGCTCTGCAAGTCGATCACCACACCGGGCAACGCCGGGTTGGCCGAGGTCACACCGTCGCCCGCCAGTTCGAACGATCCTGCCACCGGCAGCGGTACCTCCACGGCCGCCGCGTCCCTGGAATAGGCGCGCTTGAACAGGCGCTTGACGTTGCCGTCGCGCGTCTCGATGTACAGCGCGTCGGCGGCGGCGACCACGTTCACCACCACCCGGTCAGACGCCGGTACCACAACCCGGGCGGATTGAAGGTCGGGCGACTTGAGACTCATCGCCAGCACCTGCGAGCGCTGCGCGCCTTTGTAGGTCACCATGTACAAGGTGTCATCGAAGTAGGCCACGCCGGTGACCGCATCGGTGGCGCTCAGGATGCGCTTCCATTGCGGCTTGCCGGCCAGCAGCGTGCGTTGCGGCGCCAGGAACAGGCCCACTTCGCGCTGCGTGCCGTTGATGGCAAAGCCCAACGCCCAGCGCCCGTCGGCGGTCAGTTG